>NZ_BAAATR010000009.1:0-217663 GCF_039533515.1 Kitasatospora cystarginea | reverse complement strand
AACCGAGCGAGAGCACCCCGCCACACACCGGGAAAGACCGTCAAACGCGCCGAGACGCTCGACCAGCACTACGGCCGCACAGGTTAAAGATCAAGCTAAATCCAAGCGCAAGAAGGACGGCCTCGGCAACTGGCGAATCATCCGCTACGCGGATGATTTCGTCCTGGTGGTCTCAGGAAACCGCCACCACGCCGAGAGCCTGCGCGAGGAGGTGGCAGCCGTACTCGCCCCGTTGGGGCTGCAGCTGGCACCGGAGAAGACCCGGGTAGTCCACATCGACGAGGGCTTCGACTTCCTCGGACACAACATCCGCCGCCAACGGAAGCGAGGAACCACAAAGCACTACGTCTACACCAAACCGTCCAAGAAGGCCATCGCGTCGATCAAGGACACGGTACGGGAGCAGACGTACAGATCGACCCGCCACATGGAGCTGGACGAGCTGCTTCGCAGCGTCAACCGGAGCCTGGCGGGATGGGCGAACTTCTTCCGACACGGGGTGTCAAAGGCGATCTTCACCGCGGTCGACTCCCACGCGTGGGGCCGGCTGATGCGGTGGATCCGCGCCAAGTACACAGGGAAACACCGGCTCGGGATGAAGGAACTCCGCAACCGCTTCTGTGACAAGGGGTGGCGGTTCGCCCACAACGGGGTCGTGTTCACCGGCGCATCCAGTGTCGCAGTGGAACGCTACCGCTACCGCGGAAGCGACATCCCGACCCCGTGGACCCCGAAGCAACAGCAGGCGGCTGACCAACGGTCAAGACACGTGGAGCGCCCGGTGCGGAGCAATTCGCACGCCGGGTGCGGGAGGGGGCCCGAGGGAGACGACCGACGGAGACGTCGGCACCGCGCCCACGGGCCTACCTCACCGACGAGATAGGAGGAACGCGATGGCTGGGCCGCCCGCCTCTGCTCAGCGACTCCGAACTCGTCTGCCTCGCAGTGGCCCAGGCCCTGCTCGGCTACCACTCCGAGGCCCGCTGGCTGCGCTACGCCCACAAGCACCTGTCCGGCATGTTCCCCTACCTGCCCCAGAGGGCGGGCTACAACAAGCGGCTCCGCTCAGCTCTGCCGCTGGTCAAGCGCGTGATCCGGGAGCTGGCCCGGGACAGCGACTTCTGGACGGACACGGTGTGGATCACCGACTCCACGCCGGTGCCGTGCGGCATGTCACGCCCGACCGTTCAACGCTCCGACCTTTGGCCGGCTGGGCCGGCTATGGCTACTGCGCCTCCCACCCCCGCTTCTTCTGGGGCCTGCGTCTGTACCTGGTGTGCACGCCGACCGGCATGCCGATCCTGTGGGCGCTGGCCAACCCGACGCTGGACGAGCGGGAGGTGCTGGGCGCGATGCTCGAAGTCGATGCGGAGCTCGTCGCCCGCCGCGGGGGCCTCGTGCTCATCTCCGACAAGGGCTTCGCCTCGAAGGCTTTAGAGCGGGAACTCGCCGAGCTGGGCATCGAGTTGCTGCGGCCGTCGTTCAAGCGCGAGAAGCAGCGGTTCGGCGAGCCGATGCTCAAGCAGGTCCGCCAGCTCATCGAGTCGGTCAACGACACCCTCAAAGGGCAGCTCGACCTGGAACAACACGGCGGGCGGACCTTCGAGGGCGTCGCGATCCGGGTGGCCCAGCGGATCCTGGCGCTAGGGGGTGAAGCCCTCGCTCCGCCCCACCGGGCCGTGCTCACCGAGGGCCACCAGGTCCCGTGACCTGCGGGCCGGCCGCCGCCCCGGGGTTCCGATCCGGTCGCGGCGGAACACGAGTTCGGCCATCCGCCGCTCGGGGCCCCGGCGGCGCAGGAGCAGGTGGCCGGCGAAGGCCGCCGGGCCGAAGAACACCTGGGCCGGGATCAGCGCCGCGGGGTGCCCGGTGACCGCGCCGACGATGTGCAGGGTGGCCACCGGGGCCACGGCGCCGAAGAGCACGACCAGCACGATCCCGGTGCGCAGCCCCGCCTTTCCGTAGGCCTTGTAGGCGGCGGTGGTGAAGAGGGCGTAGGCCAGCAGGTCGCCCATGCCGAGCACGGCGCCGAGGTCCTCCCCGATGCGCAGCCCGGCCGCGGGGGCGAAGGGGTAGCCCTGGATCGCGTCGGACAGTTCCTCGGTCAGAGGGACGACCCAGGCGAAGAACGCGTCGTAGGCGGTGAGCGCGAGCAGGAACCACGCGACGTTCTTCAGCCGCATCCCGCCCTGGACGTTGATGTTGGTGGCGGAGACGACGACCAGGCCGACGACGCAGCTGTTGGCGATCCAGTACGGCGCGGCGGTGTCGCCGAAGGCGAGGTGGGCGCCGAACACGGCCGCGATCAGCGCGGCGATCAGCGCCCAGCGCAGCCGTCCGTCACCGATGACGGGCTGGTAGCCGACGGACAGCCCGCCCGCGAAGGCCACCGCGAGCACCACCGGCAGGACCGTACCGGGCAGCGCCAGGTAGAGGTACGGCAGTGCCAGGACGAAGCCCATCATCAGGATGATGTCGGCGCCGTTGAAGACGCCGATCGGCGGCCGGGGGGTGCGGACGGTGCGGAAGTAGCCGACGGCGCCGACGCACACCGCGAGGGCCAGGGTGCAGCTGACCGCGAGCTGGAAGAAGACCGTCATGCGTGGCTCCGGGTGAAGGTGTGCTCCAGCAGGTCGCAGCGGAGCGGGAAGCGCAGCGCCGCTTCCGCGTCGTCCAGCGGCAGGACGGTGACGTCGGCGTCGATGCCCTCGGCCCGCAGCCGTTCGGTCACGTCGGCCGTGCCGAGTTCCTTGGAGGCGACCTCCACCTGCAGCCGGCCCCGGGCGGTGACCTCGGCCCGGTGGCGCAGCGGCCACGGCAGGCCGGGGGTGCCGTCCAGCGCCTCCACGATGTCGCGCGGGGTGACGATGGCGTCGGCGGTGCGGTAGAGCTGTCCGGCCTTGCCGAGGATGTGGGAGACCGCGGGGACCGAGGCGAGTTCACAGGAGGGCTCGCCGTCCAGGGTGCGGACCACGTCACCGGTGTTGTACCGCAGGACGGGCATGCATTCCCGGTAGGGGAAGTACGGGGTGACCGTCAGCTCGCCGAGGCGGCCGGGCCCGGCGGGCTCGCCCGTCTCCAGGTCGAGGACCTCCGTGTACCCCATGTTGGGGTCGATGTGCAGGTGATGGTGGGTACAGGTACGGCCGCTGACGGGCAGCAGCTCGGTCATTCCGAAGGAGTCGCCGATGGTGCGTGCGCCGAAGGTCTCGCGGAAGGCGGCCGCCAGGTTGCGTGACAGCATCTCCCCTCCCGCGTAGACCGCGCGCAGCCCGAAGTCGTGCGGCCCGTATCCGCGTTCGCGGGCGGCGCTCACCATGCGGGCGAGGTAGCTGGGGTTTCCGGTGAGCACCGTCGGCTGGGGGCCGGAGCGGCCGAGCAGGTGCTCGACGGACTCCTCGGGGGGGACCTGTCCCACGACGTGACAGGCGGCGTTGGCGAGGCGGCACACCTCGACGTCCTCTTGTACGGCGGCGGTCGCCCGCGAGCTGAGGTTGATCTGCATCCGGTCGCCGGGGCCGAGGTCGCCGCGGAGCACCAGGGACAGCGCGATCAGGGCGGGCCACAGCTCCATCTCGTAGCGGGAGAGCCAGATCTGGACCGGCGCGCCGGTGGTGCCGGTGGTCTGCGTCACCAGGTACGGGGCGCTGCAGAGGAAGTCGGCGGGGCGGGCAATCAGGTCGGCCTTGCGGGTCACCGGGATGCGGGTGAGCGTCTCGGTCGTGATCCCGGCCGGGTCCACGCCGGCGAGCCGTTCCCGGTAGAAGGGCGAGCGGGTGGCGAGCCTGCGCACGGTGCGCTGGAGCGCCCGGTTCTGCAGGTCTCGGCGCTCGGCCGGATCGGTGAACGGTCCGTCGGCCAGTTCGTCGACGTCATCGCCGAGCGAGCCGAACTCCTCCAGTGTGACGAGCGCGTCGGCGACCAGCCGTTCCACGGCCCGTACGTTCAGCCGCCGGCCGAACACCATCGCCGTGGCCACCCGTACCTGCCGGACAGCGGTCTCCAGCACTGATGCCTCCTTCGCACCTCGAACAGGACGAAGGGGTGGGGGCGGCTCGCCGCCCCCACCCCCGGGATTTACGTCAGCTGGCCGAACAAGCGCCGAAGAAGACCGCCGTCAGCGCACCCATGACGTACTTGAACTGCTTGGCGCTCGTCTTGATGGAACTCATATGTGCCTCCTCGTTTGCTGTGGGTGGACGGCCGCCTAACCTCCGCAGGAGCTCCGGCGTTCCGTCCCTTGACTAGGAGACACAGTGGCGCGATCACCGCGAGCGGGCAACGATCGGGTCCATTCAACGGACCGGTGACTGAGGAGAACCAGGTCAACTGGCGTTGAAGGCCGTGCAGGGCCACCAAGGCGGCGGTGAAGGCTGTGCGTTGGTGAAGGTGCGGCGGCTCTCAATCGTGCACTCGTGAAGGTGCGGCAAACATACGGCCGTGGATAGCCTTCTGGAGCACTGGGGGTGACGCTCGCCTGAGCCGCTGAGGCTTTCTCGACAAAACCGCCGGACCACCCACGCCCGCGCCGCCCGAAGTACTGCCGTGCGACGGCGGTGTTCCTCGCGGTGACAGCGTCGAACAGTGAGGCGCGCAGCGTGGCGGCGGTGTCGAAGTCGAGGTCGCTGGCCCGGGGCGATCACGCGTACGCCGTCGTGCGCGCCGACGGTGGTGACGGTCAGGGGCGCCTGCCCGCAGCCGCCGGCCGCGGGGCGTTCCGTCCCTTGACGAGAAAACACAGTGGCGCGATTCAACGACCGGTGACTGAGGGGAACCATTCCGAAACCCCAACTGTCCTGGTCCAAACGGGGAATTGTGGGGCCGTCCGATCGACGGCCCGGCATGAGAGGGGGACCCTCATGGCGAGATCCGGCGCTGAGGGACGCGGCGTGCTGGAAGGCGCGTTCGCACTCATGGAGGTACTCGCGCACGACGACGAGGTGGGGCTGACCCGGCTGGCGAGTGACGCCGCGCTGCCGAAGGCCACCGCCCACCGGCTGCTCGGGCAGCTAGTCTCATTGGGCGCGGTGCAGAGTCATGAAGGCCGCTACCGGCTGGGCCCGCGGACGTTCCGGCTCGGGCAGGCCTGGCATCCGGCGCGCGCGCTGCGCGCCGCATCGGCCCAGCCGTTACGGGAACTCGCGGCGGTCAGCGGCGGGGCGAGCCTGAGCCTGTCGGTGCCCGAAGCGGGACACATCATCGTCGTCGGGGGCATGCGGGGCGAGGTGGACGAGGTCTTCCCGCTGCGCTCCGGGGTCGTTCTGCCGCCCGGCAGTGCGGCCGAACTAGTCCTGGCGGCGGCCGCCCCGGTGCCGGAGCGGCCGGCGGGGTGGACGGAGGCCTCCTGGGCGCGCGAGGTCGCCGGGGTCCGGGAGCGGGGGCTCGCGTTCGACTACGAGCAGTGCGTGGATTCGCTGTCGTGCGTGGCGGCTCCGGTGCGCTCTGCGTCCGGCCAGGTAGTGGCCGCCGTCGCGGTGACCGCCCTGGACGCGAAGCTGATCCCCCTGCTGTCCGACACCGTGAGCCGCGCGGCGTCGATGATCAGCGGGAGGCTGGCCCGCCTGCCGGAGCCCGCGCCCAAGCCCCGCAGGGCCGGGCCGGCCCCGAAGCGGGCCGTGAAGGGTTTCGCCGCCGCGGCCGACCCGAGCCGCTGAGCCGGCGGCTGTCGCCCGGGGCTCGCGGGCGGGCTTCACCCCACCGCTACGGCGGAAGGGAGATGAAGGTCTTCCGCTCCCATTCGGTACAGCTCAGAGCCTCGTGGTTCGCACTCGGTCTTCACGTACTGTGCGATCAAGAGGGTGTTCAGGTCGGTCGTCACAAACTGATCTTGGGCACCTTCGTTCCTTTGGCGGGGCGGAACTTCGAATCTACTCGGGATAGGTCCCGGATTCGGCCGGGGCAACACGAGAGGAGCAGTGATCGTGGGGGAACTGGACGGCAGGACCGCGCTGGTGACGGGCGGCTCGCGCGGGATCGGGCGGGCGGTCGCCCTGCGGTGGCCGCCGCGGGGGCGCTCGTCGCCGTCCACTACGGAAGCAACGAGACAGCCGCTGGATGACGAGCCGCACCAGCCAGCGTCGGTCGACCTCGCGGCGGCGCTGGGCGCGCATCGCCGTCCCGTCGTCTGCACCGGGCAGTCAGCTTGACATCGTGTGGGTGATCAGCCCGATGTCGCGTTCTGGCTCGCCTATAACCGGCGGAACCGGGAAGTGGCGGGCTGCCGAGAGGCAGTCGGAGGGGGTCGTAGTAGTGCCGATCGGCGGGACAACACAACCCGTCAGGAGCGAAGGGCCCCTGCTTCATCGATGCGTGACACGAACAAGGAGGGGCCCGGGTGAGTGTCGGAACGGCTATGTCCGCCCGCCGGGAGGACACAGGCCGCGGTGAGCGGCGTCCTCTGGACAAGGTCCGAGCCTTGCAGTGGACGCTCTACCGCTGTGCCGAGCAAGAACCCGAGCGCCGGTTCCATGCCCTGTACGGCCACGTCCACCGCATGGA
Source organism: Kitasatospora cystarginea (assembly GCF_039533515.1). Classification (NCBI taxonomy): domain Bacteria; kingdom Bacillati; phylum Actinomycetota; class Actinomycetes; order Kitasatosporales; family Streptomycetaceae; genus Kitasatospora; species Kitasatospora cystarginea. The sequence continues at coordinate 211,165 of NZ_BAAATR010000009.1, read as the reverse complement.
CGTCTTGTGGCGGGCATGGTCCAGCGTGAGCACGAACCGGGGCGCCCCCGGGGTGGACGGCGTGAGCGTCGACCAGGTGGCGGCCTCGGGGGTGGATGAGTTCCTCCAGGATCTGTCGGATCGACTGCGGACGCATACGTATCGTCCGTCGGTGCTGCGGCGGGTCCAGATTCCCAAGCCGGGGCGGCCGGGGGAGTTACGGCCGCTGTCGATCCCCACTGTGGCGGACCGGGTGGTGATGACGGCCGCGAAACTGGTTCTCGAACCGGTCTTCGAGGCTCATTTCACCGACGCGAGCTACGGCTTCCGGCCCAAGAGGTCCGCGATCGACGCGTGCGAGGCTGTGCGCGTCGCGGCGAACCAGCGGCAGGAGTGGGTGTTCGAGGCTGATATCCGGGACTGCTTCGGGACGATTGATCACGATGCACTCGTCGCTCAGGTGGCGAGGCGCGTGGTGGACCGTCAGATGCTGAAGCTGATCCGGGCGTGGCTGCGGATGGGAGTGCTGGAGGGTGGGGTGACCTCCCCGACTGGGGCGGGAACCCCGCAGGGCTCACCGATTTCCCCGTTGCTGGCCAACGTGGCCCTGCATGTCCTTGATGAGGCGTGGCAGACACGCGGCGGGCGGTTGGGGTGTTGGTGCGCTACTGCGATGACTTCGTGGTCCTGTCGCCGACCAGGCAGCGTGCCGAGCAGGCGCGTGAGCTGGCGGCCGAGGTGTTGGGCGGGCTCGGGATGCGGTTGCATCCGGAGAAGTCCGGCATCGTCTGCCTCACCCGGGGTGGGCAGGGTTTCGAGTTCCTCGGATTCCACCACCGGAAGGTGGAGTCGTGGAAGTGGCGGGGCAGGTTCTACCTGCAACGCTGGCCCTCGCCACGGGCGTTGGGGGTGCTGCGGGACAAGATTCGCGCGGCCACCTCAAGGTCCCGGAGCGAGCGGCCGGTGGCCGATGTGGTCGCCGATCTCAACCCGGTCCTGCGTGGCTGGGCAGCGTACTTCCGCAACGGCAACAGCGGGCGGAAGTTCAACGCGGTCGACGGCTACGTCCACGAGCGGCTGGCAATCTTCGCCAGCCGGAAACACGGACTCGCGAGCCGGAACTGGACCACCCGTTACACCTACGGGTGGATCAGTCGGCTCGGGGTCTACCGCCTGACCGGGAACGTGCGCGGGGCGACGGCGCATGCCAGCTGGTGAACGATGTCGGAAAGCCGTGTGCGGGAGAACCGCATGCACGGTTTGAAGCGGCGGGGACTGGAAACGGAGCATCAGCCACCGCGCCAGTCCCCGACCCTACTCAGAGTTTGTAGCCGATGCGGCGCAGCAGTCCGTGCCGGTCGGCCGCGTCAGCGTCGGTCTCGACCCCGACCGGCGGTACTCCGTCGATGACGCCGATCACGCCGCGGCCCCGCTCGGTGGCCGCGAGCAGGATGTCGACGGGGTTGGCTGTCGCACAGAAGATGCCGCAGACCTCGGGCACGGCCTTGACGGAGTTGAGGACGTTGACCGGGTAGCCCTCGCGCAGCATGATCACGAAGGAGTGCCCGGCGCCGATCGCCCGGGCCCCGGCGACCGCCACCCGTACCAGTTCGTCGTCGTTGCCGGACCTGCGGACCAGGCAGGCGCCGGAGGCCTCGCAGAAGGCGATGCCGAAGCGGAGGTGCGGGCTCACCCCGACCAGTGCCTCGTGCAGGTCCTCCACGGTCTTGATGAAATGCGCCTGACCGACGATCACATTGACGTCGTCCGGTTTCTCGATGTGCACCACATCGAAGGACAATCCGGCAGCGGCCACCGGGGCACCTCCCGCACTCGCTCTGTACTCGGACGATTGACGGCATGCCGATCATGGCGAGGCCGGGGTGCCGCGTCCAGGTGGCGCGCTCAGGGGCGGGCGAGGGGTCACCGGATCCGCCGGATGCACCAGCCGAGGCCGGCCGCGACGGTGAGCACCCCGTACCAGGCCCGGGCGGCGGCCCGGTACACCAGGCCGGCCGACCGGTACCACGCCTCGCCCGCCCAGCCGAGGACCAGGTACCAGGCGATGCCGAACGGCATGGCCATCCAGAACCACGACGGCGGCGCGAACTCGCCCGGCCGCCGGGAGCCTTCGCGCGCCCACCGCCGGCAGCGCTCGGCACCCTCACGGCGCCACCGGGCGCACCGGCGGGCGCCCGCCTCGGCCTGCCGGGTGCGGGTCTCGACGAAGCGGGCGCGCCACTGTCCGCGCCGGGTACTGCCGGAGTACGGCATCCTGCCTCCCACCGGGCCGGTCCGTTCGTCCGGCCTCGGCGTCAGGCCAGGTCAGCACTGTTCGGCGGCGCCGGTCAACGGGGCTCGCCGCGCACCGGGCCGACGGAGCCGTCCGGCGACCGGAGCGCCTCCCGGGAGCGGCCGAGCGCTCCCGCGCCCTGGGCGCGCTGCTGTTCATGTCGGGGATCCGGCGGCGTTCACCTTCCGGGCGCAGGCTGACCGGTCATGAGTTCAGTGAAGAGTGTCAGCCGGCGTGGTCTTCTAGCGGGTGCCACCGGGGTCGGCCTCGGTGGTGCGGTGGCGCTCGGCGGTGGGACGGCGGCCGCCGAGCCCGCCGCGCCGGGTCCGCTGCTGTGGTCGCGGCCGGGGCGGCTGGGCGCGCCCCGGGTGTCCGGTCTGCACCTGCAGTTCGGGTCGGACGCCTCCCGGGAGGTGGTGGTCTCCTGGCACACCACGGCCTCGGTGGCCCGCCCCAGGGTGCTCCTCGGTACGGCGCACGGCGGCTTCGGCCGGACCGAGCAGGCTCGGACCACCACCTACCGGGACGCCAAGTCGGGTACCGAGGTGCAGGTCCACCACGCCAGGATCGGCGGGCTGCAGCCGGACACCGACTACGTCTACGCGGCCCTGCACGACGGCGCGGCACCGGAGCTGGGCACGGTGCGGACCGCACCGCGCGGCCGGGGCGCCTTCACCTTCACCAGCTTCGGGGACCAGGGCACGCCGACGCTGGGCCGGCAGACCGCAGGCGGCTGGGTCAACGACAACCTCGGCAGCCCGGCGGCCGGTGACACCACGGCCGGCGTCGAGCGGATCGCGCCGCTGTTCCACCTGGTCAACGGCGACCTCTGCTACGCCAACCTGTCGGGCGACCGGGTGCGCACCTGGTCGGACTGGTTCGAGAACAACTCCCGTTCCGCCCGCCACCGTCCGTGGATGCCCGCCGCCGGGAACCACGAGAACGAGCTCGGCAACGGCTCGATCGGGTACGGCGCCTACCAGGCGTACTTCAGCCTCCCCGAGGCCGGCGCGGACGAGCAACTGCGTGGCCTGTGGTACGCGTTCACCGCCGGCTCGGTCCGGGTGATCAGCCTCAACAACGACGACGTCGCCTACCAGGACGGCGGCAACTCCTATGTGCACGGCTACTCCGGCGGAGCCCAGCAGCGGTGGCTGGAAGCCCAGTTGGCGGCGGCGAACGCGGACCCGCAGATCGACTGGATCGTGGTCTGCATGCACCAGGTGGTGATTTCCACGGCCGACAAGTTCAACGGCGCCGACCTCGGGATCCGGGAGACCTGGGTGCCGCTGTTCGACAAGTACGGGGTGGACCTGGTGGTCTGCGGCCACGAGCACCACTACGAGCGCTCCCAGCCGATCCGGGGTCAGCAGCCCACCGACACCCGCACCCCGATCCCGGTCGCCACCGACACCGAGGTGATCGACACCAGCAAGGGCACCGTCCACATGGTGATCGGCGGCGGCGGCACCTCGGCGCCCTCCAACCAGCTGCTCTACAGCCCCGCCCGCTGCCGGGTGATCACCGGGGTCGGCCCGGTGGACTCCGCCACCGGCAAGCGGCCGCCGAAGTACGTGATCGAGGACGCTCCCTGGTCAGCCTTCCGCGACGCCGACCACTCCTACGGCTTCGCCGCCTTCGAGGTCGACCCCGGCGTCCGGGGCGGCAACACCTCGATCGCCGTCACGTACTACGCGGTCACCGGGCCGTACGGCGAGCTGCTGCCGGTGGACCGGTTCCGGCTCACCCGTCCGCGCGGCCGGCGCGGGCACCGGGTGTAGCCGGCCGCGTCAGTTGCGGTTGAAGGTCCGGGCGGCGGCCGCGGCGATGGCGATGCCCAGGGTCCACCCGAGGACGGTCAGCACCACGGTGACCACCGCGGGGACGCCGTGGTACTGCCAGGCGTCCGACTGACCGAAGCGGACCACCGGGATCAGATGGTCGGCGGCGTACAGCACCGGGTTGAAGGTCGCGGCGCTGTCCGCACTGACGTGCTGCGGGTGCACCCGGCCGAAGTAGACGCTGCTCGCCACCAGCAGGCCGATCGCCCAGCCGAACGCCCGCAGCGGGCGGTAGCCGTAGCCGACCAGCAGGTCCAGCAGGTAGCCGGGGAGGCGGCGCGGGAAGGAGAGTTCGGCCCGTACCGCGCGCTGCCTGGCCAGCAGGACGGTCCTGGCCTCGCCGTCGTTGCCCAGCGAGCGGTAGTAGGCGGCCAGCTGCTCGTACGGCTGGGCGCGGAAACCGCCGGTCCGGGCGGGGTCGGACCGCCGGACCTGGCGCCTGATCACGTTCAGCCGGTCCGCCGCGTCGGCGTACCGGCTGAACGGGCCGTAGGCGAAGCCGTCCAGGTTCAGCCGGCCCGGCCAGGACTCGGCCGTGTCGCTGATGCCGCCCGCGGCGGACGCCGCGTAGAGGGTGAGCAGGGCCCTGGGACTGTCCATGCCCTCCAGGTCGAGGTGGCCGGTGACGCGGGCTCCGGTCAGCCGGATCTCGCCGTCGGTGTGGAATCCCTTGCCCAGGTGGAGGCTGCCCGCGACCTGCATCCGGTTGGCGCGCAGGGCCGGCCCGCCCGGGGTCGGGGTGAGCTGGGCGCCGCTGAAGGTCAGCCCGCTGCCGAAGTTCGCGCCCGGCAGGCGTACCGTGCCGATCGCCGTGAAGGGCTGCTTGCCCGCTCCGGTCTCGTGCGGGCTGAAGAAGGAGTAGCTGACCACGGTGAGCGAGTCGCCGTGCAGCGCGGAGTGGCCGCGGCCGTCCAGCCGGGCGCCGGTCAGGTACAGCGAACTGCCGATGTGCGCACCGGGTATCCGCAGCGCTCCCTCGGTCCGCAGCCGCTGGGCCATCAGGCTGCGCCCGACCCGCATACCGCCCGCGTTGAGTGACTCGCCGCCGGCCCCCCGGCCGACCAGCTCGGCGTCGATGAGGTTCACCCGGCCGTCGATCTGTGCGTTGATCAGGCTGAACGAGCCCTCCACCTTGGCCTTCTCGGCGAGCAGGCCGCCCTCGACGCGGATGCCGTCGGCGCGGACGGTGCGTGCGTCCTCCTCGCCCTCGCTCTCACCTGCGCCGGTCCCGGTGATACGGGTGTCGCTGAGGTCCAGGGTGCCGCGCACCTGCGCGCCGGCCGCGCTGAGCGTGGTGAGACGGGAACCGCTCAGGTCGATCGACTCCGTGACCGCGCCGTCGAACACGACCGGCCCCTCGAACCGGCAGCCCCGGAGCAGCAGCAGCGGCGCGACCTGCCCGTGGTCGAAGCGCAGCCCACCGGAGATCCGCGCCCCGGCGAGCCGCACCGCCGCCACCGCCCCCGCCACGGTCGGGCAGGCGCCCAGCAGCAGCGCCGCGATCACCTCACCGCGCACGGACCGCTCGGCCGGCCACCCGTCGGCCCCGGCCGGATCGTCCGCGCCGAAGTCGCCGGTACGCAGATCGACCAGCTCGCCGTGCGGGAAGGCCCGCCAGAGCCGGCGTTCGGTAGCGGTGAGCCTGCCGAGCCGGCTGGGTATCGCGGAGCTGCTGGTAACTGACGTGCGGCGCATGGCGGTTATCCTGCCGTACCCGGGACACCGGGCGCGCCCTTTCGGGAGACTGGCAGTCAGTTCGGATCGGTGAGCAGGAAGGCCTCCAGCTCGCTCCGGTACCAGCGGTCGGTACGGCCCAGCGGGGTCATGCCGAGGCGGCGGCAGACGGCCTGGGAACGGTGGTTGTCCGGGTGGGTCACCGCGTAGACCTCGGCCAGCCCGTCGGCGAAGCCCTTGGCCACGGCCGCGCGGGCGGCCTCGGTGGCGAAGCCGCTGCCCCAGGAGTCCGGGTGGAAGTGCCAGCCGACCTCCACCTCGCCGTCGCCGTCCGGGAACGGCACCAGCAGGACCGAACCCGCCACCACGCCGGTGTCCCGCCGCTCCACCGCCCAGACCCCGTACCGGGGATCCATCGAGCGCCCCTGGAACCGCTCGATCAGGGCATCCGCGTCCGCGAGTTGCGCCATCGTGCGGGTGCGGCCGAGCCAACGGGTCACCTCGGTGCGGGAGTACAGGTCGAAGGCCCGCTCCCGGTCCGTGGCCTGCCACTGGCGGACGGTCAGGCGCTCGGTGCTGAGGACAGCGGACATCAGGCATCCCGGTGCTCGTGGCCTAAGTGACGGTGCCTCAGCCTACTGGCCTGGGGTGTGGGCCGGTGTGGTGGCCGTCGTCGTCGGCGGTGCGGGTGCCACTTGCTCCGGATGGCGGGGAGGGGTCTACCGAAGGGGGTTCAGCCGTGTGCGCCGGGCGAGGCGGTGGGAAGCGGACTGGTAGAGGTGGTCACAAAGAGTCACTTTCGACAGAAAGTGATGATTTCTGCCTCTTCGTCCTCTGGAGGACCATCCATGTCCCTGTTCGCCAGGCTGCGCCCGCACCGAGCCCTCGGACTCACCCTCGCCCTCACCGCGCTCACCGTGGTCGGCGCAGGCACGGCGAACGCGGTTGCGCCGCAGTCCGTCGGCCACCAGGACACGACCAAGTTCAAGCTGTTCCCCAATGCCAAGTTCCTGCCGTGCCTGGCGGGCGACGGCCAGACACCGAAGGTGGAGGCCGAGGTCCGCCGCGGCGAGCTGAACGACAGCATGGAGATCGAGCTGCGCGGTTTCAAGCCCGACTTGGACTTCGACCTGTTCACCGTCCAGCGCAGCAACCAGCTGGCGAACGGCGATCCGGACCCGGACTTCCACGGGAGCTTCGGCCTGGCCTGGTACCAGACCGACCTCCACACCGACCACCAGGGCAAGGGCCGGGCCAGGATCCGGACCATCCTGCTCGACCAGATCTTCGGCTTCGACCCGGACGCCAATCTGGACCCCACCAACACCTTCCACGTCGGCTTCTGGTTCAACAAGCCCAGCGACGCTGCCGCGTGCGGCTTCACCGGCACCACGCCGTTCAACGGCGAGCACAACGCCGGGCCGCTCGCCTTCATCACGCGCCCGAACGCCGACACCGGCCTCGGCCCGCTCTGCACCAAGCCCGACACCTCCACGACGCCCGCCACTTGCGAGGCCTGAGGAAGCATCACAGCCGGTGCCCGGAACCACCCGAGGGTGGCACCGGACACCGGCCGGCGGAACCTCAGAACAGCGGGACGCCCGCGCGCACCAGACGCCAGTTGACCGCGGCGAACTGCGCCGGGTCGATCACGCCCTTGGCCTTCACCCACGCGATCATGGTGTTGCGGATCTCGTCCGAGTTCGTCCAGACCTGCTTGGCCGAGGCGACGTGCGGGAAGTTGCCGCCGCCGTTCGCCCGGTAGTTGTTCACCGCCAGCACGAACTGAGCCGCCGCGTCTATCGGCTTGCCGTCGAAGGACAGGCCGGTGATCCGCGAACCGACCGGCTTGCTGATGTCGATGTCGTACGAAACGCCGTACACCGAGTCGAAGTTGTAGTCCGGCGTGTCCTGCTGGTTGGTCAGCTTGTCCAGGTCGACCGGGTCGCCGGGGGCCAGCTGGGCGAAGAACTTCGCCGAGTACTCCAGGTAGTCCTTGATCTGGGCACCCGTCAGGATCCGGGCCTCCAGGGTGTTCTCGTAGATGTACAGACCCGCCGCGTCCCGCAGCTTCACCGTACCCGCCGGAATGTGCGCGGTCCGGTTGAACGGCGCCGCCTGCGCCAGCACCGGCAGGTTCGCGTACGAGGTCTTGGCCAGCGCCGCCTTCACCGCGTCCGCCTGCACCCGGCCGATCAGGTCGATGATCGGCACGTCCTTGAACCGGGCCTCGGAGATGGACAGATCGGCCTTGCAGGTGCCGATCACCTGGTTGACGTACGCCACCACCTTCTTGTGCTGGGCGCCGATCAGCTTGACGATCCGCGGGTCCTCCGGGACCGTGTTGGTGTTCAGCACCCGCGAGCTCACCTTGGTGACCTGCCAGTGACCCTTGCTGAACTCCACCTCGAAGTCGAAGCAGGACAGCCGCTGCGCCCAGCAGAGCGGCTCGGACAGCACCACGGTCTTGCCGGTCTTCTTGTTGACGATCAGCCGCTGCGCCACCTCCTTGTGGGTGTGACCCACCAGCACCGCGTCGATCCCCGGCACGGTCGCGGCCATCTCACCGGAGGCGTCCTCCGGCCAGGGCAGCTGGTCGCCGTAGGTGGTCGGCTCGTCGATGCCCGAGTGCGCGGCCACCACGACCACGTCCGCACCCGCCGCCTTCATCCGCGGCACGTACTTCGCGGCCATCTCCACGATGCCCGGGAAGACCATCTGGCCCGCGACGTTGGCCTTGTCCCAGACCGCGATACCCGGGTTGGTCAGACCCAGGATGCCCACCTTCAGCGGACGACCGCGGCCCAGGTACAGCTCCCGGATCACGTACGGCGGGAAGGCCGGCTTCTCGTTCTTGGCGTGCAGGGCGTTCGCACCGAGCAGCGGGAACTCCAGCTGCTCCTCGAAGGCCCGCACCGTCGGGATGCCGTAGTTGAACTCGTGGTTGCCGAGCGCGGCGGCGTCGTAGCCGATGGCGTTCATCGCCTCGGCCATCGGGTGCTTCGGCGGCTTCTTGCCGGTGATCGGCTCCACCCGGGCGTAGTAGTAGCTGAGCTGGGTGCCCTGGATGATGTCACCCGCGTCGATCAGCAGGGTGCGGTGGTGGCCCTTCTGCGTCCGGACCCGGTTGACCAGGGTGGAGATCTTGGCCAGGCCGACGTCGTTGTGCGCCGCGTCGTCGTACTCGGCGTCGGTGAAGTAGTCCCAGTTGAGCACCCGGCCGTGCATGTCACTGGTGCCCATCACGGTGAAGCTCTCCTTCACCGGGTGCTTCGCGAGCTCCGCGGCCGAGGGCTCCTCACTCGCCGCGGCGGCCGGGCTCGCGGCGGCGAGCGGAGCACCGCCGACCAGGGCCGCGCCGGCGGCGGTGGCGGCCGAGCGGGTGACGAAGTCACGACGATTCAGGGACATGGACGACTCCAACGTGGGGCGAACGGACCGTCAACTATGCGACGACGCGCGTAGAGAAACGCGCGTAGAAGTCTGCCGGGTAAACGGCCCGGCGAACAGACTTCCGACATGTCCAACAGGTGAGATATGCATTACTCCCGAGTAGCAGCCGGCTCAACGGCCCCTCCGGCCACCTCGGCCAGCAGCCGGCCCACCTCCGCCGTCAGCACCGCCGCCGGATCCGCCCCGAAGTTGGCGTCGGCGGGCAAGGCGGTTCCGGTGTTCCCGAGGCGAACGAGATCAGCGTCACCTCCTCCCGGTTCCTGAACCGCCGCACCGCCCGGGTGTCCTCCGCCCCCGTCAGCCGCGCCATGGCCCGCTTCAGCGCATCCAACCGGGCACCCGCCATCGACCCCGACGTGTCCAGCACGTACACCGTCCGGGACGGCCGGCGCAGCTCGTTCTGGTACGCCGCCAGCAGACCGTCCGCCACCGCCTTCGTACCCGGGAACGGCAACTCCCGCCGCCGGTCCGCCGGCAGTCCCGCCGCCGGGGACGCCTCCGCCGTCACCGGCCGGCGCAGCGCCGTCTGCGAGATCCGCTGCTGGACGTCCGGGCGCAGCAGGTACTTCGTCAACCGCTGGAACGAGTCCCGGGCCGGCCGACCCGCCGAGGACAGCAGCGACAGCGGATAGTCCGCCGACACCACACCGTCCACCGGCCGCACCACCGTCAGCCGTTCCTCGGCCGGCAGGGTCCTGTTCAGCTCCAGCAGCACCGACTCGTAGTTCACCAGTGCACCCACCCGGCTGCCCGAACCCGACCGGTACGCCTGCTGGTACGCCTGCGCCAGCCAGCCCGAGGACCCCGACGTCAGCTTCTGGCCCGAGAAGAACTGCCGCAACCGCGGCGCCGCCCCCGCCACATCGGCGTCGGTGAGCGCCGCCGAGGCACCCGAGAACGCCGAGGCCACCGCCACCAGCGCCGAGAACCCCGAATTCGACCGCGACGGATCCGCCATCCCGTACGTCAGCCTCCCCGACGCCGCCGCGTCACCGAGCTGACGCCAGGTCACCTGCGAACCGTCGCCCCAGCCCAGCTCGCCCAGCATCCCGCTGCGCACGCCCACCGCGACCGGCGAGACCATCACCGGAGTCTCCGAGACCAGCTTGGACCTGCCGGTGCCGTCCAGCCGCAGGTAGTGGTCGGACGGGAACCAGACCGCGTCGTACTTGCCGTCCGCCTTGCCCGAGGAGACGGTGTCGGCACCGTCCAGCGAACCCGTCCAGGCGAACTGGACGGTGACCCCGGTGGCCTTCCTGGCCTCCTCCAGCACCGGGGCCATGTCCTGGAGTTCGCTGCCCGCGAGCACGCGCAGCACGCCGTCCTCGGGAGTGGGCGACAGATCCTCCTGCTTGGGCTTCGGATCGCCGGAGCAGCCGGCCAGCAGCAGCGCCAGTGCCGCGGCGGCGGTCAGGCCCCGCCCGAACGCTCGTGCTCTCATCAGCACTTCCCTCACCGGCCCTTGGCCGCATCGATCAGTTTGGACAGCATGCCGACCGCCGGGACGGGCGCCTGCCGGATCCCGGCCGCCGACAGGTCGGGGGCGAAGACGGCCGGGCTCTGCCGGCCGGACAGCGCGCCGGTGAAGGCGCCCGGGTCGGCCTGCGGGCGGAAGCCGTAGCTGGCCTCCAGCGAGCGGAGCCTTTCGTCGTCGCGCAGCAGCCGGGCGAGCCGGTCCCCGTCCGGGGTCAGGCCGATCACCGTGTGGTCACTCGAAACGGTGGTATCCGGATAGAGCACCACCAGGTCGCCCGTCGAACGCCCCTGCGCCACCAGCGCGGCCACCTGGGACTCGTACACCAGCACCAGCGGGTCGCCGATCCCGGACAGGAAGTCCCGGTACGGCCCGTCGCTGCTGGTCTTCTGGTCGCCCTGCATCTGCGTCAGCGTCCGCACCAGCGGCGTCACCCTGGCGAGCGCCGCGTCGTCGGCGACCACCGTGCCGCCGTTCTCCAGGTAGGAGGCGGCGGCCAGGTGCAGCGCGCCCGAGGAGGAGGTGGAGGGGTCGGTGGTCCTGATGTACCTCGCGCCGTGAGGTCGGGGTGGCTCTTGGCGTCCTTGAGGTCCTGCCAGTTCCGGCCCGCCTTGACCGCCTGCAGGTAGTCGGACATGTGGAACGTCCACAGGCCCGAACTCCCCTTCTCGGCGAGGCCGTTCCTGGCCAGCAGCTCGGCCACCGGGGAGTGTGCCACGATGACCAGCGGCGAGTAGAACGGCCGTACCGGCTCGGTGGAGATCTGCCGCTGCTTCCTGATCTCCTCGGCCGGCGGAAGGCTGGCCGGGAAGGCGAACCCGTAGCCGTCCAGGCTGGTGCTGGCCATCGACCACGAGCCGGTGGTCTCCACGGCGACCCGGAAGCCCTTGGCCTTCAGCTCGTCGGTGACCGCCTGGTCGTTGAAGAAGTCCAGCTTCTCGGACCCGATCAGCCCGCGGACCGTCACCGTCCGGTCCGTGTCGCCCCGTTCATGGAGTATCGCGAAGGCAACCCCGGCCAGCAGCAGCAAGGACGCCAGCACGCCCCCGGCACGTCTCATCGCCAACCCTCCCTCTGGGCCCGGCCGTTCCGGATCCCCCCGGACCACCGAGGTTCCCGCCGCAGCCGGAGCGCGACCCGGCCGGACGGTGAATCGGAGGTGAACAGACGTTCACGGAACCGCATCGGCGGGTGAGGGTTCGGTGCTCAACTCCCGTTCGATTCCAGAGACATCACGATGCATCAGATCTCTTCAAGAGTTAACCGAATCGTTCGCCAACTGCCATGCGGCAGGCGTGTCGGAACGTCGTTGTTACGCGTCGGTAATGCCTACGCTCTTGACTCATGCGCCGAGCAAAAATCGTCTGCACCCTCGGGCCCGCCACCGACTCGTACGACCAGATCAAGGCCCTGGTCGAAGCCGGTATGGACATCGCCCGGTTCAACCTCAGCCACGGCACCCAGCTGGAGCACGAAGAGCGCTACCGCCGGGTCCGCAAAGCCTCCGACGAGACGGGACGCAGCATCGGCGTCCTGGCCGACCTCCAAGGCCCGAAGATCCGGCTCGACACCTTCGCCGAAGGACCCGTACTCCTTGAACGCGGCGACGAGTTCACCATCTCCGTCGAGGACGGGGTGGTCGGCGACCGCGAGATCTGCGGCACCACCTACAAGGGTCTCGCCGCCGACGTCTCCCGCGGTGAACGCATCCTGGTGGACGACGGCCGGGTCTGCCTGGAAGTCACCCACGTGGACGGCCCGCGCGTCCACTGCATCGTCATCGAAGGCGGCCTGGTCTCCGACCACAAGGGCCTCAACCTGCCCTCGGTCGCCGTCTCCGTGCCCGCGCTCAGCGACAAGGACGTCGCCGACCTGCGCTGGGCCCTGCGGACCGGCGCCGACCTGATCGCGCTCTCCTTCGTCCGCACCGGCCACGACATCGAGGACGTCCACCGCATCATGGCCGAGGAAGGCCGCTTCCTCCCCGTCATCGCCAAGATCGAGAAGCCGCAGGCCGTCGAGAACCTCGACGCCATCGTGGACGCCTTCGACGGCATCATGGTCGCCCGCGGCGACCTCGGCGTCGAGATGCCACTGGAACAGGTGCCCATCGTCCAGAAGCGCGCCATCAAGCTCGCCAAGCGCAACGCCAAGCCGGTCATCGTCGCCACCCAGATGCTCGACTCGATGATCCACGCCTCCCGGCCCACCCGCGCCGAAGCCTCCGACGTCGCCAACGCGGTCATCGACGGCACGGACGCGGTGATGCTCTCCGGCGAGACCTCGGTCGGCAAGTACCCCGTCGAGACCGTCAAGACCATGGGCCGGATCCTCGAAGCCGTCGAGAGCGAAGTCCTCGCCGCCGGGCTGCCCCCGCTCAGCGAACGCGGCAAGCCCCGCACCCAGGGCGGAGCCGTCGCCCGCGCCGCCGCCGAGATCGGCGACTTCCTCGGTGCCAAGTACCTCATCGCCTTCACCCAGAGCGGCGACACCGCCCGCAGGCTCACCCGCTACCGCTCGCCCATCCCCGTCCTCGCCTTCACCTACGAACCGGCCGTCCGCAGCCAACTCGCCCTCACCTGGGGCGTGGAGACCTTCCTCGGCCCCTTCGTCCCGACCACCGACGAGATGGTCGCCCAGGTCGACGCCCAACTCCTCAGCCTCGGCCGCTGCCAGCGCGGCGACATCGTCGTCATCACCGCCGGCTCACCCCCCGGCCTGGCAGGCTCCACCAACCTTGTGCGGGTCCACCACGTGGGGGAACTGGACAACTGAGAGGGGACGCCGAGGCCACGGCGCCGCTCCTCCGGGGGCTGCGCCGTGGTCAGTACTTGGGGCCGATGTGCTCGTCCATCAGCGCGACGGAGTCGCGGCGGGCGATGGAGACGTTCACCGCGCCGCTCGGGCGCTTGACGGCCTTCCAGTGCACGCCGACGGCATCGAGGGTGTCGGTGAAGATGCGGACGATGTCGGTCGAGGTGTTGGTGAAGAAGTAGCGCGGGTACTCGTAGCGCCTGGTCTCGCCACCGACCGTCCTGGTGGTCCAGTTGATGATCCGGCATCCGTCGGAGTGGATCAGACCGCGCAGCAACTCCCAGGGGCGGGTATCCATGATGCGTTGCTGCCATGGCGCCAGGGCGATGCGGCGCAGGTGCTTGGGTCCAGGGCCGTGCTGGGGGAACAGACAGGGCCAGTGCTTGCTGGTGCTGACGACGCTCGTGCAGCCCGGAGCCTGGACCCGGCTGACGCTGTTGTACGGCATGACCGAGGCGATGGCCCGCGCGCACTCCTCGATCAGACCGGGCCAGACGTTGCCGCAGGCTATTCGGAGTGCGTGGACGCCCCGGCGGCCCTCGCTGATGCAGCCGTCACCGAGGTAGAGGCCGAGCAGGTAGGCGTAGTCGGCTCGGGGAACCTTGCCGCCTTTGACCGGGCACTCGGCGGTCATGCGGGGGCTCGGGGTGATTCGGGCGGTCCACTCGCGGATCGCGAACCGTGAGATTCCCGTCGAGCGGCTGACTTCGCTGAAGGTCAGACCTGAGCGGTGCAGTGCCACCGCGTGTTCGCGTGTCACCTGGTCGTACATGTAGGCGAGATTCGGTGGTCCTGCGGCCGCGCACACCCAAACCGCTAAGACCTTCACCTGAAATGGCGAAGATCGCCAACCGTTAGGTTAGCCTAAGTGGCTTTTGAATCGAAGGAAAAGTACCCCGGGTGGGATTCGAACCCACGCTGTCGGCGGTTTGAGCGCCGTGCCTCTCACCACTGGGCTACCGGGGCATCCACAGATTCGAAGGCTGCCCCCGACCCTGCGTGAACTCAAACATACCGTGTCTAGGTAGGCTCGTGCACGCAGTCCCCGCCGGAACGAGGAGCCACGTGAGCACCGCCGACGAGCAGCCCCAGGCGCTTGAGACCGACTCGCCCCAGATCACCCGAATTGTGATCGCCGAGGACGAGACGCTGATCCGCCTCGACCTCAAGGAGATGTTGGAGGAGGAGGGCTACACCGTCGTCGGCGAGGCCGGGGACGGGGAGACGGCGGTACGGCTGGTCGAGGAGCTGAAGCCGGACCTGGCGATCCTCGATGTGAAGATGCCGGTCCTGGACGGGCTGTCGGCGGCCGAGCGGATCCACCAGAAGCACCTGGCCCCGGTGCTGATGCTGACCGCGTTCTCGCAGCGCGAGCTGGTCGACCGGGCCCGTGACGCGGGTGCGATGGCCTACATCGTGAAGCCGTTCAGCAAGAGCGACCTGGTCCCCGCGATCGAGATGGCGGTGTCCCGGCACACCGAGATGCGGGCGCTGGAGAAGGAGATCGCCGACCTCAGCCAGCGGCTGGAGACCCGCAAGCTGGTGGACCGGGCGAAGAGCGTGCTGCAGACCAAGTTCGGGCTGAACGAGCCGGCCGCGTTCCGCTGGATCCAGAAGACCTCGATGGACCGCCGGATGACCATGGCCGCGGTGGCCGAGGCCGTGATCGAGGAGGGGCAGGCCCAGGACCGCAAGAAGGCCGAGGAGGCCCAGTCCGAGGGCTGAGCCGGATCTGGCGAGGGCCCGGCCGTCGAGCAACGGCCGGGCCCTTCGCGCACGTTCAGTCCTCGCCCAGGTACGCCTTGCGGACGGACTCGTCGTGCAGCAGGTCGGCGCCCGTTCCGGTGAGCACGATCCGGCCGGTCTCCATCACGTAGCCGTGGTCGGAGAGCGAGAGCGCGGCCTGGGCGTTCTGCTCGACCAGCAGGATGGTGGTCCCGGCGGCCTTGAGCTCGACGATGGTGGCCGTGATCTTCTGCATCATCAGTGGGGACAGGCCCATCGAGGGCTCGTCCAGCATCAGCAGTTTGGGGCGGGACATCAGCGCCCGCCCCATCGCGAGCATCTGCTGCTCACCGCCCGAGAGGGTCCCGGCGGCCTGCCGGCGCCGTTCGCCGAGGATCGGGAAGAGGGTGTAGGCGCGTTCCACGTCCTCGGTGACGCCGGCCGGGTCGCGGCGCAGGAACGCGCCGAGCAGCAGGTTCTCCTCGATGGTCATCCGGGGGAAGATGTGGCGTCCCTCGGGGGAGTGGGCCAGGCCGAGCGAGACGATCCGGTGGGCGGGGACGGCGTGCAGGGCCTGCCCGTCGAAGGTGATGCTGCCGCCGGTCGGTCTGAGCAGGCCGGAGATGGTGCGCAGGGTGGTGGTCTTGCCGGCGCCGTTGGTGCCGATGAGGGTGGTGACCTCGCCCTGGTTGGCGGTGAAGCTGATCCCCTTGACGGCCTCGATCTTCCCGTAGGCGACGCGGAGGTCCTCGACCTCGAGCAGTGCGGTCACTGGTCTGCCTCCGTGGGGTCGGTGCCGGTGACCGGGGCGGCGCCGGTCGCCTGGTCGGGGCCGGTCTCGGCGAGTGGTGCGCCGAGGTAGGCGGTGATGACCCGTTCGTCGTTCTGGACGGTCTCCCGGTCGCCTTCGACGATCTTCTGGCCCTGGACCAGGACGGCGGTGCGGGTGCAGAGGTTGAAGATGAAGCGCATGTCGTGCTCGATGACCAGGACGGCGACGCCCTTGTCGCGGATCGCGAAGACCAGTTCCTCGGCGGCGCGGGTCTCCTGGGGGTTCATGCCGGCGGTGGGTTCGTCCAGCAGCAGCAGTCCGGGGTCGCTGGCCATGGCCCGGGCGATCTCCAGTTTGCGCTGCTCGCCGTAGGGGAGGTTGCGGGAGAGGTGGTCGGCCTTGGCGGCGAGGCCGGTGAACTCCAGGAGTTCCATGGCCTTTTCGCGGCTCTCGGCCTCGGCGCGGCGGTAGCCGGGGCCGCGCAGGATGGCGGAGAGGAGTCCTTCCCTGGTGCGGGTGTGCCGGCCGACCAGGACGTTCTCCAGCACGGTCATGTTGGCGAACAGCCGGATGTTCTGGAAGGTGCGGGCGATTCCGGCCTGGGTGACCAGGTGGGGTTTGGGCGGCAGGACGCTGCCCCGGAAGGTGACGGTGCCCTCGGTCGGGACGTACAGGCCGGTGAGGCAGTTGAAGAAGGTGGTCTTTCCCGCGCCGTTGGGGCCGATCAGGCCGATGATCTCGCCCTGGCCGACGGTGAGGGAGACGTCGTTGACGGCGGTGAGGCCGCCGAATCGCATGGTGACGCCGCTGACGTCGAGAAGGGTGTCGGTCATCGTGCCTCTGCCTTGGTGGGGGCGGTCTCGGTGGCGGCCGCCTGGGCGGGGATGTCGGCCTCGTGGAACTCGAGTTGCCGCCGCCGGTTGGCGATCAGGCCTTCCGGGCGGACCCGCATCAGGACGATCAGCGCGATGCCGAAGGCGAGCAGTTGGTAGTCGGAGAGGAACTCCAGCTTCTTCGGGATGAGGAAGAGCAGGGTGGCGCCGAGCAGTGGTCCGCTGATGGTGCCCATGCCGCCGAGGATGACGGCGGCCAGCAGGAAGGCGGAGTTGGGCGGCAGGGCTTCGGCGAAGGTGTACTGGTCGGGGGTGACGGTGTAGCTGACGTGGGCCTGGACGGTGCCGGCGAGTCCGGCGAGGCAGGCGCCGAGGGCGAAGGCGAGCAGTTTGAGCCGGAAGCCGTTGATGCCCATGGCTTCGGCGGCGGTCTCGTCCTCGCGGATGGCGATCCAGGCGCGGCCGATCCGGGAGTTGCCCACCCGGGCGAAGACCAGTACGACGAGGGCGGTGACCAGCAGCATCAGCAGGTAGTAGTTGGAGAAGCGGCCGAGTTGGACGCCGCCGACGGTGTGGGTGGCGCCGAAGTCGAAGCCGAGGATGTCCAGGTCGGGGATGCGCGGGATGCCGTTGGAGCCGTTGGTGACTTTGGGGCCGGTGGTGCCGTTGAGGTTGTTCATGGTGATGCGGAAGATCTCGCCGAAGCCCAGGGTCACGATGGCGAGGTAGTCGCCGCGCAGGCGCAGGGTGGGGGCGCCGATCACCACGCCGAACACGACGGAGACCGCCGCGCCGGTCAGCATGGCCGCCCAGAAGGGGAACCGGACGTGGATGGGGGAGGCGGGCGAGCCGGAGACCAGGGCGGCGGCGTAGGCACCGACGCCGAGGAAGGCGACGTAGCCGAGGTCGAGCAGTCCGGCGAGGCCGACCACGATGTTGAGGCCGAGGGCGACGGTGGCGAAGATCAGGATGTTGGCGGCGACCGAGGTGTACTGGTCGCTGGTCTGGGTGAACGGGAAGCCGGCGGCGGCGGCGAAGGCGGCGCCGGTGGTGACGGGGCGGTGTTTGAGGGTGAGGGCGCGCAGCCGGGCGATGAGGCCGGACTTGGTGAGTGCGGTGACGGTGAAGCCGGTCAGTAGCAGGTAGCCGGTGAAGAGTTCGCCGTAGTCGGTGTCGATGCCGTAGGTGATCGCGACCAGGCCGGCGGCGAAGGCCGCGATGATGAGCAGCACCTCGATCCAGGAGGGGAGTTCGCGGGGGGCCGGGAGCGGGCGGTCGATGGTGGCGAGGCGCAGTGGGAGGTGGCGGGTGATGCCCCGGCCGGTGCCGTGCGGGTGGCGGTCCAGCGGGAGGCCGAGGGCGCCGAGCAGGGCGAGCAGGGCGGTGGCGCCGGCGATCCAGCCGCCGGGTTCCAGGTTGGCCAGTCCGCCGAGTTCGGCGGAGATGGCGATCAGGGTGAACCAGGTGGTGGCGGTGGTGCCGAGGGCGGCGTAGAGGATGCCGTTGTTGCTGTCGCCGGGGTTGAGCCAGCGCAGTCCGGGCAGGCCGCGGGTGCCGACGGCGTGGGCGAGGGTGAGGAGGAGGGTGACCAGTCCGCCGGTGAGGGTGAGCCATTGGAGGCCGCCGGGGTAGCCGGTGACGGTGAGGTCGCCGGGGAAGTCGGGGGTCCAGGTCCAGGAGAGGAAGGCGGAGGCGATGGCGCCGGCGGATCCGGCGAGGGTGAGGATGCGGGCGGGGCCGGCGGACATCGGGAGGACCGGGGTGGTCGTGGTGCCGGTCGGCTCGGTGCTGCTCATGGTGGTCACGCCCTGTCCGCGACGCGCTCGCCGAGCAGCCCCTGGGGCCGGACGAGCAGCACGACGATGAGGAGTACGAAGGCCCAGACGTCCTTCCAGGCGCCGCCGCCGAACAGGTGCATTCCGGGCAGGTGTTGGATGTAGGCGGTGGCGAGTCCTTCGGCGAGGCCGAGGACGATGCCGCCGACCATGGCGCCGTAGATGTTGCCGATGCCGCCGAGGACGGCGGCGGTGAAGGCCTTGAGGCCGAGGATGAAGCCCATCCGGAAGTCGACCTGGCCGGTGCGCAGTCCGTAGGCGACGGCGGCGACGGCGGCGAAGGCGGCGCCGATGGCGAAGGCCATGACGATGATCCGGTCGGTGTCGATGCCCATCAG
The DNA here is from genome assembly GCF_039533515.1 of Kitasatospora cystarginea. NCBI lineage: Bacteria > Bacillati > Actinomycetota > Actinomycetes > Kitasatosporales > Streptomycetaceae > Kitasatospora > Kitasatospora cystarginea. The sequence goes on along the minus strand of NZ_BAAATR010000009.1, from coordinate 192,134 downwards.
CTTGGCGGTGTCCGGGTCCTGGCTGGTGGCCTGCATGGCGCGGCCGGAGCGGGTGCGGGTGACGAACCAGCCGAGGATGAGCATGCAGATCGGGGCGGCGGCGATCAGGAAGAGGTCGCTGCGCTGGATGGTGGTGCCGAGGATCTGGAGCGGGTCGCCGGGGATCCTGGGGAAGACCCGGGCCTTCTTGGCGTTGGGGTAGAAGGAGAAGACGAGTTGCTGGAGGACGATGGACAGTCCGATGGCGGTGATCAGCGGGGCGAGCCTGGGGGCGCCGCGCAGGGGCCGGTAGGCGAAGCGTTCGGCGGCGACGGCGACCAGGGTGGAGACGAGGATCCCGGCGAGGAGCATGAGCGGGATGGCGAGCCAGAGGGTGGTGCCGCCGGGCAGGGCGAGGTAGGCGGTGAGGGCGCCGAAGCCGCCGACCATGAAGATCTCGCCGTGGGCGAAGTTGATGAGCTGGACGATGCCGTAAACCATCGTGTAGCCGATCGCGACGAGTCCGTAGAGGGCTCCCAGGATCAGGCCGTTGGCCAGCTGCTGCGGTAGTTCGTGCACCGCTCGGCCTCCGTAGTGCGTGGTGAGCGCGGGCTGGGTGTGGCCGCGCGGGGGCGGATCGGCGCCCCCCGCGCGGGTGGTTCGGGGCCTGGTTTCCCGGTCAGTCGGTGAAGGTGCCGGAGGTCTCCACCGCCCACTTGCCGCCGTCGACCTTGTAGACGGTGAGCTGCTTGTTGGTGGTGTCGCCGTACTCGTCGAAGGAGACCTTGCCGGTGACCCCGTTGAAGCTGACCTTCTGGACGGCGTCGACGACCTTGGCGCGGGCGTCGTCGGGCAGCTTGCCGTTGTTGGCGGCGGCGACGGCCTTGACGCCCTGGATGATGGCCCAGGCGCTGTCGTAGGAGTAGCCGCCGTAGGTCTCGTACGGGTCCTTGTAGCCGGCGGCGGCGTAGCCGGCGACGAACTTGGCGGCGGAGGGCAGCTTTCCGACGGAGAGGCCGACGGCGGTGGCCAGGTCGCCCTGGCTCTTGGGGTTGAGCTTGATGTACTCGGCGCTCTGCATGCCGTCGCCGCCCATCAGCGGGACGGCGATGCCGGCGTTCTTGAGCTGGAGCGAGAGCGGGCCGGCGGCCGGGTACTCGCCGCCGTAGTAGACGGCGTCGGCGCCGGAGCTCTTGACCTTGGTGACGATGGCGCTGAAGTCGCGGTCGTCGGGGTTGACGTGCTCCTCGCCGACGATGGTGCCGCCGAGTTTGGTGAACTCGCCCTTGAAGGTCGCGGCGAGGCCGGCGCCGTAGGTCTTCTGGTCGTCGATCAGGAAGACCTTGCTCTTCTTGGCGTCGTTGTACAGGTAGCGGGCGGCGAACGGGCCCTGGACTGCGTCGGTGGTGGCGGTGCGGAAGTAGCTCTTGAACGGGCGGACCTTGGTGCCGCTGGCCCACTTCTCGCCCTGGGTGAGTGCGACGCCGGTGTTGGCGGGGGAGATCTCGGCCAGGTTGGCGTCGTTGAAGATCTGCTGCATCGACTGCGCGACGCTGGAGTTGAGCGGTCCGACGATGCCCAGGACCTTCTTGTCGGCGACCAGCTGGGTGGCGTTCTGCTGGCCGGGTGCGGGTTTGCCGGTGTCGTCCAGGGCCTCGATCTCGAACTTGACGCCGGGGACCTCGTTGGTGCTGTTGGCGGTCTTGATCGCGAGGTCGACGGAGTTCTTGATGCCGAGGCCGAGGGCGGAGAGGTCGCCGGTGAGCGGGGCGTCGACGCCGATGACGACGGTGGTGCCGCTTGCGGCGCTGCCCGAGCCGCCCTTGTCGTGGTTCCGTGAGCCGCAGGCCGTGACGGTGAGTGCTCCCACGACTGCGATGCTCACGACGAGCGTTGAACGATGACGCACGAGGGTTCCCTTTCTGCGGAGGGCACCCGCCCGAACGTGCGGCGGGGGCGTCAGGGCGCGCACTGAGGCCAGGCCCGATCCGTCGGCGCGGTGACTGGGCGTGACTCTAGAACGCGTTCGACAGCTCGGGCAGGGGGCCGGACAGGCTGTGATTCTCTTGTTATCGGAATCCGCCGTGGCGTTCCGGCATTTCGATCTTTCCCATTTGACGGGATGCCGCTGGTCGGGGTGCGGGGAGCGGCCGCCATCACGGCCCGCGGCCCGAAGACCGTTGGGTGGTGCTGGAGTTCGGAATGCGGACAGCGGACTCCGGTTCGCCGTAACCGGTCGGCCGTGTCCGAATATCGGAGTGCGGGCAGGCCGAATTGCGGAACTCGGGGTCGTTTGCGGCGGGGGTGCAACAGGAAAACCGGGGCAAAGTCCGGATTTCACGTTCATTACTCAGCGTTATATCGAAGGATGTGCGTCCGGATCGACATGGAGATCTGACGGCACGTCAAGTTGCCTGAACGGCCTGGTCGAAGCCCCCCTCGCGGCCCTTGGTTCAGGCGGAGGCTGCCCGGCTGGTACGCGACTCAAACGGCGGTGCGGCCCGGGACTTTTGGGGCGTGCGGAACGCACGAGGCGGTCGGGGCTGGGGAGTTGGGGCCATCGGGGCCGGGCCGGTTGCAGGGGTGGGGTTCTTCGCCCGGTCGGCCGCGGGGGAGGGGTGGAGCCCGGTGGGGGTGGTGCGGGACGGCGAAGGGGCGCGGTTTCCCGCGCCCCCGTCGGCCGGGGGTCGCTCAGAGATCCCTGAGCATGCAGGTGAGCCGGCAGCTGGTGATCCGCTTGCCGGTGTCGTCCGTGATGGCGATCTCGTAGGTCGCGGCGGTGCGGCCCTTGAAGACGGCGGTGGCCACGCCGGTCACCAGGCCCGAGGTGGCCGAGCGGTGGTGGGTGGCGTTGAGGTCGACGCCGACCGCGTAGCGGCCGGGGCCGGCGTGCAGCATGGCGCCGATCGAGCCGAGCGTCTCGGCCAGCGCGGCCGAGGCGCCGCCGTGCAGCAGCCCGTACGGCTGCTGGTTGCCCTCGACCGGCATGGTGCCGACCACCCGGTCGCCGGACGCCTCCACGATCCGGATGCCGAGGCGGTCGCCGAGGTGGCCGCCGGTGAAGGTGGACGCGTCGACGCCCAGCTTCGCGAAGTGGTCGAGGACGTCCTGCGGGACTTTGAGAACCGGTGCCGCGTCGGTCATGGTGCTCCTGCCGTTCGAGGTTCACATCGTTGTGCGTCGTGGGCGCTGCTGACTGTGATCGTACGACCGGCACGGCCGTGCGGGGGCGGGCTGCCGGTGCGCGTGCTCGCGGGCGTTGTCGGCGGCGGGCCATAGGATCGGTGGGGAGAAGTGGAACCGGCAGGAACGGACGTTGACGTGGCTACGCAGAGTGCAGGCAAGAGTGCGTCGGGTGGCGCTGCGGGGTCCCGCCCCCGGCTGATGCTGCTCGACGGGCATTCGATGGCGTACCGGGCGTGGTTCGCCCTGCCCGTGGAGAACTTCAACACCTCCACCGGCCAGTCCACCAACGCGGTGTACGGCTTCGCCTCGATGCTCGCCAACACCGTGCGGGACGAGCAGCCGACCCACCTCGCGGTCGCCTTCGACCTCTCCCGGAACACCTTCCGCTCCCAGGAGTTCCCCGACTACAAGGCCAACCGGGCCAAGACGCCGGACGAGTTCAGGAGCCAGATCGGCCTGATCCACGAACTGCTCGACGCCATGAAGATCTCCCGGATGTCGGTGGAGGGCTTCGAGGCGGACGACATCATCGCCACCCTGGCCACCGCCGCCGCGGCCGAGGGCTTCGAGGTGCTGATCGTCACCGGCGACCGGGACTCGCTCCAGCTGGTCAGCGAGCACGTCACCGTGCTGTACCCGACCAAGGGCGTCTCCGAGCTCACCCGCTACACCCCGGAGAAGGTGGCCGAGAAGTACGGCGTGCGGCCCGACCAGTACCCGGACCTGGCCGCGCTGCGCGGCGACCCGTCCGACAACCTGCCCGGCATCCCCGGCGTCGGTGAGAAGACCGCCGCGAAGTGGGTCAACCAGTTCGGCTCCTTCGACGAGTTGGTCGCCCGCGCCGACGAGGTCAAGGGCAAGATCGGCGAGAAGCTGCGCGAGCACCTCGACTCGGTCAAGCGCAACCGGATCCTCACCGAGCTGGTCCGGGACGTCGAACTCCCGCTCGGCGTCGCCGACCTGGCGCGTACGCCGTTCGACAAGGCGGCGGTCGGCCAGATCCTGGAGGCGTTGGAGTTCCGCAACCCGAACTTCCGCGACCGCGTCCACGGCGTCGACCCGGGCGGCGCCGAGGAGGCCGCCGAGCTCGCCGCCGCCCCCGCTGTCGCCGTCGAGGGCGAACTGCTCACCGAGCCGGGCTCCCTGGCCGCCTGGCTGGCGGCGCACGGGGAGAGCCGGATCGCCGTCGCCGCCGACTACGAGTGGGCGCTCGGCACCGGCAGGGTGCAGGAGATCGCGCTGGCGGCCGGAGAGGAAGTGGCCTGGTTCGACCCGGCCGAGCTCACCGAGGCCGACGAGCGCGCCTTCGCCGGCTGGCTCGCCGACGCCACCCGCCCCAAGGCCCTGCACATCGCCAAGCAGGTGATGCGCGCCTTCGCCGAGCACGGCTGGCAGATCGCCGGGGTGGCCGCCGACACCGCGCTCGCCGCCTACCTCGACAAGCCGGGCCGCCGCACCTTCACCCTCGACGTGCTCGCCGAGGAGTACCTGGCCCGCTCGCTCGCGCCCGCCGCCGCGGCGGAGAGCGGCCAGCTCTCCTTCGACACCCCCGAGCACGACCCCACCGCCGGTGCCCAGGCGCTGATGACCCAGGCCCGCGCCGTGCTGGACCTCGCGGTGTACTTCGACACCAGGCTCGCCCAGGTCGGTGCCGACAAGCTGATGCACGAGATGGAGCTGCCCATCGCCGAGCTGCTGGCCCGGATGGAGCGCACCGGTATCGCCGCCGACCGCGCATGGTTGACCACCATCGAGTCCCAGTTCGCCACCGAGATCCAGCGCTGTGTGGAGGAGGCGCACGCCGCGGCCGGGCACCCGTTCAACCTCGGCTCGCCCAAGCAGCTCCAGGAGATCCTCTTCGGCGAGCTGGGCCTGCCCAAGACCAAGAAGATCAAGACTGGCTACACCACCGACGCCGACGCGCTGACCTGGCTGGCCACCCAGACCACCAACGAGCTACCGGTCATCCTGCTGCGCCACCGCGACCAGGCCAAGCTGCGCACCACGGTGGAGGGCCTCCTCAAGACGGTCTCCCCGCAGGGCCGGATCCACACCACCTTCAACCAGATGGTCGCCGCCACCGGCCGCCTCTCCTCGCAGGACCCGAACCTGCAGAACATCCCGGTCCGCACCGAGGAGGGCCGGATGATCCGCCGCGCCTTCGTGGTCGGCGAGGGCTACGAGGCGCTGCTCACCGCCGACTACTCGCAGATCGAGCTGCGCATCATGGCCCACCTCTCCGAGGACGAGGCCCTGATCGAGGCCTTCGCCAGCGGCGAGGACCTGCACACCACGGTCGCCTCCCAGGTCTTCGAGGTCGCCCCCGGCGCGGTGGACGCCGAGATGCGCCGCAAGATCAAGGCGATGTCGTACGGACTCGCGTACGGGCTGTCCGCGTACGGGCTCTCCCAGCAGCTCGGCATCAAGCCCGCCGAGGCCCAGGGCCTGATGGACACCTACTTCGAGCGCTTCGGCGGTGTCCGCGACTACCTGCGCCGGGTGGTGGAGGAGGCCCGCGCCACCGGTTACACCGAGACCCTGCTCGGCCGCCGCCGCTACCTGCCCGACCTCACCAGCGACAACCGCCAGCGCCGCGAGATGGCCGAGCGGATGGCCCTCAACGCCCCGATCCAGGGCTCGGCCGCCGACATCGTCAAGATCGCGATGCTCCGGGTCGACGAGCAGCTGCGCCAGGCCGGGCTGCGCACCCGGATGCTGCTCCAGGTGCACGACGAGATCGTGCTGGAGCTGGCCCCGGGCGAGCACGAGCAGGCCGAGAAGATCGTCCGCGAGCAGATGGCGGGGGCGTACCCGCTGCGCGCCCCGCTCGACGTCTCGGTCGGCGTCGGCGCCAACTGGGAGACGGCGGCGCACTGATCCCCGCTCGGCGGCGGGCGGCCGGCGCTGGCCGTCCGCCGTCCGACGGTGTGTCAGCACTCCCCTTGCGTGGCGGTTCCCCGGCGGGGACGCTGGGGGTATGGGTGCTGACAGCATGCTGGAGCGCGGCCCCGATTCGACCGCCCTGGTGTTCCGCAGCGGCGGCGGTACGCGGGGCTTCGCGCGCCAGCAGGTGCTGCGCAGCGGTGGGCCGGCGCTGCTGAGTCTGCTGCTGCTGGTCCCGGCCGTGGTGCCGGTGGCCGCGGTGCTGCTGGCGCTCGGGACCGGCAGAACGCTCGCGCTGTCGATCGCCGCCGTGCCGGTGGCCGCCGGAGTGGCGGTCGTATGGGTGCGCACCGCGCGGGAGGTGCTGCGGCAGCTCCGCCGAGTGGAGTTCGCCCCGGCCGAGGCCCCCTCCGCAGTGCGGTTCGTGCGCGCGGGCGAGCCCGGCGGCTGGCTGCCGATCGCCGAGTTGGAGCGGATCCTGCTGGTTCAGTGGACCGTCCTGCCGTACCCCGGTGACCGGCGGCCTGCCGGCGGTTTCTTCACCGTCCGGCTGGTCATGCGGTACGGAGTGGAGAACCCGCATCTGGTCCGGCACCGGCCGGACTCGCGGCGTCTGGCCAGGACGCTGAAGGATCTCCTCGCCGGGAGTGGTGTCCCGGTGGAGCTGGAGATCCGGCAGCTGGTGCGCCGACGGCCGCGGCCGCGCGGCTGGGTCGGGGGCGGCTCGACCTCGGCTGTGTGAGGAGTCGCCGGTTCGTCCCTGCGGCCCGGTTCGACTACCAACGCTTGGTGAAAGCATTCCTGATCGATCATCAGATATTCACTGTGCGAGATCTACTCGCATAGACCCGGTTCTGCTGTCATGGGTTCGGCCCTGTGTTTGAAAGGGCCCCATCAATCGACTCCCTCCCCACAGGAGACCCCCATGTCCAGCGCCCGGAGACTGCCCGCGCTCGCCCTCGCCCTCGCGACCACCGGCCTGGTGTTCGGCGCCGGTGCCGCCGACGCCGCGGCCCGGCCCGTCACCCCCACCTGCAGCCAGGCCCAGCTGCCGCTCCCCGACTCGCGGTGCCAGCCCGGAGCCGTCAACCCGGCCGTCACCCAGGCCAACATCGACTCCACCATCTGCACTCCCGGCTACACCGCCACGGTCCGCCCGCCGACCTCGTACACCAACCCGCTGAAGATCAAGCAGATCACCCAGTACGGCTTCCAGGACACCAACACCTCCGACTACGAGGAGGACCACCTGATAGCCCTGGAGATCGGCGGCAACCCCACCAGCCCGCAGAACCTGTGGCCCGAGCCCCGCTACGCGGTCAACGGCAAGACGGCCGGCAACAAGGACACCGTGGAGAACAAGCTCCACAAGGCGGTCTGCGCGCACCAGGTCGGGCTGGTGGCCGCCCAGCGTGCCATCGCCACCAACTGGACCACCGCGCTGTCGGTCCTCGGCCTGTAGTGACGCGGCGCCGACCGACACCGATCGGTGCGGGCCGGCGTTGACCGGTGCGCACCGGCAGTGACCCGACGGGTCGGTGGTGACCGGCGCGGGCCGGCGCTGACCCGACAGGACCGGCACCGGCCTGCGCCGCCGCCCCCGGAGCGCGGGTGCGGCGGCGCGGGTGCGGTCCTGGGTGCGTGCGCCGGTAGCGGGATGGTCACTGTGGTCGGGGCTCCGGTCATCGAAGGGCGCCCGAACCGCCCCGCCGGTTGCGGTGGTTGGCGGCGCAGAGGTGGTCGGCCGATCGCCCCCTGCGGCGCGGTGCCTCACGCCTCGCGGCGCTGCCTGCCGCAGAGCGCCCGAACCGGACGGCCGCGCGGGTTCCCGCTCACCGCTCCCGGTGCACGGCGGTGAGGCTGTGTTCGGGCGAGAGCAGCTCGATCAGATGGCGGGCGGAGGCGTCCCACGACCAGGACTGCTGGACCCAGCTGCGGCCCCGGGCGCCGATCGCCGCGCGCTCGGGGTCGAGCAGCAGCTCGGTCAGCGCCCGGGCGACGGCCGCCGGATCCGACCCGTCCACCACCCGGCCGGTCCGGCCGTCGAGCACGGTGTCGGGAGCGCCGCCCGAGTCGCCCACGACCACCGGCAGACCGCTCGCGGCGGCCTCCAGGAAGACGATCCCCAGGCCCTCGGCCTCCAGGCCGCCTTTCCGGGTGCGGCACGGCATGGCGAAGACGTCGGCGGCGGCGTAGTACGGCGGTGTCTCGGCGTGCGACCTGCCGCCGGCGAAGTGCACCGATCCGGGCGTGGTGTGACGCTGCGCGAGTTTGCGCAGCCGCGCCTCGTCGGGACCCTGGCCGACCACGAGCAGGACGGCGTCCGGTACGGCGCGCCGGACCAGCGGAAGTGCCCGGATCAGCACGTCCTGGCCCTTGCGGGGCACCAGGCGGGCCACGCACAGGATCACCGGCCTTTCCTGCAGGCCGAGTCGGGTTCGGAGGGCGAGGCCGGCACCGGCGTCCGGCCGGTACACCTCGGCGTCGACGCCCGGCACCAAGCGGCTGAGTCGGGCCCGGGGGCCGAGAGCGGGCTCGATCCGGCGGCGGGTGTACTGGCCGAGGTAGGTGACGGCGTCGACACCGTCGCCGATCCGCCGCATCAGCCGGCGGGCGCCGGGTGTCCTGGCCCACCAGATCTCGTGGCCGTGCGTGGTGGCCACGGTGCGTCGGACACCGCTGCGGTGCAGGGCCGGTGCCATCAGGGCGAGCGGTGCGGCAGCGCCGAACCAGACCCGGTCGCAGCCGTGGACCTGGGCGATCTCGACCGCGCGCCGGGTCACCCGCCCGGTCGGCAGCAGCATCCGGGCGGGGTCCCGGATGACCGGGAACGGGAGGGTCGCGTCGAAGACTGCGCCGCCCGGCTCGTGCGAGGTGTAGACGACGACCTCGTCGGCCGGCATGCGGGTGGCCATGGCGTGCACGAAGGTCTCGATGCCGCCCTGCCGGGGCGGGAAGTCGTTGGTGATGACGAGGGTGGAGCCCATGGCGGGGTGTCAGGCCCTTCGGGTGGTGGGAGACGGACGGGCACCTGGAAACGGCCAGGCGGTGGGAGTGGGTGGGCGCCCGGGAAGCGGCCGGGCGGGTGGGTGCGGCGGCCAGGAGGTGAAGAGGTGGTTGCGGCGGTCGTCGGGGACCTTCCGCACCGGCTCCCGACTCCGTCGGAGTGCGGCGCGTGCGGACGCCGGGAGTTGACGCTAGGCGTGGCCGCTGTCGGTCGCGTCAGCCCTCGCATTGACATCGGGTCAATCGCTGGGGCCACCCGGCCGCGACGTCATCCCGGCGATGTACGGCCGAGGGCTCCTGGACGCACAACTGACACCGGGTCAGTCGTGTGTGGAGTGCGAGGATGCCCGATCGCTCCCACGACTTGTGCGTGGGGCGGGGTGTCGCCGGCGCCGTGGCGCCGGTTCGTTGACTTCGATCACCTGGTCAACGGTGCCGTGAGCCGCCCGGGTGGCGCATCGGACCGTCGGTGGCAATGACGGCAGCACCGACAGCCCGTGGGTTTACACCCACGGGCTGATGTCCGCTCGAGCAAGCAGCCCTGTCGGTCGCGCAGTTGGCCGGTGCTCCCCGGCGTACCGCCGTTACCGCTCGCTCGGGTTCTCCGGCCAGGCGTGGCGGGGGTAGCGGCCGCGCAGTTCGGCGCGGACGGCGCGGTAGCCCTCGCGCCAGAACGAGGCGAGGTCGCCGGTGACGGCGGCCGGGCGGCCGGCCGGAGAGAGCAGGTGGACCGTCAGCGGCACCCGGCCGTCGACCAGTGCGGGTGCGGCCTGCCAGCCGAAGAACTCCTGCAACTTCGCTGCCAGCACCGGGCGTTCGGTCGAGTAGTCCACCCTGATCCGGGCACCGCTCGGCACGGTGATCCGCTCGGGCGCCAGTTCGTCCAGCCGCCCGGCCTCTCCGGTGGCCCAGGGGAGCAGCCGCTGGAGTGCGGTGGCGGTGTCGATCCGTTCCAGGTCGACCCGGCGGCGGGCGCGGGAGAGCTCGGGCTCCAGCCAGTCCTCGGCAGCCGCCAGCAGTCCCTGGTCGCTGACGTCCGGCCAGGGCGCGCCGAGCACGCGGTGCAGCAGGGCCAGCCGCTGTCGCAGCGCCACCGCCTTGGGCGACCAGTTGAGCAGTGCGCCCACCCCCTCGCGGGTCAGCCCCTCCAGCAGGGCCGTCCGTAGCAGCCCGGGGTCCGGATCCGGCAGCGGCAGAGCGGTGAGCTCGATCGCCCCCAACTCCTCGACCCGGCGTGCGGCGACGTCCCCGCGCCGTCCGCCCGGCGGCACCACCCAGCGCACCTCGGTGCGCTCCGACAGCAGTGAGGCACCGGCCAGCCGGGCCGTCCCCTCGTCCAGTACCACCGCGCGCTGGACCCGCGCCGAGGGGGAGCCCGCCGGTCGGTCCGCGACCGCCACCGCCAGCCAGCCCGCCCCGGCGAGCGCCGAACCGGCCGCGGTCTCGGCCGCCGTGCCGGAGGCCATCAGGTACGGGCCGTCCGCGGACCGCGCCCGCGCGATCCGCTCGGGGTGCGCGAGCGCGACCACCAGCCCGGCGGTGACGGCATCGGACGGCCCTGCGGCCCCGCTCCCGGAGCGGCCGGTGCCGGCGGGCGAGGCGGAGGCGTTCGTGGTGCCGGACGTGTCGGCGCTCTCCACGGGCCGGTCGGCGCTGTCCGGGAGCCGGTCGGCGGTGGGCGAGGCGGCGCGGTGCAGGCGGCGGACCTCCTGCTGCCACCGGGAGGCGTAGGCGTCCCCGGCTCCGCGCACCGTGCGCCAGACGGCCAGCAGGTCGTCGCCCAGTGCGCGCGGGGGCTCCTCGGAGAGCAGGGCGACCAGTTCGGCCGCGCGGCGTCCGCCGACCACACCGGTACCGTCCAACAGAGCGCGGCCGAGCCGGGGGTGCAGGCCGGTGCGGGCGATCCGGATCCCGCGTTCGGTGGCCCGCCCCTTGCCGTCCACCGCGCCGAGCGCGGACAGCGTCTGGCGCGCCGCGGCCAGCGCGCCGGCGGGCGGGGAGTCGGGTAGCGCGAGGCCGCGGGCGTCCGGATCGCCCCAGCAGGCGGCCTGCAGCGCGAACCCGGTCAGGTCGGCGAGCGCGATCTCGGGTGTGGGGAAGCGCGGCGCCCGCGCGTCCTCGACCTCCGCCCAGCAGCGGTAGACCGCGCCGGGAGCCTCGCGCCCGGCGCGCCCCGCGCGCTGCCGGCCCGCAGCCAGCGAGGCCCGTACGGTGACCAGGCCGGACAGTCCGCGCGCATGGTCGGTACGCGGCTCCCGCGCCAACCCGCAGTCGACCACCACCCGGACCCCAGGGACGGTCAGCGAGGACTCGGCGACCGAGGTGGCCAGAATGACCCGGCGCCGGTCGCCGACCGACAGCGCCGCGTCCTGCACCGACTGCGGCGCCTGCCCGTGCAACTGCACAAGCTCGGCATCGACCGTACCGGCGAGCATCCCGGCGACCCGGGCGATCTCGCCGACGCCGGGCAGGAAGCAGAGCAGGTCACCGGAGCGCTCGCCGAGCGCCCGGCGGACGGTCGCGGCGACATGGTCGAGCAGCGCCGGATCGGTACGGATCCCGTGCGGAGGGCGCACGGCACGCGGCGGGGGCGCCCAGACCACCTCGACGGGGTACGAGACGCCGTGCGCCTCCACCACCGGGGCGGGCCCTTCCTCACCGCCGAGCAACCCGGCCCAGGCGGCGGGGTCCGAGGTCGCCGAGGCGCAAACCAGCCGCAGTTCGGGGCGGAGCGCGGCCCGGACGTCCAGCAGGAAGGCGAGTGCGGTGTCCGCGTCCAGGTGCCGTTCGTGGCACTCGTCCAGGACGACCGTGTCCACACCGCCCAACTCGGGGTCGCGCTGGAGCCGTTGCAGCAGCACGCCGGTGGTGACCACCTCCACCACGGTGTCCGGGCCGGTCTTCCGCTCGCCCCGGACGGTGTACCCCACCCGGCGCCCCACGCTCTCGCCGAGCAGCCAGGCCATCCGGCGCGCCGCTGCCCGAACCGCCAGCCTGCGCGGCTCGGCCACCAGCACACGCCGCACCGGCTCGGGGGACTCCTCGACCAACCCGGCCAGGGCGAGCGGCACCAGGGTGGTCTTCCCGGTGCCGGGCGGTGCCGAGAGAACGGCGGTGCCGCGCGCCTCCAGGGCCTGCCGCAGTGGTGCGACGGCGGTGCGGACGGGGAGTTCGAGCCAGGCGGGGTTCACGTGCAGCAGTATGTGCGAAGTCCGGTGCGGGGTGTGCACGTGCAGCGGCGGGGGAGTCCGTGCGGGGTGTGCACGTGCAGCGGCAGGGGAGTCCGTGCGGGGTGTGCACGTGCAGTGGCGCGGGAGTTCGCGTGGGTAGGTCGCACGTGCGCGGCCTTCGGTGGACTGCCGCGTCAACCGGAAACGCCCGGGGCGCGGGAGCCGCACGAGCGAGGTACCGTACCTGGTTCCTCGCGCGGTTCCCGCGCCCCGGGGGAGACCCGTCAGCGAGCGGGTCGGCAGGTGTAGAGCTGCTGGGTCCCCTGAGCGGTGGCGCCGTACTCACCGGGGGACACCACGGTGCAGGCGGTGCGGACCCAGGACTGGATCTGCGCCGTCGCCGGGTTGGCCGAGCCGCCCACACCGCCCATGCCACCCATGCCGCCCTCGCCGGTGAGCAGGACGTATCGCAGCTGACCCGAGTCGACGAACTGCTGGAACTGCGACGGGCTCGGCGCCGGCGCCGATCCGCTGAAGCCTCCCATGGGCAGCACTTCGGCACCGGTGGCGAGGATGAACGGTGAGGCGCTGCTCCAGTTGGTGGTGGCGAGCAGGTAGCGGGCACCGTCCCGATGGGCCTGGAGGTAGTCGAACAGGGCCTGCTGCGGAGCGCTCAGGTGCTCCGAGGAACCGCCGAAGCCGCCACCGAACCCGCCGCCCTGGCCGCCGCCGAACCTGGCCTGCTCGGCCTGCATGAGCCGGGCGAACTCCGAGGACGTCGCCGAGCGCTGGTTGCCGCCGCCGTGGCCGCCGCCGACCGGGCCGACGGTGCCCATGCCCGAGTTGCCGTACTTCGAGTCCAGGACCGAGGATGCCCAGGCGCTCGGTGCTACCAGCACGGCCGCGATGCCCGTCAGCGCACCGGCCAGTGCGAGCCGCCGCCCGAAGAGCCCCGCGAACCGTTTGCCGCCACCCGTTCGGGCCAGTCCCAGCAGGACCAGGGCCAGCAGGCCCAGGGCAATCGCGGTCGGTGCCAGCCACGGCAGGAAGGTCGGGTACGTCCAGGCCAGGTAGGCGCACCAGGCGACCGTGCTCGCGATCGCCACCGGCAGCGCCCAGGCCCGGCGTCCGCCGTCGCGGAACGCCCGCCACATCAGCACCAGTCCGGTGCCGCTCAGCGCGGCGAGCGGAGCCGCGATCACACCCATGTAGTAGCTGTGGCCGCCGACGCTGCCCGCGCTGAAGACCAGGAAGAAGACCGTCAGCCAGGTCCCCCACAGCACGAACCCGGCCCGCCGTACGTCAGTGCGCGGCGCGCGTCGCCGCCAGACCAGGCCGCAGACCAGCGAGACCAGTGCCAGCGGATAGAACCAGCCGGTCTGCGGTGCGAACTGCGAGTTGAACATCTTGGTCCAGCCGCCGTCGCTCATGCCGCCCCCGCCACCACCGCCTGCCGCGGCCCAGAACGCCCCGGCGTCCGCCCCGGCGCCGGCCATGCCGGTCGCACCGGCCCCGCCGCCACCCTGGGCCTCCGTCCGCCAACCGCCGTGGCCCGCCGCCCCGGCGTCACCGGGAGCACCCGGCATACCCGGCGCATCCGAGGCACCCGGCATGCCCGAGGCACCCGCAGCACCCGAGTGACCGGCGCCGAAGCCCGCCCCGAACCCCGCGCCACCCGCGCCGGAGCCGGCCTGACCACCGCCGTGACCACCAGCGCCACGGCCGCCCGCGCCGTAGCCACCACCGTGGCCGCCGCCCCCGTGGTTGCCGCCGCCCCCGCCGCCGCGGACCGCCTGGACGCTTCCGGTCTGCGAAGCCGAAAGGCCCACCGACGAGAAGCGGTTCAGGAAGTTGTACCCGACCACCATGCTGAAGGCCGAGTTGTCGGTCGTGCCGTCGACGAACGGACGGTCCTTGGCCGGAGTGAGCGTGACGGCCAGCATCCAGGAGGCCGAGACCGCGACCGTCACCAGACCCGCCAGCGCCACATGGCCGAACCGCCGCCGCAGCGTGACCGGCGCCGAGACCAGGTACACCGCGGCCAGTGCGGGCAGCACCGCCCACGCCTCCAGCATCTTGGTCTGGAACGCCAGCCCGACCCAGACTCCGGCGAGCAGCAGCGGCCGCAGCCGGCCCGACTGCGCGGCCCGCTGCGCCGCGTCGGCCGCCAGCAGGAGCAGCAGCGTGAACGCGGCGTCCTCGACCGCCGTACGGAACAGTCCGGCGGCCACCGGAGTCAGGGTGAAGGCGGCGGCCGCGAGCAACCCGGCGTTGGCCCCGGCCCACCGCCGCACCACCCGGTACATCACCAGCACGGCCAGCACGCCCTCGATCGCCTGCGGCAGGGTGAGCGCCCACGGGTGGAACCCGAAGAGCCGCGCGCACAGCGCCTGCGGCCAGAGGAAGCCGGGCAGCTTGTCGAGCGTGATGGTGTTCGCCGGGTCGAACGAGCCGAAGAGGAACGCCTTCCAGCTCTCGGTCATGCTGCGCACGGCGTCGGCGTAGAAGGCGTGGTACTGGCTGTGGTTGATGTTCCAGGCGTACAGCACCGCGGCGACGGCCGCGATCCCCAGCAGCGCGGGCCGGGCGTATCCGGGCTGGCCGTCAGGGGACTTCCACGGGACCCTGCGGCCGCCCGGCGGGGCGGCCACGGTCCGGAGAGGTGCGGTGAGCAGATCGGTAGCCATACGCGGCACGATCTGCTGCCCGCATGAGAGTTTCCTTGGAGAGTCCTCCAGGTTTGGTCATGTTTCTCTCCAGAGCGTCTCTTCGCGGGGCGCGCCCCTTCGGACGCGCTCGGCCCCGCCGGCCCTCAGTCCCGCTGAGCGACGAAGATCGCGGTCCCGGGGATCAGCCGGCCGCGCAGCGGGCTCCAGCCGCCCCACTCCTGTTCGTGTCCGTCCGGCCACTCGGGTTCGACGAGGTCGAGCAGGCGGAAGCCGGCGCCGGTGAGTTCGCGGACCCGGTCGCCCAGGGTGCGGTGGTGCTCGACGTAGGTGGCGTGGCCGTGCTCGTCCTGCTCGACGTAGGGCGTGCGGTCGAAGTACGAGGCGGTGGCGGTGAGCCCCTCGACGCCGGGTTCGTCGGGGAAGGCCCAGCGGATCGGATGGGTGACCGAGAAGACCCAGCGCGCGCCGGGCCGCAGCACCCGGTGCACCTCGCGCATCAGCGCGGCGGTGTCGGCGCTGAACGGCACCGCCCCGTACGCCGAGCAGACCAGGTCGAACGAGCCGTCGGCGAACGGGAGCACGGCCGCGTCGGCCTGGAGCACCGCGACCGGCTCGCCGCCGGCCTCCAGGTCGATCCGGCGGGAGTGCTGGAGCTGCCGGTAGGAGATGTCGAGGGCGACGGGGATCGCACCCTGGGCGGCCAGCCAGCGGGAGCACTGGGCTGCGCCCGCGCCGAGCTCCAGCACCTTCGCGCCCTTGAGCGAGTCCGGGGATCCGAGCAGTCGGGCGTCGGCCTCGTCGAGTCCTTCGGGGCACCAGGTGAAGCGGGCGTCGCCGAGGAACTCGCCGTGCTCGTCCTGGTACTCGTCGGCGTTGCGGTCCCACCAGTGGCGGCTGGCCCGGCTGCTCTCGGCGGGCGCGGCCTCGCGGCGGACGGCCTCGCTGTCGTCGTCCTCGGACAGCTGGTCCCCGAGGGCGGCCAGGGCGCTGAGATCGGTGGGGTCCGGAAGATCGGGGGTGGTGGACAAAGTGTGAAACCCGTCGCGTAGGGTGGAGGCTGCGGAAGCGCTACTGCAACGAGCCGGCCCGGTCGAACGGGGCGGATCGGGCGGTGGCATCCGGGGACCGGAGCGGGCCCTGCGGCTGCCTCCCGCGCTGGTGATCACCTCAGGGTACCGAACTCGAAGGTACTAAGGTGATCATGGGCGCAGGGTGCGCAGATGGAGGATATGGCCTTATCTGTCCCGGCCTTTACCGTCTCGCCTTCTCTGGCGTTGACCGTGCCCGGCTGTCCCCGTATGCTACAAGTTGCGCTGCGGGCCTGCGCGCCTCGGACGGAGCAGGTCGCGCTCGCATCTGTCGAAGACCCCACGGTCGCAAGACGGACCCCTTCTGGAGAATTTCAGCGGGTGGGCCGTGTTCTTGGCTGTCCGGCTTTCGGTGGGAGCGATACGGGCCCTCCGCGTGGCATTACCTACGACTTCATGTCCGTACCGGAGCCCCTTTCCTAATGACGAGCCCCACCGACACCATCAGCACCACCCCGCAGGTCGCGGTCAACGACATCGGCGACGCGGACGCGTTCCTTGCCGCGATCGACGAGACCATCAAGTACTTCAACGATGGCGACATCGTCGAGGGCGTCATCGTGAAGGTCGACCGTGACGAGGTGCTCCTCGACATCGGTTACAAGACCGAGGGCGTCATCCCTTCCCGCGAGCTCTCGATCAAGCACGACGTTGACCCGCACGAGGTCGTCTCCGTCGGTGACAACATCGAGGCCCTGGTTCTCCAGAAGGAGGACAAGGAGGGTCGTCTCATCCTGTCCAAGAAGCGCGCTCAGTACGAGCGTGCCTGGGGCACGATCGAGAAGATCAAGGAAGAGGACGGCATCGTCACCGGTACCGTCATCGAGGTCGTCAAGGGTGGTCTCATCCTCGACATCGGCCTCCGTGGCTTCCTCCCGGCCTCGCTGGTCGAGATGCGCCGCGTCCGCGACCTCCAGCCCTACGTGGGCAAGGAGCTCGAGGCCAAGATCATCGAGCTGGACAAGAACCGCAACAACGTGGTCCTGTCCCGCCGTGCCTGGCTGGAGCAGACCCAGAGCGAGGTCCGCCAGACCTTCCTCACCACCCTGCAGAAGGGTCAGGTGCGCTCCGGTGTCGTCTCCTCGATCGTCAACTTCGGTGCGTTCGTGGACCTGGGCGGCGTCGACGGTCTGGTTCACGTCTCCGAGCTGTCCTGGAAGCACATCGACCACCCGTCCGAGGTTGTCGAGGTCGGCCAGGAGGTCACCGTCGAGGTTCTCGACGTCGACATGGACCGCGAGCGTGTCTCCCTGTCGCTGAAGGCGACCCAGGAGGACCCGTGGCAGCAGTTCGCCCGTACCCACCAGATCGGCCAGGTCGTTCCGGGTAAGGTCACCAAGCTGGTTCCGTTCGGTGCGTTCGTCCGCGTCGACGAGGGCATCGAGGGTCTGGTCCACATCTCCGAGCTGGCCGAGCGCCACGTCGAGATCCCGGAGCAGGTCGTCCAGGTCGGCGACGAGATCTTCGTCAAGGTCATCGACATCGACCTCGAGCGTCGTCGCATCAGCCTGTCGCTGAAGCAGGCCAACGAGGCCTTCGGCCCCGACGCTGCCGCGGTCGAGTTCGACCCGACCCTGTACGGCATGGCCGCGTCCTACGACGACCAGGGCAACTACATCTACCCGGAGGGCTTCGACCCCGAGGCGAACGACTGGCTGCCCGGCTACGAGAAGCAGCGTGAGGAGTGGGAGCGCCAGTACGCCGAGGCGCAGGCCCGCTTCGAGCAGCACCAGGCTCAGGTCATCAAGAGCCGTGAGGCCGACGCCGCCGCTGCCGCCGAGGCCGGCGAGGAGGCCCCGGTCGCCGGTGGTGGCTCGTACTCCTCCAGCAGCGACGAGGGCTCCGGCGCGCTCGCCTCGGACGAGGCGCTCGCCGCTCTGCGCGAGAAGCTGGCCGGCGGCCAGAGCTGAGCTCACGCTCGGCGCTGACCGGCGCTGGTAACTGACAGAACCCCCACCCGGGGCTCCGGGTGGGGGTTCTGTCGTATCCGGACGCCGGCCGGCGGCTGCCGAGCGGGTGCCCGGTTCCGGTGTGAGATGAAGCTCATCGTCCACCTATAGGAGGTTTGGGCGACTCCACTTATTTTTGGGTGAACTGCCCGAAAGGTTCTCGCACATGCGCCACCCGCTCGCTGCAGCTGTCGAACCCGCCGCCGCTCCCGTCCAGGTCGACGGGAGGCTCGCGGCCCTCGGCCGGTTCTGCCACCGGCGGCGGCGTTCGGTGCTGGGCTTCTGGCTCCTGGTGCTCGTGCTCGGGGTGTTGATCGGCGGACGGGTCTTCGAGGGCTCGGTGGCCGGTACCGCGGCAGGCGGTTCGGAGTCCGCCAGGGGCGAGGCCCTGGTCGCCGCCGTCGACTCCGCCAAGGGCACCGTCACCGCCGTGGTGGACGGCGCACCCGTGGCCGACCCGGCGGTACGCGCCGCAGTGACCGCAGCCACCGACCGGATCGGCAGGCTGCCCGGCGTGGTCTCGGCCGTCGACACCTACCGTGCGGGCCCGGCGCTCACCGCCACCGACGGCCGGGCGAGCCTGGTCGCGGTGCGGATGGCCGAGGGCTCGACCGACGCCCAACTGTCGGCCGTGACCCGGCAGCTGCAGTCGATCAGGGCGGACGGCGTGCACACCACGGTCGGCGGGGACCTGGTGCTGCAGCGCGAGGTCAAGGACCAGACCGCCAGCGACACCCGTTTCGGTGAACTGGTCACCCTGCCGCTGACGCTGATCGTGATGGTCCTGGTCTTCGGCGGGCTGGCCGCGGCCGGGCTGCCGGTGATCGGCGCGGTCGCCTCGGTGGGCGGGGCGCTGCTGGCCATGTTCGGGTTCAGCCGGATCATGGACATCGACACCAGCGTGCTGCCGATCGCCACCGTGCTGGGACTGGGGCTGTCGATCGACTACGCGCTGCTGATGGTCAACCGCTTCCGTGAGGAGCGCGGCTGCGGTGCCGCGATCGCCTACGCGGTCGAGCGCACTGCGGCCACCGCGGGCCGGACGGTCGCCTTCTCCGGGCTGACCGTGGCCGTCGCGCTGGCCGGACTCTTCGTCTTCACCAGTCCGGTCTTCCGTGCCGTCGCGGCGGCCGGGGTCAGCGTGGTGATCATCGCCGTCGCCGCTGCGCTGACCCTGGTCCCCGCACTGCTCGGCTTCGTCGGCCACCGGGTCAAGGCACCCACCACGCCGGTTCCGGACGAGGGCTTCTTCACCCGTACGGTCCGCCGGGTGCAGCGGCGGCCGGTGCCGGTGGTGCTCGGCTGCGTCGCGCTGCTGCTGGCCGCCGGCGCGCCCTTCCTGGGCTCGCAGTGGCGCAGCTCGGGAGCGGCCGTGCTGCCCACCTCCTCCGCGGGACGCCAGGTCACCGAGGCCATCTCGGAGCGCTTCCCGCAGCAGGCCCCGGCCCCGGTCACAGTCGTGGTCGAGGCCGACCGGAACACCGCGCAGGCGTACGCGGAGGACGTGGCGGCCAAGCTGCCCGGGGTCAGCGGGATCCGGTCGGTCGCTCCGGTCGCCGACCGGGTGAGCACGGTCGAGGTGCTGGTGAACGGCGCGCCGCAGGGCGCCGAGGCGAAGCGCGTGGTGGGCGAACTGCGGGCCGACCGCGGCGGGCTCACCACCTATGTCACCGGCGACGCGGCCTCGGTGGCCGACTTCCAGCACGAGATCGCCACCCGGGGCCCCTGGGCGCTCGGGCTGGTCGCGGCCGGGACGCTGGTGCTGCTCTTCCTGATGACCGGCTCGGTGGTGATGCCGGTCAAGGCGCTGCTGATGAACGTGCTCTCGCTGGGCGCTTCGCTCGGCTCGCTCACCCTGGTCTTCCAGCACGGCTACTTCAGCGGGCTGCTCGGATTCAGTCCGACGGGTGGCCTGGAGACCTTCATACCGGTGCTGGTCTTCGCCTTCGCCTTCGGCCTCTCGATGGACTACGAGGTCTTCCTGCTTGCGCGGATCAAGGAACTCCGGGACCAGGGCCACGGCTGTGCCCGCTCGGTGGAGCTCGGTCTTCAGCGGAGCGGTCGGATCATCACCTCGGCGGCGTTGCTGATGGTGATTGTCTTCGCCGGGTTCGCGGCGGGCCAGATGCTCATGGTCAAGGAGATGGGCATCGCGCTGGCGGTGGCGGTCGCGGTGGACGCCACACTGGTCCGGTGCCTGCTGGTACCGGCCGCGATGACGCTGTTCGGCGAGTTCAACTGGTGGGCCCCGGGCCCGCTGCGGCGGCTGCACCGGAGGATCGGGCTCAGGGAGCATGTGGTGCTGCCGCCGATTCCCGCCGCGCCGGCCGCCGTGGCCGTCGCACTGCCGGGGCGGCGAGCGGAGGCCGGACGGGACGTGGAACGGGCCCTGGAGCGCGACGCGGAGCGCGCCGGGGTCAGCCGCTGACGCAGGAGTTGCCGAAGCCCGGGGCGATGGCGTCCACGGCGCTGCAGGCGGCGGCGCTGCCCGCGCCGGCGAACAGCAGGCCGCACAGGGCGGCGGCGAGCAGGACGTTCCGGGGGGACAGGGTCTTGTGGGCGGCGCTCACGGTGGGCTTCCCTCCGGGGCGGTACGGATCGCCCTGCTCGACGCCGCAGACCCGGGGAGGGCATGGGCACTCACCCGCCCGGTGGATTCTCCGGTGACGTGAGCCGGTGCCGTGGAGCCGGGCCGGGGCGGTGTGCCTACGTGCAGCCCGGCTCGCGCATTGCCCGCCCCTGGGGAGCCGTCCGGCTGACGGTGCGGCGGCGGCCCCACAGTCCTCCGGTGCAGCGAGGGTTTTCAGGCCAGCCGATGGAGCAGGGCGACGGTGTCGCGGAGCCGGCGCTGTTCGTCCGGGGTGAGCCGCTCGCTGATGGCTGCGGCGATCCGACCCTCGCGGCGGGTGCGCTGGGCGTACAGGGCGGCCGTGCCCGCGTCGGTGGCGGCGATCAGCACCTTGCGGCCGTCGGTGGCGTGCCGCTGCTGCTCCACCAGTCCCGCCTCGGTGAGCAGCGTGACCGTACGGGCCATCGACTGGTGCCGGACCCGCTGCAGTTCGGCAAGTTGGCTGGTGGTGCGCGGCCCCTCCCGGACCAGCCAGCCGAGTACGGCGGCCTGGTTCTGTGGCAGCTCGTCGTCCACCCGGAGCCGACGAACCAGGGCACCGATGGCCAGTCGCAGCTCGGCGGCGATCTCGAACGGGTCGACGGGGTCTGCGTGCTCCTGTGGCTCCATGGGGTCAGCTTATCCGGCCGTTCGGCTTAATTTGCAGCGAAACTGTACAGCCTTGCTGTACAGTTTTGGCATGCGACTTACCAAGTTCGGGCATGCCTGCGTACGCATCGAGCACACGGACGCCACCGTCGTCATCGACCCCGGGATGTTCACCGCACCGGAGGCGATCGAAGGCGCTGACGCCGTACTGATCACTCACGAGCACTTCGACCACTTCGTCGAGGACCGGCTGCGGGCCGCCGCCGAGGCCAACCCGGGGCTGCGGATCTGGACCAACCGCACGGTGGCCGACCAGCTCTCGGGGCTCGGCGGCAGGGTCACGGTGGTGGGTGCGGGCGACGCCTTCGACATCAACGGGCTCGGCGTGAGCGTGCACGGTGAGTGGCATGCCGTGATCCACCCCGACATCCCGCGGGTGCGCAACATCGGATTCCTGCTGGACGGCCGGGTCTTCCACCCGGGTGATGCGCTCACCCTGCTGGATCAGCCGGTGGAGACGCTGCTGCTGCCGATCGCAGCGCCGTGGTCCAAGGCCGCCGAGCTGATCGACTACGTCCGTGAGTTCAAGCCCCGGCGGGCACTCGCGGTGCACGAGGCCGTACTGAGCGAGGTGGGTCAGATGGTGTACGGCCGCCTGCTGGGCGAGGGCGGGCCGGGTACGGGTGCCGAGCTGCGCCAACTGGCGGCGGGCGAGCAGGTCGACCTCGGCTGAGCCGCACCTGTCCCGGGCAGCCGGGCGGGAGCGATTCTGCGTCGGATCCGCTCTGCGGCAGATCAAATCCGCGCCGGTGCTGCCCGGTGAACGGGCTGGTCAGGCCACGAGCTGCTCCGACAACGACCTGCTCCGGCCGCGAGCCGTTCCGGCCCCGGGTGACTCCGGCTGCGAGCCGCTCCGACCGCGAGTTGTTCTGCTCCCGAGCCGTTCCGGCCGGGACGAGCGCGGTATGCGACCGGGGCCCAACGGGAACTGCTCTGCACCGGACCGGGTCCGGTGCAGAGCAGTTCCATGTCAGGGCGGAGTGAGGCCGAGCGTCAGCGCCGAGCCCCGCAGCTCGGGCAGAAGGCGGCGCCGTCCGGCACCGGCTTGTTGCAGACACCGCAGTCGTTCTGGACGGCCAGCCGGTGACCGCAGCCTGGGCAGAACGGGGTCCCGTGGGTCTCGGTCCGGCACTGCGGGCAGACCAGCTGGCGCGGCGTGTCCACGTCGAAGGACTGGCCGGCCTGCTGCCCCTGCTCGTAGGCCCGCTGGGAGACCAAGTCGTTGAGCCCGCGCCGCTGGGCGGCGACCGCCTCGGCGGCGGTGTCGGGGGCGCAGTTCTGGCAGAGCCCCTGCTCCGGGTTCCAGCACCGGCCGCAGACGTAGTCGGTGCACCGCGCGCAGCGGTTGAAGTGCTGCTGGGCGTTGCCTATCGCGCGCTCGAAGGCGCTGTCCCGGCCGCTGCCCCAATTGGCGCCGGCCAGCCCGTCGGCGGCGTTGCTGATCCCGTTGGTGGCGTTGCCGCCGATCAGCCCGTAGACGGCGTTGATGCCCTTGTTGACCCAGCCGGCCACCTGCCCGGTCCGGAACGGCTCGAACGGGGAACGCCAATTGTCGTGGCAGCGCTGACACGAGAACTCGAACTGGAAACCCGCTCCCGTGCCGTGCTGTTCGCACAGGTCGCGGTAGTTGTTACTGAAGTAGATCTCGCTGCTCAAGCTATTCCCACCCTTTGCTCATGAAGTCGCGGCACAGCGTGGCACATGTGTGTCCATCAGCGGTCACTGCCGCCCCTGGCCCTGCGGCTGCGCGGGCCGGTTGGGGTTGCCCGGAGCGCCCGCGCCACCCGCACCGCCCGCACCGCCCGCGCCACCCGCACCGCCCGCGCCACCCGCACCGCCCGCGCCACCTGCGTCACCCGTGGCGGTCGGCGAGCCAGGATCGGTGCCGGGGTCGGAACCGGGATCGGATCCCGCGCCGGTGCCGGGGTCGGTGCCGGGGTCGGATCCCGCGCCGGTGCCGGGGTCGGTGCCGGGGTCGGATCCCGCGCCGGTGCCGGGCAGTTGGACCGAGTTGAAGCTGCTGGGCGGGACGTTCGCGAGGGCGTCCTCCATGGCCGCGTTCCAGATCGGGCCCGCCACCGTGCCACCGAAGACGTTGGTCAGCCGCTCGCCGTGCATCCGCTGGCCCTCCAGCGGGCGCGGGTTGAGGGTGTCACCGACCACGGTGGCGCCGGCCAGCTCGGGGGTGTAGCCGACGAACCACACCTGCTTGCTGTCGTTGGTGGTACCGGTCTTGCCCGCGTTGTCCCGGTCGTTGAGGCCGACCGTCTTGCCGGTGCCGTCCTGGACGACGCCCTTGAGCATGCTGGTGATGCTGTCCGCTGTGTCCGCGGACATCGCCTGGGTGCAACTGGTCTGCGGCACGCTCAGGTTCTTGCCGCCGGGCGCGGTGACCGAGGTGATCGCACTCGGCGCGCAGTAGGTGCCGTGCGCGGCGAAGGCGGCGTACACCTCGGCCATCTCCAGCGGGGTCAGGTCATTGCTGCCGAGCACCATCGACGGCACGACGGCGAGGTTCTCACCACCGGCCTGCTGGGTGATGCCGAGCTTGTTGGCCATCCGGGCGACGTTGCACAGCCCGGCGTCGTGCTCCAGGTTGGCGAAGTAGGTGTTGACCGACTGGGCCATCGCATCCGGCATGGAGAAGTTCCCGGCCAGCGTGGTGGCGTCGTTGTGCACGTCGCCGGTGTTCTTGTAGACCCTGCCCGAGCAGTCCGTCATCGTGGGCCACGGGATGCTGTAGGGCGTGTTGTAGGAGGTGCTCATGCCGTAGCCGGCTTCCAGCGCGGCTGCCGCGACGATCGGCTTGAAGGTGGAGCCGGTCGGGTAGCCCAGGCCGCCGCCCATGTTCTTGGGCACGTTCAGGTTGATCTGGGTCTGGTTGTCGTCCACCCCGTACGGGCGGCTCTGCGCCATGCCGAGGATCTTGCCGGTGCCCGGCTGCACCAGGGTCATCACCGCGGCCGGCTTGTCGGAGGCGTCCGCGTTGTTGGTGACCGCGTCCTGCACCGCCTTCTGGTCCTTGGGGACCAGCGTGGTGTGGATCTGCAGGCCGCCGCGGGCCCACAGCGCCTGGCGCTCGTCGGCCGTCCGCCCGAACGCCGGATTGGAGAGCACCGTGCGGTGCACGTAGTCGCAGAAGAAGCCCTCGCCCAACTGGGCGGTGATGCAACCCTGCTGAGGGTGGGTGACGTTCAGCTTGAGGTCGGTCGCGATGGCGTCCTGGGCCTGCTGCTGGGTGATGTGCCCGAACTCGGCCATCTTGCGCAGCACGGTGTCGCGGCGCTGCTTGGCCTGGGTCGGGTGGGCGATCGGGTCGTAGCCGGAGGGCGACTGGACCAGGCCCGCCAGCAGCGCGGCCTGCGGCAGGCTCAGCTCGTCCGCGTGGACGCTGAAGTACCGCTCGGAGGCCGCCTCGATGCCGTAGGCCCTCTCGCCGAAGAAGGTGATGTTCAGGTAGTTGGTGAGGATCTGGTCCTTGGTGAGGGTCTCCTCGACCTTGATCGCGTACTTGAGTTCCTTGATCTTCCGGTCGAGCGTGGCCCGCTGGGCCTGGAGGACCTTCGTCTGGTCGTCCCCGGCCTCCTCGACGAACACGTTCTTCACGTACTGCTGGGTGAGGGTCGAGCCGCCCTGCGCGGTGCCGCCGGCGTTGGCGTTGGTGTTGACGGCACGCAGGACGCCCTTCAGGTCGATGGCGCCGTGCTGGTAGAAGCGGTTGTCCTCGATGTCCACCAGTGCGGTCTTCACCAGCGGGGACATCTGCTTGCTCGGTACGACCGTGCGGTCCCGGTCGTAGACGGTGGCGATCACACCGCCTTCGGCGTCGTAGATGGTGGACGCCTGGGAGAGCGGCGGAGTCTTGAAGTCGTCCGGCAGGCTGTCGAAGTCCTGCACCGCCGCCTGTGCACCGAGTCCCGCCGCGCCGACCGCCGGCAGCACGAGCCCGGCGGCCAGTACGCCCCCCACGACGCAGGCGCCTATGAAACTGGCGCTGAGTCGTATGTTCTTGCGGAGACCGTTCGGCGTTCTGCGTGGCATGGGCCGACCATACGTCGACCCCGGTAAAGCCAGTACCTGATTTTCGACACACCTTCGTCACAGGATTGTGACGACTGGTCAGATGAGTAAAGACTGGGTGTCAGCTGACCACAACCGGTGTGCCGGCCTGGGTGAACGGGCGGCCGTCCAGGGTCCAGTGCGGGTCGGGGACGATCTCCAGGGCGGCGTAGACGTGCGCGGCGACATCGGTGTGGTGCAGCGACCCGAGGGGTGCGCCCGGGATGATGCCGGGGCCCTGGGCGGCGATCCAGGCGGTGCGCTCCAGTTCGCTCCGGCCGCCGTGGCCGCCCTGGTCGACGTGCCCGTGATCGGTCACCACGATGACCGTCCAGTCCTCGTCGGGGCGGCCCTCGACCGCCGTCAGCAGCCGGCCGAGCCGGGCGTCGGCGGTCTCGATCGAGCGGCGGTACTCCTCGCCGCAACCGAGGAAGTGCGCGGTCTCGTCCACCGCGCCGAGGTAGACGAAGGACGCCTGCGGTTGGTCCTCGCCGGTCAGCACGTGCACCGCCTCCGCGGTGACCCGCTCGTCGCAGACCTCCCACGCCTCGGGGGTGTCCTCCAGCGGCGCTATGTAGGACAGCCGGCTCGGCGCGGCGAACAGCGGGCCGCCGCTGCGGGCCAGGAACAGCGGCTCCCAGCCGCCCACGGCGAAGGTCCGGCGGCGGTGCACGGCGGCCAGCCGGGTGGTGAAGTCCGGGAAGACGTCCAGCCGGTTGCCGCCCAGGTGGTTGCCGAGCACACCGTGCTTGGCCACGCCGACGCCGGTGGCGATGGTCGCCCAGCACGGGCCCGACATGGTCGGGGTCACGTCGTCCACCTCGACGGGGGCGAGGAAGCCGGCGGCGGCGACCGAGTCCAGGTGCGGGGTGTGCAGCTCGGGCAGCAGGTCGAGGCGGACGCCGTCGATGCCGACGACCAGGACGCGACGGGGGCCGGCGGACCACAGGCTGGACACGGGAACTCCAAGGGGACGAGCGGCTGGGCAGGGGTCTCTCCGGCACCCTAGCCCGGGCGAACGGCTGCCGGTCGCGGCCCGGTCGCACCTTTCCCGGAGTTCCCGGGGACACGACTCGCACAGTTCGCCGAACGGGTGTGTGATGTTCATCCGCCGTTCCAGTGCTCATCCGCCGTCGGGGCGGCCGACGGGCGGCGGTAGCCTGGCGGCATGCTGAGGATCGGACTGACGGGTGGGATCGGCGCGGGCAAGAGCGAGGTGTCACGGCAGTTCGCCGCACTGGGTGCGGTGGTCGTGGACTCCGACCTGATCGCCCGTGAGGTGGTGGCACCGGGCACCGACGGTTTGGCGGCCGTGGTCGCCGAGTTCGGCTCCGGGATCCTCCGGGAGGACGGGTCGCTCGACCGCCCCGCGCTCGGCGCGGTCGTCTTCGCCGACCCGGCGCGACTGGCAGCGCTCAACGCGATCGTCCACCCGTTGGTC
The DNA here is from genome assembly GCF_039533515.1 of Kitasatospora cystarginea. Classification (NCBI taxonomy): domain Bacteria; kingdom Bacillati; phylum Actinomycetota; class Actinomycetes; order Kitasatosporales; family Streptomycetaceae; genus Kitasatospora; species Kitasatospora cystarginea. Next base: position 165,427 of record NZ_BAAATR010000009.1, on the reverse strand, counting down.
CGGGCGCGCTCCGCCGAACTCGAGGACGCGGCGGGGCCCGAGGACATCGTGGTGCACGACGTGCCGTTGCTCGCCGAGAACGGGCTGGCGCCGCTGTACGACCTGGTGGTCGTGATCGACGCCGACGACGAGGTACGGCTGGACCGGCTCGTGCGCCTGCGCGGCATGACCGAGGCGGAGGCCAAGGCCCGGATGGCGGCCCAGGCCTCCCGCCAGCAGCGGCTCGCGGTCGCGGACCTGGTGATCGACAACAGCGGGACGCTGGCCGACCTGACCCCCCGGGTCCGGGGGGTATGGGAGCAACTGCGGGCGCGCCTCTAGCGGTTGACCGAAACGCCCCGGGGCGAGGCCCCTACTCGGGCTGGAGGAGATCCCAGCGGTTGCCGTACAGGTCCTCGAAGACGGCGACCGTGCCGTAGGGCTCGTGGCGGGGGTCCTCGAGGAAGGTGACCCCGGCGGCGGTCATCCGGCGGTGGTCGGCCTCGAAGTCCTCGGTGTACAGGAAGAGGCCGACCCGCCCGCCGGTCTGGTCGCCGATCCGGGCCCGCTGCTCGGGCCGGTGGGGACGGGCGAGCAGCAGAGCGGTCTCCCGGGACCCGCGCGGCGCGACCACGACCCACCGCCCGCCGTCCTCGCGCGGGCTGTCCTCGCGCAGTTCGAATCCGAGCGCGTCCACGTAGAAGGCGATGGCCTCGTCGTAGTCGCGGACGAGCAGGGCGGTGAGTCCGATGTGTGCCATCCCGCCATGCTGCCATCGCGGCGCACGCGCACCGGGGAGTCGACACCCACGGCCCGTCCGCGACCCTACGGCTTGCGGGCGACCCCGGCCCAGAGCCCGGTGGTGGCGTCGGTGCTCCGGGCCTCCTGGTCGGGGCGCCAGAGCGGGGCGGTGACCAGACCGGGCTCCAGCAGCTCCAGGCCGTCGAAGAAGCGCAGCACCTGCTCCCGGCTGCGGGGGGTCAGCTGGGCGGTGGCGGTGCGGTAGACGGCCGTGCCCTTCTCGTGCTCGGCGGGCGACGCGAAGTCCGAAGTGCCGTGCGAGAGCGCGAGATAGCTGCCGGACGGGAGGTCGTCGACCAGCTGCCGGACGATCCCGTACGGGTCGTCGGACTCGTCGATGAAGTGCAGGATCGCGAAGAGCAGCAGGGCGACCGGCTGCCCGAAGTCGATCAGTTCGCGCACCTCGGGGGCGGCCAGGACGGCGGCCGGATCGCGCAGGTCGGCCTGGACGACGGTGGTGGTGCCGTGGCTGCCGGCGAGCAGTGCGCGACTGTGCACCAGCACGATCGGGTCGTTGTCCACGTAGGCGACCTTGGCGTCGGGGTGCACCTGCTGGGCGATCTCGTGGGTGTTGCCGGCGGTGGGGATGCCGGTGCCGATGTCCAGGAACTGCGTCACACCCAGCTCGGCGAGGTGCCGCACGGCCCGCTGCAGGAAGTCGCGGTTGGCGCGGGCGCCGAGCCGTACCATCGGCCCGAGTGCGATGACCCGCTCGGCCGCCTCCCGGTCGGCGGGGAAGTTGTCCTTGCCGCCCAGGTAGTAGTCGTACATCCGGGCGGGGTGGGGTATCTCGGGACGAAGGTCGGCGGGCGGGCGCAGCTCCGTGCCGTCGGGCGACATCCAGTCCAGTGAGATGTTCTGATGGTCGGTCATGATGAACCTCGTTCCCCCGCAGGCTTCCCCGTGACTGCTATGTGTCTTGGCACGCAGCATAGATGGACGATCCGGCCGGCGGGTGCGGTTCCGGTCCGCTGGACGGGTCCCGGGTGAGCAGGTAGCGCGCTCCGGGGCCGGTCGCGGCGGCGCGGTCCTCGGCGTTGTACAGCGAGCAGCGGGAGAGGGAGAGGCAGCCGCAGCCGATGCAGCCGGTCAACTTGACCTTCAGCTGCTCCAGTTCGGCGATCTGCTGGTCGATCCGGGACTGCCAGGACTGCGCCACTCCGCTCCACTCGGCGGTGCTGGGCGCCCGGTCCTGAGGGAGTCGGTCGAGTGCGGTGCGGGCCTCTTCCAGGGAGAGGCCGACCCGCTGGGCGGCCCGCACGAAGGCGACCCGGCGCAGCGTGGAGCGGGCGTAGCGGCGCTGGTTGCCGGCGGTGCGCTCGGCGTGGATCAGTCCGAGCCTCTCGTAGTAGCGCAGCGCCGAGGTGGCCAGCCCGCTGCGTTCGGCGAGCTGACCGATGGTCAGGAGGTCGTGCCTGGAGGGTGCCATGGGCGGAGAATAGCGCGCTTGACTTGAAGTCGACTTCAACTTGCATGCTCTACCCATGACCACCGCACTCGCTCCGCAGCGCTCCGCCCGCCCGTACGGCTTCGCCGACCTGCCCGGCCTGATGGCCCGGATGACCGGTGACGAGAAGCACGGACCGGCTGCCACCTCCACCCTCGACGCCCTCTGGGTGCTCTACGACCGGGTACTCGACGTCTCCCCTTCGAGCGTGGAGAGCCCCGACCGGGACCGCTTCCTGCTCTCCAAGGGCCACGGCCCGATGGCCTACTACGCGGTGCTGGCCGCGAAGGGCTTCCTGGACCCGGAGATCCTCGCCAGCTTCGGCACCTACGACTCGCCGCTCGGCCACCACCCGGACCGGCTGCTGGTCCCGGGCGCGGAGATCTCCTCCGGTTCGCTCGGTCACGGGCTGCCGCTGGCGGTCGGCACCGCGCTGGGCCTGCGCGCCCAAGGGCTGCTCGACCCGGCGGTGTGGGTGCTGATCGGGGACGCCGAGTTCGACGAGGGCAGCAACCACGAGGCGGTCGCCTTCGCGGGCGCGGCCGGGCTGGACCGGCTGCACGTGGTCGCCATCGACAACTCCTCGGCCACGCACGGCTGGCGCGGCGGGATCGCCTCCCGCTTCGAGGCCGAGGGCTGGTCCGCGGTCACCGTGGACGGGCGCGACCACCAGGCCCTGTACGAGGCGTACACCGCGCCGCACCCGGGCCGGCCGCATGCCGTCGTCGCCCGGGTCGAGCCCAAGAACTCCTGAGTCCCCCGGGTCCCGTCCCTTCCCGCGTCCTGCCCTCCCGAGCCGAAAGAGACCACCGATGGAAACCATGCGCGAGCGCTTCTTCGACGTCACCACCGACCTGCTGGACCGCGACCCCAGGATCGCGCTGCTGCTCGCCGACATCAGCGCTGACCCGTTCACCGAGGCCGCGCGCCGCCACCCCGACCGGGTGGTGAACGTCGGCATCCGGGAGCAGCTGCTGATCGGCGCCGCCGGAGGGATGGCGCTGACCGGGATGCGGCCGATCGCCCACACCTTCGCCAGCTTCCTGGTGGAGCGGCCCTTCGAGCAGGTCAAGCTGGACCTCGAACACCAGGGTGTCGGCGCGGTGCTGGTCAGCGCGGCGGGCTCGTACGACTGGCCGGCCGGTGGCCGTACCCACATGGCGCCGGGCGACGTCGCGCTGCTGGACACCCTGCCCGGCTGGACCGTCCATGTGCCCGGCCACCCGGACGAGGCCGAGACCCTGCTGCGGCACGCGGCGGCGGACGGCGACCGCAAGGTGTACGTCCGGCTCTCCGCCCACCGCAACGCGGAGGCCCGGCCGGTCACGCCGGGCCGGTTCCTGCGGGTGCGGGAGGGGAGGCGCGGGGTGGTGCTGGCGGTCGGGCCGATGCTGGACGCGGTGCTCGACGCCACCGAGGGGCTGGACGTCACCGTGCTCTACGCCGCAACCGTCCGCCCCTTCGACGCGGCCGGGCTGCGCGCCGCCCTCGGCGACCGGCCGGACGTGGTCCTGGTCGAGCCCTACCTGGCGGGCACCTCCGCCAACGAGGCCCATGACGCGCTGGCCGACCGCCCGCACCGGGTGCTGGGCCTCGGCGTCCCCCGCGAGGAACACCGCCACTACGGCTCCATCCCGGAGCACCTCGCCGCCTACGGCCTGGACGCGGCCGGCCTGCGCGACCGCATCACCGCGTACCTGTGGTAGCCCGCCCCGGGCTGGCCGGGGGTCCCGCGCCCGGCGGAAGTCAGCCGACCTCGACCACCGCGACCGAGTCCGGGGCGAGGAAGAGCGAGTTCTCCCCGCTGCCCGGCCAGCAGTCACCGAACAGCGCGAGCGTCCCCGCGTAGGGCCGGTCCAGCACCACCTCGCGCGGAGTTCCCCCGCCGAGGTTGACCACCACCCGGTACGGTCCGCGGTGCACCACCAGCCAGCCCTCCTGCTCGTCGTAGGCCACCCGCACGGCCGAGAGGTCGGGGTCGGCCAGCTCGGGATGGGCCCGCCGGAGTCTGATCAGCCGCCGGTACCAGTCCAGCAGCCCGAGGTGCGGCTCCCGGCGCGGTTCCGTCCAGTCCAGGACGGAGGCGAGCACCGTGGCCGGCGCCTGCGGGTCGGGCACCTGGTCCGAAGTCCAACCGAACTCGGTGAACTCCCGCCGTCGGCCCTCCCGTACGGCCTCGGCGAGGGCCGGGTCGGTGTGGTCGGTGAAGTACTGCCAGGGTGTGGTGGCGCCCCACTCCTCGCCCATGAAGAGCATCGGCGTGAACGGCGAGGTGAGCACCAGTGCCGCACCCCCGGCCAGCCGCCCCGGGGAGAGGGTGGCGGAGATCCGGTCGCCGGTGGCCCGGTTGCCGACCTGGTCGTGGGTCTGCAGGTAGCCCAGCAGCCGGTGCCCGAAGGCCGCCGGGAACGGCCGGCCGTGGCTGCGCCCGCGGAAGGACGACCAGCTGCCGTCGTGGAAGTAGCCGCCGGTCAGGGTCTTGGCCAGGGCGGCCAGCGGCCGGCGCGCGAAGTCCGCGTAGTAGCCCTGGCTCTCGCCGGTCAGGACGACGTGCAGCGCGTGATGGAAGTCGTCGCTCCACTGCGCGGTCAGCCCGAACCCGCCCGACTGGCGCGGATCCGTCACCCGGGGGTCGTTCAGATCGGACTCGGCGACCAGGAACAGCGGACGTCCGGTGGCTTCCCCGAACTCCGTCACCGCACAGCCGAGTTCCTCCAGGAAGTGCAGCGCCCGCCCGTCCACCAGGGCGTGCACCGCGTCCAGCCGTAGGCCGTCCACCCGGTAGTCCCGCAGCCAGGCCAGCGCGCTGCCGATCAGGAAGTCCCGCACCTCGTCCGAGCCCGGTGCGTCCAGATTGACCGCCGCTCCCCACGGGGTGTGGTGCCGGTCGGTGAAGTACGGCCCGAAGGCGGAGAGATGGTTCCCGGACGGGCCGAGGTGGTTGTGCACCACGTCCAGGACGACGCCGAGGCCCTTGCGGTGGGCCGCGTCCACGAAGCGCTTCAGCCCGTCCGGGCCGCCGTAGGGCTCGTGCACCGCCCAGAGCGAGACCCCGTCGTACCCCCAGCCGCTGCGCCCGGGGAACGGACAGAGGGGCATCAACTCCACGAAGTCCACGCCGAGTTCGACCAGGTGGCCGAGCCGCTCGGCCGCCGCGTCGAAAGTCCCGGCCGAGGTGAAGGTGCCGACGTGCAGCTCGTACACCACGCAGCCGGGCAGCGGCCGCCCGTGCCATGGGGTGTCCGACCAGCGGAAGTCCTCGTGCGCCACCGGACGGCTCAATCCGTCGGGCCCGTACGGCTGGCGCCGCGAGCGCGGGTCCGGCAGCGGCGGGCCGCCGTCCAGTCGGAAGCCGTAGTCGCCGTTCGGCGCGTCGGCCTGCCACCAGCCGAGCCGCCCCGCCTCCGGCACCATCGGGTGCGCGACGCCGTCCACCTCGACCTCCACCAGGGTGGCCTCGGGGGCCCAGACCCGGTACGTGGTCACCGGCCACCACCCTGCTCAAGGCGCAGCAGCGCGACCGGATACCGCTCGAACAGCGAGGCCACCGGCACCGCACCCCCGGCGATCCGGTGCGAGGTCAGCTCGTCCCTCCAGCGGCCCCCCGGCAGCTCCAGCACCGTGTCGCGCCAGCCTCCCTGCCGTTCCAGCCCGTACGGCAGCCTGGTCACGGCGGTGACCGTCTCGGGCCCGCGGGCGAAGGCCAGCAGATGGGCGGCGGCCGGGCCCTGCGCGGCGAGCGGACGGTACGGCCCGAGCGGATGGTCACGGCGCAGGTGCAGGGCGGTGGTGGTCAGGTGCAGCTTCTCCCTGGCCAGGTCGCCCGGGCGGTCGACAGCGGAGTCGGTGAGCCGGACCGCCACGGCGGAGAGGTCCACCGGGGCCCGGTTGTCCGGGTCCACCAGGGTGTACAGCGGCTCCTCGCTGCCCTGGTACAGGTCGGGCACGCCCGGCATGGTCAGGTGCAGCAGGGCGGCCGCCAGGGTGTTGCTGCGCGCGTAGGGGGAGATCATCTCGACGAAGCCGGCGATCCTCGGGCAGAGGCCGGGATCGGCGAGCACACCGCGTGCGTAGTCGGCCAGCGCCTGCTCGAACCGGGTGTCCGGCGCCGTCCAGGAGGTGTGCAGCTTCGCCTCGCGGGCCGACTTCAGCAGCACGGACACCAGCCGGTCGGCGGAGAGCGGCCAGGCGGCCACCAGGGTCTGCCAGAGCAGCCAGGCGGTGCTCCGGTCCGGGCAGAGACCGGCCGAGCAGGTCCAGGCCAGGCACTCGTCGGCCCAGTGGCCGGGCACTTCGGCCAGCACCGCGAGCCGGGCCCGGGCGTCGGCGCTGCGCTTGGTGTCATGGGTGGACAGCGCCGTCATGGAGAGCGGCCAGTGCTGCTCCGAGTCCCGGCACCAGGCGTGGAACTCGTCCGGCCGCACCCCCGGGTGGGCGGGATCGCCGCCGACCTCGTTCAGGCTCAGCAGTGCGTTCCAGCGGTAGAAGGCGGTGTCCTCCACGCCCTTGGCGGCCACCGCCGAGGCGGTCTGCGCGAACCGGGTGCAGAACTCGTCCTTCGCCGCCCCGCGCCCCAGCCGGCCGAGCACCAGATCGCGGACCAGCGCGGCGGTCGCCGCCGCCCCGGGCAGGTCCGCGAGCGCCGCCGGGCCGTTGCCGAGCGCCGCCTCGACCTGCGCCACCGACTCCTCGGGCGCGCTCTCGCCCGGCCGGACGTAGGGCCGGTAGCCGGGGTACGCCGTCAGCAGGTGGCGCAGCGTCTCCCGGACGGTCCACGGCGCGTGGTCGGCGAGCGCGGGCTCGGTGGCGCAGATCCGCTGCACCAGCCGCACCAGGCGGTCCAGTTCGGCGGCCAGTTCGCCGTCGGGAGCGGTGAGTTCGGCCCGCCCGCGGGCGGCGGCGGCCGCCGCCGTACCGGCGCCGGTGTCCCGGCGGTAGGCCGTGATCAGTTGCTCGGCGCCGGCGTGGTCGGTGAGTACGCCGTCGATCCGGCGCAGCGCGTCGTAGCCGGTGGTGCCCGCGCACGGCCAGTCGGCGGGCAACTGCTCCCGGCCGGTGAGGATCTTCTCCACCACGGTGTACGCGCCGCCGGTGGCCTCGGCCAGTCGCTCCAGGTAGCCGCGCGGATCGGCCAGGCCGTCGGGGTGGTCGATCCGGAAGCCGTCCAGGACGCCGTCGGCGTGCAGCCGCAGCAGGGTGCGGTGGGTGGCCTCGAAGACCTCGGGCACCTCGACCCGCACCGCGATCAGCTCGTTGACGGTGAAGAACCGCCGGTAGTTCAGCTCGGCGCTGGCCAGTTGCCACCAGGCCAGCCGGTACCACTGGTGCCGCAGCAGCTCGGGCAGCGGCAGGTGGGCGGTGCCGGGGCGCAGCGGGAAGGTGTGCTCGTGGTAGCGCAGCACCTCGCCGTCGGTCTCCAACTCCTCCAGTACCGCGCCGAGTCGGTCGCCCAGCAGCGGCAGTAGCAGCCGGCCGCGGGCGGGAGCGTCGGCCGGCCCCGGCTGGGCCGTCCAGTCGATGTCGAACCAGTGCGCGTACGCCGAGTCGGGGCCGTCCCGCAGCACCTGCCAGAGCGGCTGGTTGAGCTGCTCGGGCACCGGGAGCGCCATGTGGTTGGGCACCACGTCGGCGATCAGGCGCAGACCGTGCCGTTGTGCCTCGGCGGCCAGCGACCGCAGGGCGCGCTCGCCGCCGAGCTGTTCGCTGATCCGGCCGTGGTCGACGGTGTCGTAGCCGTGGGTGGAGCCGGGTACGGCCTCCAGCAGCGGCGACAGGTGCAGATGCGAGACACCGAGCGCGGCGAGGTAGGCGACCGCGTGCTCGGCGTCGTGCAGGGTGAACCCGGGCTGGAGCTGCAGCCGGTAACTGGCCGTCGGACGGGGTGCGGCGGCGGATGTCATGGGGGGATGCCTACCCGGGCTCGGGGGCCGCTATGGCCGCGTGGTGCGAATGGTCCAACCGGCGCGGCACGCCGGTCAGGTCACTCGCTGCAGTACCAGCAGCGAGTGGTCGGTGAGCCAGATGCTGTCGCCGGCCTTGACCCTGGTGCCGGTGCCCGGCGCGGGCAGCACCGGCAGGGTGGTGTCCACCACGACCTGCCAGGTCTCGCCGTGGTCGGCGGGCACGGTGAACTCGAGCGGTTCGAAGTGGGCGTTGAACAGCAGCAGGAAGGAGTCGTCGACGATCTTCCCGCCGCGCCGGTCGGGTTCGGAGATGGCGTCGCCGTTCAGGAAGACCGTCAGGGACTTGGCGTAGCTGGTGTCCCAGTCCCGCTTGGTCATCTCCTCGCCGGCGGGGGTGAACCAGGCGATGTCGGTGAGGTCGTTGTGGGTGCCGGAGACCGGGCGCCCGTGGAAGAACCGGCGGCGCCGGAAGACCGGGTGGTCGCGGCGGAGCCAGATCATGCCCTGGGTGAACTCCAGCAGTCGCGCCTCCGGGCCGTCGCTCTGCGGCCAGTGCACCCAGGTGAGTTCGTCGTCCTGGCAGTAGGCGTTGTTGTTGCCGCGCTGGGTGCGGCCGAGCTCGTCGCCGTGGGACACCATCGGCACGCCCTGGGAGAGCATCAGGGTGGCGATGAAGTTGCGCTGCTGGCGGGCGCGCAGCTCCAGCACGCCGAGGTCGGTGGTCTCACCCTCCACGCCGCAGTTCCAGGAGCGGTTGAAGGATTCGCCGTCCCGGTTCTCCTCGTGGTTGGCCTCGTTGTGCTTCTCGTTGTAGGAGACCAGGTCGCGCAGGGTGAAACCGTCGTGGCAGGTGACGAAGTTGATGGAGGCGATCGGCCGGCGGCCGTCGTCCTGGTAGAGGTCGGAGGAGCCGGTCAGCCGGGAGCCGAACTCGGCCAGCGTGGCCGGCTCGCCGCGCCACAGGTCGCGGACGGTGTCCCGGTACATGCCGTTCCACTCCGTCCACAGCGGTGGGAAGTTGCCGACCTGGTAGCCGCCCTCGCCGAGGTCCCATGGCTCGGCGATCAGCTTGACCTGGGAGACCACCGGGTCCTGCTGGACGACCTCGAAGAACGAGGAGAGCCGGTCCACCTCGTGGAACTGCCGGGCCAGGGTGGCCGCGAGGTCGAAGCGGAAGCCGTCGACGTGCATCTCGGTGACCCAGTAGCGCAGCGAGTCCATGATCATCTGTAGTACGTGCGGGCTGCGCATCAGCAGGCTGTTGCCGGTGCCGGTGGTGTCCTCGTAGAACCGGCGGTCCTTGGCGGCCAGGCGGTAGTAGGAGGCGTTGTCCAGGCCGCGGAAGGAGAGGGTGGGGCCCAGGTGGTTGCCCTCGGCGGTGTGGTTGTAGACGACGTCCAGGATGATCTCGATCCCGGCCGCGTGCAGCGACTTGACCATCGACTTGAACTCCTGCACCTGCTGACCCCGGTCGCCGCCGGAGGAGTAGGAGGAGTGCGGGGCGAAGAAGCCGATGGTGTTGTAGCCCCAGTAGTTGGACAGGCCCAGGTCGCGCAGCCGGTGGTCCCGGGCGAACTGGTGCACCGGCAGTAGCTCGATCGCGGTGATGCCCAGCTTCGCCAGGTGCTCGATCACCGCCGGGTGGGCCAGGCCCGCGAAGGTGCCCCTGATCTCCTCGGGGATGCCCGGGTGGAGCCTGGTGAGCCCCTTCACATGGGCCTCGTAGAGCACCGTGCGGTGGTAGTCGGTGCGCGGCGGGCGGTCGGTGCCCCAGTCGAAGTACGGATTGATCACCACCGAGTGCATGGTGTGCGGGGCCGAGTCCAGGTCGTTGCGGCGCTCGGGGGCGCCGAAGTGGTAGCCGTAGACGGATTCGTCCCAGTCGATGTGACCGCTCATCGCTTTGGCGTACGGGTCCAGCAGCAGCTTGGCGCTGTTGTGCCGCTGGCCCAGGCCCGGGTTGTGCGGGCCGTGCACGCGGAAGCCGTACCGCTGTCCAGGCTGGACGCCCGGGAGGTAGGCGTGGCGGACGAAGGCGTCCGTCTCGCGCAGCTCGACGGCCGTCTCGGAACCGTCCTCGCCGAGCAGGCAGAGCTCGATCCGGTCGGCGCTCTCGGAGAACACCGCGAAGTTGGTGCCGGCGCCGTCGTATGTGGCGCCCAGCGGGTACGGCTGCCCTGGCCAGACCTGCATATGCCTCAACTCACCTTTGGATGACGGCAATTGGTGCTCGAACGGACCTCGCACCGCGGAATGCTCCACCATGCGCGGCCCGGCTGCACCGTGATGTACGGCACATGGGGCATCCTCCCCAATGGCCGCCCGCGGGCCGTGCTCATTCGTTCGTTGTTCGCCCGAACGGGTGTCCGTGAGCCGGTTGCGGCGCGCTCGCACTGCGTCACGGTCCGTTCTCGAAGGGGTCGTTGTCCGGTCAACGGGCTGCGTCGCGCGTCGCGCGCGCAGTACCCTTGATCGTCCGGCGCGCTCCGGACCCCATGCGGAGACAGGCCTCGCCGGGACCGCCAGGGTTGAGACTGTGTCAGCGGATGGTCCGTCACTCCAGGTGATCGGGACAAAGAGGTGAGGTAGCGCATGGTGGTCCCCGCAGACGGCCGGGGCGGCCCCGAGGGCCCCGGGCGGAGCGAGGCGCCGACGGTGGTCATGCACACGTCCTCGCCCGGCCGGATCGCCATCCCCGCCCAGTCGGGGTCGCCCGAGGGCCCGGTCCTCGCCTGGTCCGCCGACCAGTGGGAGCAGGCCCATCAGCGGGTCCGGCTGACCGGACGCGCGTACGTCTGGCTCAACCTGGTCGAGCAGCGGCTGCGCGCCCTGGTCGGCGAGGTGCTGCGCCCCGTCTACGCCCCCGCCCACGGCGAGGACTGGGTGACGGCCGCCGCGGGGCCCAGCGGCGAGGAGTGGGTCTACCGGGCCGGCGCCGTCCGCGAGGTCAGCCGCCGCAAGGGCTATCTGCTCGACCCGGCCGACGACGACCCGCTGGTCTTCCTCACCATGCCCCAGCTGCGCGAGCTGATGGTGCAGCACTGGCCCTGCTTCGAGCCGTACGTGCTGGACCGCCGCGAGGTCGAGCTGGCGCTGGACGAGCTGGAGGTCGCCCGGCACGTCGTCTCGCGCAACCGCAGCCTCTCGCAGACCGTGCTGGCCCAGACCGAGCGGGCGGCCGCCCGGCTGCTCGCGCTGCTCGACGGCGGCGCCGGCGGAGTGCCGGCCGACGTGGTCGAGCAACTGATCGCCGGACGCTACGCGGACGTGGTCGCGGTGCACGCCGACCGGGTCAGGCTCCAGCGCGACCTGCCGGTGGAGGACCTGCTGGACGGCGCCCGGCGGCTGGACGCGATCGGCATCGGGCTCGGCATGCTCTGCCAGAACTACACCGGCAAGCGGCTGATCCGGCTCGCCTCCGAGGGCTGCCGGGTGCGGCTGCTCTTCCTCAACCCGGCGAGCAGTGCGGTGCGCCGACGTGAGCGCGAACTCGGGCTCGGTCGAGGCGAGTTGGCCCGATCGATCGAGATGAACATCATGCATGTGCGCCGGGTGCGGGCCCGTCTGCGCGACCAGGGCGGCTTCGAGATCCGGGTGTTCGACGAGACCCCGCGGTTCACCGCCTACCTGGTGGAGGGCCCCCGCTCGGTGGCCTCGGCCGGCGGCCGGCGGCGCTCCGAGGGGCTCGGCGTGGTCCAGCCCTACCTGCGGCGCTCCCGGGGTATCGAGTCCCCGGCCCTGGTGCTGCGCGCCGGCGCCGGACAGCTGCCCGGCGGTCAGGAGGCCGGGCTGCTGGAGATCTACCGCGAGGAGTTCGAGGGCGTCTGGACGGACTCGCGCGCAGTCTCCTGAGGGCGGCATCCCGGGGTGTCGCCAGCTTCGCCGGCGATCCGCTGTGGAGGTGCGGGGCTGTTCGTGGGGATCTCCGCACCCCGGTAGGGCCTCCCGGCCGCTTCCCGGGGGCTTCTCGGCGCCCTCGGCCACCCCGGGGCCGCCGCCCGCGGTGTGCGCCCGGCCCCGTACCGGCGTGCCGGCCTCGGCCCTCCTCGCCGTGGTTCCGGCTCATCCGTGACGCGGCCATGCCCGTCCATGGGGTTTTCCGAGGTCTTCAGTGGCACGTGTCGAACGTCCATCACATCTTTGGCCGGCGGCTCGCGTCGTGCCGGCAAGCAGTTTATTCGGAGATGATCTCCGTAAACTGGCCGAAATATTCAAGACGCCGCGAAAGCGCTGAAGGTGGACATCTCTCGTCGCCAGTTCGAATCGAGGAAATGCGGAAACCAGCCATGTTGGTGGCTGTTCCGGTCGCGTCAACACTGATCTGACCCGCATCCTCCCAATCGCTGTGAGCTGGGTCACAGTGATTGTGGCTGAAATTGATTGCCTTAATCGGCCGTCGCGTTCGAGTGGCGTGCTAGAAACTCCCCCAGAGCCGCTCCCACGCGCTGAATTCGTTGGAGCCCGGCCGGGGGAGCGGGAACACATGAATTCACTGGAGGTAAAAAATGGAGCAGGACTTCGATCTCGACGTCCGCGTGGCTGTTGCCCCGCAGAACGCCACGCCGCAGGGTTTCGCGAGCATCGGCTCCACCTGCTGGTCCTGTGGCGACTCCTGCAACTGCCCGTTCACGGTCGGGTACCCCACGATCTGCTGATCGCCTGCCGGAGCTCGCCCTGAGGCGGAGGCTCCCGGCGCTTTCCCGCGCCGGGAGCCTTCCGGGAAGTCGGGAGCTTTCCGGGGAACTGTCGGCGGCCGGGCTCGGCGAGCCGTTCGGAGAATTCTGCCAAGTTTTGATGTGAATCTGGGGGAGTCCGCGGTGGCGGTGCTGGAATTCGATGCGAGGACCGCCGAGGTGGCCCGGGCTGTGGCCGATCGGCTGGCGATGTTCGCCGGTGCGGCGGTGGGGCCGCTGGAGAAGTCGGCGGGGCACGAGTCCGTGCCGGACGGGTCGGGCCTGGCCGATGGCCACCCGGGGATCGCACTGTCGCTGCTGCATGCCGGAAGGGCGCTGGACGAGCCCAAACTGATCGACGCGGCGCAGGCCCTGCTCCGCCGTTCCGCGCAGGCCACTGCCGAAAGGCCACTGTCCGGCGCCAGTCTTTACGGCGGCACCGCGGGCTTCGCCAGCGTCCTGCTCGAGTTCTCGGCGTACGACCGCCGCTACCTGCCGTCCCTGCGCCGGATCGCCGACCGGCTCGGCGAGCAGATCGCGGCCGAGCCGCGCCCGGAACCCGGGGAGGGACTACCGGTCGCCGCCTTCGATGTCATCTCGGGTGCCGCCGGCCAGCTGGCCGCGGCGGTCCGGCTCTGCTCGGCCCTGGAGGCCTCGCCCGGCGACCCGATCCACACCGCGGCCGAGCGGCTGACGGAGTACCTCCTGCGGGTGACCGAGCCGGACAGCCGGCAGCGGTTCGGCTGGTTCACGTCGCCGGACTACTACTCGGCCTATCCGGGATACGAGGAGCAGGCCCCGCACGGGATGTACAACCTGGGCTTCGCACACGGCCTACCAGGCATCGTCTCGGCACTGTGCGTCGCGGCCGCCGCCGGGATCGGCGGCTGTGGTCCGGCCGAACACCTCGCACGGACCACGGCCTGGCTGGTCGAGCACCAGCTCGCGGACGACGTGCCCGGCGCCGCCTGGCCGAACCTCCTCCGGGCCCAGGAGGAGACCGGTCTGCCCGTCGCCCCGCTCGGCCAGCGGTCCGCGCGCGCCGCCTGGTGCTACGGCGCTCCGGGCATCGGCATCGCCCTGCTGAGTGCGGCCAAGGTGCTCGGCGACACCGCCCTCGAGGCGACCGCGGTCGGGGCCCTGCAGCGGGTGGTGGACTGGGCGCCGGCCGAGCGGCACATCTTCTCGCCCAATCTCTGCCACGGCCACTCCGGACTGCTGGCGGTCTACCAGCGGGCCCATGCGGTCACGGGTTCGGCGTCCTTCCGGGCCATGGCCGAGGACTCGCTCCAGGCCGTGCTGTCGCTGGCGGACGAGGCCCGCCCGTACGTGGTGGTGGACGAGCCCAGGCGTGGCGAACTGGTCGACGACCCGGGATTCCTCAACGGTGCGGCCGGCGTGCTGCTCGCGCTCTGCGGTGTGCTCGCACCGCGGGCGACGGGATGGGACGAGATCTTCTTCCTCACTCCGGCCTGACCGGGCCCGAAGACCACGACGGCGCCGACACGGCTCCAGAACTGCCTTACCTCGTAACAGCGTTTCCCAAGCACAGCTAAGGAATGAGCGTGACCCGTCGGAACGCCGAGATCAGCGACCGGAAGTCCGGGAGAAGCCGCGACTACGTTGCACGGGACTTCTTCCTGCTCCGCGCACCGGGCCTGCCGACCCGGGAGCTGACCAGCCTGCTGGCCGCCGGAACGGGGCCGGCGGGCGCGGACCCGTCGGGGTGGGAGGCCCGCTATCTGCAAGGTCTGCTGGAGCTGTGGGCGAGGCCCGGGGTCCGCTCGGCGATCTCGCTGGCGGCGCCGGACCTGGCCCGGGCCGTGGCGGGTATCGACACGCTCTCGGCCCGGGACCAGCGACGGATGATGATGAGCCTGGGCCGGTACCTGAACCGGATGAGCATGCGGGCGACCCCGTTGAGCACGGTGGCCGGTGTCGCGGTGGGCACGTTCGGCGGAACGGACTCCGCCGCTGCGCCCGCCCGGCTCGGCGTTCCCGCGATCAGCACGGCCGTGGCCAGACCGGACATGGGCTGGGTGCTGCACCTGTTCAAGGCGGTCACCGGCGCGCCGCAGGTCCGGACCGAACTGGAGCTCCGGGCCAACGACCTGATCCACCGTGGCCGAGGCCGGGCCTGGCTGTCAACGGCCGACGCGTACGGCGAGGGGTCGCGACGCTCGGCCTCCGTCCGCTGGTCCCCGGCCGTCCAGCTCGTCCTGGAGTCGGCCCGCACCCCGAAGACCTTCGGTGAGCTGCGGGACGAGCTGACGCAGCGGTATCCGACGGTCCCGCCGGAGAAGGTCACCGCACTTCTCGACCAGCTGGTCGAGTTGGACTTCCTGATCACCGCGCACCGGCCGGCCCTGCTGGAGACGTCGGAACAGCCGCCGCTGTCGGCCCGGTTGGCGACCGCCTACGACAGCGACGCGACAGCCGCGCTGACGTCCGCGGAGGCGGCGGTGGCCGAGTTCAACGCCGTCGGCGACGTGGCCGCCCTGGAGGCGCTCCAGGAGCAGATCGCCCCGCTGGCGCGGCGGGTGAGTGAGGACTACACCGGACCGCTGCTGCGGGTCGACGCCCGGCTGAACGTCCCCGCCCCGCCCGTCCTGCCGGCCGAGGTCCAGGCGCTGGCGGAGGACGCCGCCGAGGTCCTGGCCACCGTGGGTGACGTCTACCAGTACCCGTGGCAGCTGCGCGACTACGCGACGGCGTTCACCGAGCGCTACGGCGCACAGGCCGAGGTACCGGTCCTGGAGGTGCTCTCCGAGGAGACCGGGCTGGGCGCGCCGAACAGCTATCAGAATCCTCCGCGTTCCTTCGAGCTGCAGCCGATGACCACGCGCGACCCGAGCAGGGAGGGCCGGGACGCGGTCCTGCACCGGCTCGCGGCCGACGCTCTCAGCCGCGGCAGTCTGGAGGTGGTCCTCGACGAGCGGTGGATCGCCGAGCTTGGGCAGTTCGCCGACGACCGGCCGCTGAGGCCCGCGATCGACGTACACCTGCAGGTGGTGCCGCCGACGGCGCCGGGGTCCGGCTGGCGCGGGGTGGTCACGGCGGTGGCGCACGGCGGCCGTACGTTCGCCCGGTTCCACGACCTGCTCGGCGCGGAGGGGCGCCGGGGCCTGGAGGAGCTGGCCGAGGCGGAGGCGGCGCTGCTGCCCGGGGTCGCGGTGGTGGAGCTGACCTACCTGCCGGAGCGGGCCCGGGCCGCGAACGTCTCGGTCCGTCCGGCGGTACGAGCGCTGGAACTGCCGGTCAACGTGGCACCGGGGCGGCCCGCGCATGAGGTGATCGCGCTCGAGGACGTGGTCGTCGGCGTGCGCGAGGGCCGGCTGTACCTGCACAGCCCGGTCCTCGGGTGCGATCTGCACGTCACCCAACACACCATGCTCAACCCACTGATGGCGCCGAACGTCGGCCGCTTCCTGCTCGACGTCTCCTCGGCGGCCTTCCACGGCGTCTCGTCGTTCGAGTGGGGCGGTCTGGCCGGCAGCATGCCGTTCCTGCCCCGGGTCGTCCGGCGGGACCTGGTGCTGAAGCGCGCACGCTGGCTGCTCCGCGCCGCCGAGCTGCCGGCCGGCTGCACCAGCTCGTCGGCGGCCTTCACCGCGGCCGTCGCCGCTTGGCGGGAGCAGTGGAACGTGCCGCGCCTCGCCTACCTCACACAGGGCGACAACACGATTCTGCTCGACCTGGAGAGCGCCCCCTCGCTGGAGGAACTCCGGCTGGCCGCGGCCCGGGACACGGCGGCCTTCCAGCTGCAGATCGACGAGGCGTTGCCGGGCCCGGAGGAGGGCTTCCTGCGGGATGCGGCCGATGCCCCCTTCGTCGCGGAGGTCGTGGTCCCCGTGGTGCGCGAACAGCGGGCGCCGGCGCCGCGGGCAGTGGCCCCCGCACGCAGGCGGATCACCGAAGCCGAGCGGTCGCGACCGGTCGGTGGGCCGTGGGTCTACGCCAAACTTTATGTGGAGCAGGACGCGCAGGACGCCCTCCTGCTCGAGGAAGTGACGGCGCTGACGCGCTCGCTGGCCGAGGGCCGCCTCGCGGGTCAGCCGTTCTACCTCCGGTACGGCGATCCCGCCCCGCACCTGCGGTTGCGCTTCCGGGCCGCGGATCCGGCCCGGGCCGCCGCACTGCTGGGGGAAGTCGCGCAGTGGGCCCACGGCCTGGCAGTCGAGGGCCGGATCACGGACGTCACTTTCGAGACGTACCGCCGCGAGATCGAGCGCTACGGCGGCCCCGACCTGATCGACGCGGCCGAGGGACTGTTCTGCCGGGACAGCGCCGCGACCCTGGCACTGCTGCGGCACCTCGCCTCACCGGCACAGGCGGGTGAGACCGCGTTGGACCGGACCGCGCTCACCGCGCTCAGCCTCGAAACCGTCGGCCGGGTGCTGGTACCCGATTTCGCCGAGCGGCACGCCCTGGTGCGGTCGATGGCCGGCTCGCAGGCCGGTGGCGTGGAGTACCGGGCCGTCGCGCGTCGCCTCTGGCAGGGCTACACCGCCCCCGCCGGCGGCGAGGCCGCGGCGCTCGGGCAGGTGAGGGCCGCCTGGCAGTCCGAGGGAGTCGGGTACGCCGCCCAGGTGGCCAAGCTCGCCGCGGCCGGCGAACTCTGGTCGGATCAAACGTCCATCCTGCGCAGCCTGTTCCACATGCACTGCAACCGGATGGGCCTGCGGCGCGAGGGGGAGGACGCCGCCTACGGCATGTGGCGGCGGCTGCTGGACCGGGTCGCCACGGCCGAGGGCGTGCCGACGGCGGGGCGGAACCGGTGAACCCGCGCCTCTGGCACCGGCGGCTGGCACAAGCGCCGCGACCGGGGCTGGCCGTGCTGAGCCGGTCCTGGCGCGGCGACCGCGCCGGGACCGCGCAGCTGGCTCTGATATCGCTGGTCATCGGCGTCCTGCCGGCCGGTCAGGTCAAACTCACGGCAGCGCTCGCGACGGCCCTGCTGAGCGCGGCAGGCGGCTCCGACCCGCAGGTCCGCGGCATCCTGGTCTGCCTGTCCCTGCTGTCCCTGCTCGGCCTCGGCGCGCAGGTGCTGTCCCTGCTGCAGAGCCGGGCAGTGCAGCGCTGTCAGAGCAGGCTCTCGGCCCACATGTCCGACGAGATCATCAGCCGCGCGACCCTCTTCACCCTCTCCGAGGTGGAGGACCCGAGCGTGCAGGACTCGCTGCAACGAGCCGTCCGGGAGGTGGCGTTCCGACCGGGGATGATGCTCGCCCAGTTGGTGCAGGCGGCCACCCAGGTGGTCACCTTCGGCTCGGTCGGCGCGATCCTGTGGACCCTGGACTTCCGCGTCGCGCTGCTGGCCATGCTCGCCCCGTTTCCCACCCTGCTCGCACAGATCCTGCAGGGCCGCCGTGCCCACGCGTTGGAGCACAGCCGGTCCGAGGAGCGGCGCCGGCTCAACTACTGGCAGCACCTGGCCTCCCAGCCGAACTCGATGAAGGAGGTGCTGGCCTTCCGGCTCGCCCCGGTGGTCCTCGCCAACCACCGGCGACTGCTGGCCGGGATCGTCGGCGCGGACCTGCGGCTGGCGAACCGGAACTTCCGCCTGGCCATCCCGATGGTGATCGCGACCGCGGTGCTGACGGTCTCCGCACAGGCCACGGCGGTCCTGATCGGCACCGACGCCCGGCACGTGGCCGGGCTGCTGGCGGTGATCCAGGCGATCGGCATGCTGCAGGGCAGCATGCAGCAGCTCTTCGGTGCGGTGTCCGGGATGTACGTGAACCAGCTCTACCTGCGCAACGTGAACGAGTTCCTCGCGCTCGGACACACGCCGCCCCCGCAGGGCGAGTTGACCTTCCCTCAGGAAATCGTCGCCGGTGTCGAGTTCCGCGGGGTGTCGTTCAGCTACCCCGGCAGCGGGCAGCGCGCCCTGGAGAACGTCTCGTTCACGCTGAAGCCGGGCCAGGTGACGGCGATCGTCGGCCTCAACGGCGCGGGGAAGTCCACCCTGGGCAAGCTCCTCGGCCGCCTCTACGAGCCGACCGAGGGCTCGATCGTCGTCGACGGCGTCCCGCTCACCGATTTCCGGCTGGACAGCCTGCGCGACCGCGTCTCCTACGTCTTCCAGAACTACGTCGAGTACCAGCTCTCGGTGGGCGAGAACATCTCGCTCGGCCTGGTGCACGAGACCGATCAGGGAGCGGGGCGGGTCGAGGCCGCGGCTCGCGAGGTGGGGATGCACGAGCACATCGCCTCCCTCCCGCAGGGCTACCAGACGCAGGCGGGGAAGCTGTTCACGGGCGGCGTGGAGTTCTCCGGCGGCCAGTGGCAGCGACTGGCCATCGCGCGGGGCACGGCACGTTCGGCGAGCGTCAGGGTCATGGACGAGCCCACCGCAGCGCTCGACACCATCACCGAGGCCGAGCTGCTCGACACCCTGGCCACGGCCTCGGCCGGCCGGGTCTCGCTGCTGATCGCCCACCGCTTCTCGTCCGTGCTGCGCGCGGACCGGGTGCTGGTCTTCGACCGCGGCCGGCTGGTCGAGGACGGCGATCACCAGGAACTGATGAGCCTCGGCGGCCTGTACGCGCAGATGTACGAAGCGCAGACCGCCGGGCACCAAGGCGTGGCGGGAGCCGGAACGGGAGCCCGATGATGAAACTCACCGCATTCGACCAGGTGCCGGTCTTCGGCGCGACCGGCCCGGCCGGCGCCGCCCGGGAGTCGGTCCGACTCGCCGTGGCGGCCGAGCGCCTGGGGTACGACCGCTTCTGGATCGCCGAACACCACGGTGCGACCAGCGGCTGCGGCTCGCCCGAGGTGCTGGTCACCGCTGCTGCCGCCGCGACCAGCACCATCCGGGTGGGCGCCGCCTCGGTACTGCTGCCCCACTACGCGCCGTTGAAGGTGGCGACCACGTTCAACCTCCTGGAACGGCTCTTCCCCGGCCGGATCGACCTCGGCATCGGCCGCGGTCCCGGCGCGGGCGAGGCGATCACCCGGCTGCTCGCGCGGGAGGGCGGGGCGCCTTACCAGGAGAAGCTCAAGCACCTCGTGGCACATGTCACCGACGGGACGGACCTGCTGCCCGAGTCCACTCCGCCGCAACTGTGGCTGACCGGCGCCGGTGGCGGCGGTGCGCAGCTCGCCGCCCACTACGGGCTGCCGTTCTGCCTCGCGCAGTTCGCCCACGGCACCCTGCGGCCGGAGATCGTCGAGCTGTACCGCGAGAGCTTCCGTCCGGGGCCGCTCGGGGTGAGCCCCCGCGTCAGCATCGCCGTCCGGGTGGCCTGCGCGGACGACCCGCGGGACGTCCGGCTGCTGCGCTCCGTCCTCGCCTGGGCCGCCGCCCCGTCGGACCGCCGGACTCTCCCGTCCTGGGAGGAACTTCGCGCCCTCGGGCCCACCGCGCCCTCGCCGAGCCCGGACAGCATGTCGCTGCTGGCCGGCGTTCCCGCGGAGGTGGCCGATCAGCTCGGTGTCCTGATCGCCGCCTACGCTCCCGACGAACTCGCGATCAACACCGTCTGCCCCGACTTCGACCTCCGGGTGCGGACCTTCGAGCTGGTCCGCACCATGGTCCCGGCTGCCCAGGACTCAAGGCACTGAGGGGACTGCCTGGCTGACGCCGCACCGGGAGCCGGGCCCGTCTCAGGTTTTGCCATTCTCCCAGGACTGCTTGACCCGCCCATTACTAAGGCACGCCTAAGCTAAGTCCGCGCCCTGGACAGTTCCTGTCCGGGGCGTCGTTTCTGAGTACAGGCACTGCCGGGGCCGGTCCCGGGGAGGAGAGTCCTCGACATGTGGGACGACGCGTTTCCCAGTTTCCTCATCGGCCTACGCGAGGGGCTGGAAGCCGGGCTGATCGTTTCCATCCTGGTCGCCACCTTGGTGCGCTCCGGTCAGAAGGCCCGCCTGTCGCAGGTCTGGACCGGGGTCGCGGGCGCCGTGGCACTGGCCCTCAGCTTCGGCTCGGTGCTCACCTTCACCGCCGCCAAGCTCTCCGGTCCGGCCCAGGAGGCCTTCGGCGGCACGCTCAGCCTGATAGCGGTCTGCTTCGTCACCGCGATGGTCTTCTGGATGCGCAAGTCCGCGCGCAACCTCTCCTCGGAGATCCGCGAGAAGGTCACCGCCGCGCTCGCCATGGGCGCCGGCACGCTGATCCTCACCAGCTTCCTGGCCGTTGGCCGGGAGGGTCTGGAGACGTCCCTCTTCCTGTGGAGCACCATCCAGACCGCCAACGAGTCCACCGGGCCGGTGGTCGGCGCGGCGACCGGCCTGGTACTGGCCACCGGGCTCTGCTGGGCGCTGTACCGCCGGGTGCTGAGGATCAACCTCACCAGGTTCTTCACCTGGACCGGTGCGGTACTGATCGTCATCGCGGCCGGCGTGCTCAGCTACGGCCTGCGCGACCTGCAAGAGTCCGGCGTGCTGGGCGGTGGCACCGCGTACGCCTTCGACGTCAGCAAGCACGTCGACGCCTCGTCCTGGTACGCCACCCTGGTGCAGGGCGTGCTCAACCTGACCGTCACCATGACGGTCGTTCAGGTGCTGGCCTACGTGGCGTACCTGTCGATCGTGATGACGCTCTTCGTCCAGGGCGTCCGGATGACCGCTGAGGCCAAGCCCGCTGAGGCCAAGCCCGCTGAGGCCAAGCCCGCTGAGGCCGAGGCGGCCGCGGCTGAGACCAAGCCGGCTGGGACCAAGGCCGCCGAGACCGGGACCCCCGTGGCTTCGGAGCCGGCTCCAAGCGCCTCGAAGGGCGCTCCCGCCCAGGGTGGCCGTCCGCGCTGGCTGGTCCCGGCCGCCCTGGTCGCCGTCCCCGCCGTGGTGGCAGGCGCCGTGATCGCGGTCAGCGACGGCAAGCCGGCAGGCAGCTCCACCGTCTCGGTCTCCGAGGAGGACTGCGGCAAGGGGTTCGCCGCGCCGCAGCCCGGCCGGCAGGTCTTCCAGATGCACAACACCGGCAGCAAGGCCTCCGAGGTCTACCTGATCAACCCGGGCAGCGGCGCCGTCTACGGCGAGATCGAGGGCCTGGCCCCCGGCACCACCCGCGCGCTGATCGCCACCATAGGCTCCGGCGACTACGCCTGGCGCTGTGTCCCGACCGGCGGAAAGTCCGTCACCTCCGCGAGCGTGCGCGTCACTGGAGGCACCGAGGTCAAGGCCGTCGTCCCGGTCACCGAGGGCGACCTCGACGCCCCGCTCGCCGCGTACAAGGAGTACGTCACCAAGAACCTGGCCACGCTGCTGACCCAGAGTCAGCAGCTGCAGTCGGACATCCACGCGGGCAACCTGGACGCCGCCCGGACCGACTGGGTCACCGCGCACACCCAGTACGCCTCACTCGGCGCTGCCTACGGCACCTTCGCCGACTTCGACGGCAAGATCGACGGCCGTCCGGACGGCCTGGCCGACAAGGCGCAGGACAAGGACTTCACCGGCTTCCTCCGCCTGGAGTACGGCCTGTGGCACAACCAGAGCGCCGCCGACCTCACCCCGGTGGCCGACCAGCTGGTGAGTGATGTGGACGGGCTCGGCAAGGCCTTCCCCACCCAGAAGTTCGACCCCACCGACCTCCCGCTGCGCACCCACGAGATCCTTGAGAACACCCTCCAGTTCGAGCTCACCGGGGACACCGACCAAGGCAGCGGCACCAACCTGGCGACCGCTCAGGCCAATGTCGCGGGCACCAGGGAACTGCTGACGGTCCTTCAACCGCTGCTCCAGTCGCGCGCACCCGAGCTGCTGACCGGGATCGACGCTGGCATGATCCGGGTCAACGGCCTGCTCGACGCCGCTCACCGTCCGGACGGCAGCTGGACCCCCGTGGAGCAGCTCGCGCCCACGGCCCGCCGCCAGCTGAACGGTGCCACCGGTCAGCTGCTCGAAGACCTCGCCAACGTCCCCACCCTGCTCGAAATCCGGAAGGCCGCCTGATGACCGACCAGCCCGCTGTCACCGGCTCCTGCCCCTTCGGCTTCGGCGGGTCCGACCGCCGCAGCTTCGTCAAGGCCGCACTCGGCGCGGGCGCGGGCGCCGCCGCCGTCGCCGGGGGTGCGCTCACCCTCGGCGCCACCCCGGCCACCGCCGACAGCCCGAACCGGCCCAAGACCGGGACCGTCCCCTTCCAGGGCGAGCACCAGGCCGGCATCGCCACGCCCGCCCCCGGCCACGCGATCTTCGTCTCCTGCGACGTCGTCGCCAAGGACCGCAAGGCGCTGGAGGACCTGTTCCACACCCTGACCGACCGGATCCGCCTCCTCACCGGGGGCGGCACGCCGAAGGACCTCGGCGTCGGCGCACCGCCCTCCGACAGCGGCATCCTCGGCCCGGTGCTGCCGGCCGACAACCTGACCGTCACGGTGGGCGTCGGCGCCTCGCTCTTCGACGACCGCTTCGGGCTGGCCAAGGCGAAGCCGGTCAAGCTCGCGCCGATGAAGACCTTCCCGAACGACAACCTGAACGACGCCGAGCTGCACGGCGACCTCTCGCTGCAGATCTGCGCGGAGAGCCAGGACACCGTGCTGCACGCCCTGCGCGACATCGCCCGGCACACCCGCGGCGCGATGCAGATCAAGTGGCGGATCGACGGTTTCCAGAGCCCCAGCCGCCCCGACGGTGCCCAGCGCAACCTGCTCGGCTTCAAGGACGGCATCGCCAACCCGGACACCACCTCCTCCCGGGCGATGGACAAGCTGGTGTGGGTCACCGAGGGCATGGGCGAGCCCGCCTGGGCGGTCGGCGGCAGCTACCAGGTCATCAGGATCATCCGGATGCTGGTCGAGTTCTGGGACCGGGTCTCGCTCGCCGAGCAGGAGAAGATGTTCGGCCGCCGCAAGGACACCGGCGCCCCGCTGGACGGCGCCAAGGAGACCGACGCGCCGGACTACGCCAAGGACCCGGACGGCAACGCCATCCCGCTGACCGCGCACATCCGGCTCGCCAACCCGCGCACCGACAAGACCGCCGACTCGCGGATCCTGCGCCGCGGCTTCAACTACGACCGCGGCGTCGACAGCGTCGGCGACCTCGACATGGGTCTGGCCTTCTGCTGCTACCAGCAGGACGTGGTCCGGCAGTTCGAGGCCACCCAGACCCGGCTCATCGACGAGCCGCTGGTCGACTACATCTCGCCCACCGGCGGTGGCTACTTCTTCGCGCTGCCCGGCGTCAGGGACAACGCCGACTGGCTCGGACGCGGACTCTTCGCCGCCGTCTGACCCGCCGCCCCGGCCGGTCCCGCCGCAGCCCCGGTACGACCAGTGCCGGGGCCGCGGCACGTCCGCGGACGGTCACGGTCCGGCTGCCACGGCCCGGCTGTCACAGGCACCCGCGATGATGAGGGACAGACCACGGCGAACGGACGGAAGGACACACCCCAGATGAGCTGGTGGAAGGAGCCACTGGTCGGCTTCGACCTGGAGACCACGGGCACCGACCCGGCGCACTCGCGGATCGTCACCGCCGCCCTGGTGGAGACCCTCGGAGGCCGGGTCGAGAGATCGTTCGGCTGGCTGGTGAACCCCGGGGTGCCGATCCCGGCGGAGGCCGCCGCGATCCACGGCATCAGCGACGAGCACGTCCGCACCCAGGGCCGCCCGGCGGCCGAGGCCGTCGAGGAGATAGCCACCGCCCTGTGTGACCGGCTGGCGCTCGGGCAGCCCGTGGTCGCCTTCAACGCGCCCTTCGACCTCTCGCTGCTCGACGCCGAGCTGCGCCGCCACGGCCGCCGCTCCCTCGCCGACCGCCTCGGCGGCAGCGTCGGCCCGGTGGTGGACGCCCTGGTGATCGACCGCTCGGTGGACCGCTACCGCAAGGGCTCCCGCACCCTCCAGCACGTCTGCGAGGTGTACGGGGTCGAGCTGGCCGACGCCCATGAGGCGGGCAGCGACGCACTGGCCGCCGTCCGGGTCGCCGTCGCCCTCGGTGAGCGCTATCCCTCCCAGGTGGGCGATCTGACTGTCGAACAGCTGCACGAACATCAGATCGACTGGTACCGCGCCTGGGCCGAGGGCCTCCAGGCGTGGTTGCGCAAGGGCAAGGACGCCGAGGCCGTCATCGATCCGCGGTGGCCGTTGCGCTGAGACCTGGCGGCGCCCCCCGGGAGAGCATAGGGGCGCCGGTGGGCGGAGTGCGCGTGCCCCGGCGCCGGCGGTTCAGACGGCGGCTCAGGTGGCGGGGAAGTCGAAGGTGTAGCCGTGGGTGGTGAGCCAGGGGAGGAGTTGGCGCAGCGCCGCGACGGTCTGGCTGCGGTCGCCGCCGCCGTCGTGCATGAGTACCACCCCGCCGGGCCTCAGACCGTGCTGTACGGCGGCGACGATCGAGGCGACCCCGGGGCGGGACCAGTCGCGGGTGTCGACCGACCAGCCGAGCGGGCGCATCCCGTGCTGAACGGCGATCAGCCGGTTCTCGGCGCTGAAGTCCCCACCGGGCGCGCGGAACCAGGCGACCTCGGTGCCCGGCCCGCCCGCCTCGCCGATCATCTCCTTCGCCGCCGCGATCTCGTACGCCTGCCGTTCGTGCGACAGCGTGTGCATCGGCTGCGGGTGGTGGACGGTGTGGTCGCAGAGGCGGTGCCCCTCGGCCAGGACGCGTTTCACGGCGGCCGGCCGGGCGGACGCCTGTGGGCCGATCTGGCAGAACGTGGCGTGCGCGCCGTACTGCGCGAGCAGGTCGAGGATCTGTCCGGTGTACTGGCTCGGGCCGTCGTCGAAGGTGAGCGCGACGGTACGGCCGGCGGAGGCGGCACGGTACACGATCGAGGTCGTACCGCCCGGGGCGGAGGCGGCCGGTGGCGGCGCGGGCGCCGTGCTGCCGGGCGGGTCCGGAGTCGGGGTCGGGGCGGGCGCCGCGGAAGTCCTGCCCCTGGCGGACGGAGCGGCGCTCGTAATGGCTGGGGATGCGGCGGGTGGGGCTGCGGCGGATGAGGACATGGCGGACGGGGTGGCGGCGGCGGAGCCGGACGCGCCGGGCGCCGCCGGTCCGGCGGCGTGGGGGTCGGCGGGGCTGCAGCCCGCCAGCAGGACGGGCGCGAGCAGCACGGCCAGGCCGTACCCGAGGGCGTGGACGAGAGGTGACCGAGGGCTGGGTATCCGCATGGCGACGGCTCCTGACGTCGTACTGGCTGCCTCGGGGAGTGCGGGCAGCCACCGGTACGACGTGTGCCGTCGGGGTGCGGTTCCTCGAGGTGCGTACGGAGACGACCCTTGGGGCGGAAGGGGAGGAAGTGGATGATGGGGGATCAGAAGGGGTACCAGCGCACCGCGGTGGCGCCGTCCCGGAGCGAGGCGACCCGGCGGCGGAACTCGGTGAGGGCAGCCTGGTTGCCCGGGACCTGCTGCGCGACCCAGGAGGCGCTGGCGGTCTCCCGGGCGCCGCGCAGTACGGCGAAGCCGGGCCAGTCGCGCACGTCCCAGCCGTAGGTGGTGGTGAAGGCGAGGTAGTCCTCGGCGGGGACGCCGTACCGGTCGTGGCTGAGGGCGAGCACCACCAGGTCGTGCTCGCGCAGGTCGTGGGAGACGTTCTCCAGGTCGAGCAGGACCGGCCCGTCGGCGGTCAGCTGGACGTTGCGCGGCAGGGCATCGCCGTGGATCACGCCGGGCGGCAGCTGCGGGGTGAGCTCGGCGATCGCGGTGGCGAAGCCGGCCCTGCGCTCGCGCAGGAAGGCGGCGTCCGCCGGGTCGATATGGCCGTCCGCGCTCGCCAGCCAGCGGTCCACGGGTGCCAGCAGATCGCGGCGGCCGAGCTCGAACGGCGGGTCGGGCAGCCGGTGCAGGGCGCGCAGCAGCGGGGCGAGGTCGGTGGGTGCCGCGGCCCTGACGGCGGGGCCGAGCCGGTGCCAGAAGGTGACGGGGTGTCCGTCGGCGACCAGCGGCTCGGGCAGGTACGGGCGGACCACTGGTACGTCCTGCCGGCCGAGCCAGTCGGCCACGGCCAGTTCGCGGCGGGCGCGCTCGGTCAGTTCGGGGCCGCGCCCGACCTTGGCCACCACGGCGGGGTCGCCCAGATCGAAGACGGCGTTCTCGCCGAGGGCCAGCAGCCGGGCGTCCACCGGGTCGGGCAGCCCGGCGGCGGCGCAGGCGGTGGTGAGCAGGGCCCGGGCGTGGGGTCCGTCGAAGGCGGTCATGGAGTGAATCATGGCGCATGGGGGCCGGGGCCGGTCTCGGGGTTTCCCGGGCCCAGGTCAGGGGCGGGAACGGTGGGCGGAACCGGGGAGACCCGGGGTTCTCCCTACTCCTCAGGGACAGGTTCTCCTTCTTGTGGGTAGGGGATGGATCCACCCTGAGGGGGAGGGATCTCCACCCCGAGCACGAGGCGTCGGGGTTGGTCAAGAGGCCACGATGGACCGGGGCCGGATTTCGGCTCCCAGGGGGCACGATCCAGCGGGGGGCCACTTGCCGGTCGGCAAGTAAGCATCCCGTAGGATGCACTCACTCACTTACCTGCCGACCGGCTAGAGCTCTGCTCTGCCCCGGTCCAGCCGTCGCCCGATGTCCCGTCCCCCAAGGGCTGCGGTGAACCATGCCCAGGAGGCACTACGAGCATGTTCCACCGAATAGGACAATTCGTCGTCAGGCGGGCGTGGTGGGTGATCGCCGTCTGGGCCGTCGGCGCGATCGCACTCCTGATGACCGCGCCGACCGTCACGGCGCAGAACGACGAGAGCGCCTTCCTGCCCAAGCACTACGAGTCCATCCAGGCCATCGAGCTGCAGGCGAAGGCATTCCCGGCCAACTTCTCGCCCGGCGCCCTGCTGCTGTTCGAGCGCGCCGACGGTGGCAAGCTGGATGCGGCCGACCAGACCACCATGAAGAAGGTGGTCCAGGGGCTGACCGACGAGCACATCAAGAACGTCGACCAGATCCTCCCGGTCGGCCCGCAGAGCATGTCCAAGGACGGCAAGTACGCGCTGTCCATGGTCGCGATCAACAAGGCCACCCAGGGGCAGGACTACCTCGACGTCGCCAAGGACCTGCGCACGGACGGCGGCAAGCTTGCGGACGGTTCGGCGCTGAAGTTCCGGGTCGGTGGCCCGGCGGCGTCCGCGCTCGACATGCAGGACTCCTCAGGGCTCGCCAACGCCCTGATCGGGATGGGCTCCTTCGTGCTGATCCTGGTGATCCTCGCGATCATCTTCCGCAGCGTCCTGGTCGCGCTGGCGCCGCTGCTGCTGATCATGCTGGTGATCTCGCCGACCGCCAACGGCCTGATCAGCTACGCCACCAAGTTCTTCGGCCTGAAGGCCGACAACACCATGTCGGCGATGCTGCTCGTGGTGTTGCTCGGTGTCGGTACCGACTACTTCCTCTTCCTGATGTTCCGCTACCGCGAGCGGCTGCGGGCCGGTGAGGACCGCAAGACGGCCGTGGCCAACGCGGTCGGCCGGGTCGGCGAGGCGATCACCTCCGCCGCCGGTGCCGTCGCCGCCGCCTTCGCGGTGCTGGTGCTCTCCAGCCTCGGCATGTTCAAGTCGATCGGCCCGGCGCTCGCCATCGCCGTCGTCACCACTGCCATCGCCTCGGTCACCCTGGTGCCCGCAGTGCTCTCGGTGATCCCCGCCAAGGCCCTGTTCTGGCCCGGCAAGAAGTGGATGGAGGAGCGCGAGGGCGCCCGCTTCGCCGCTCTGGGCCGGATGGTGCAGCGCCGTCCCGCCATGGTCGCCATGGCCTCCGGTGGTGTGCTGATCGCGCTCACCCTGGCCGCGCTCGGCTACAAGGGCACCTTCGACCTGAGCGGCGGCTCGATGCCGAAGAGCAAGGAGTCCATGGTCGTCCAGACCAAGATGATGGACGCCTTCTCGGCGGGTGCGGCCGACCCGAGTCACGTCCTTGTGACCAGCACCGCCGACGGCGCCAAGCTCGACCAGGGGGCGCTGAAGACCTATGCGGGCAAGCTCGCCGAGGTCCCGGGCGTCGCCCAGGTGCTGCCCGAGCCGCAGCTCAGCAAGGACGGCGCCACGGCGGACTTCACCGTCATGCTCAAGGACGACCCTGCCAGCAACGCGGCCCTCGACACCGTGACCAAGCTCCGGAACACCGCCCACACGGACGCCCCGGACGGGACCAAGGCCCTTGTCTCCGGTAGCACCTCGGTGAACAAGGACATCAACACGGCGATGGCGCACGACTACAAGCTGGTCTTCCCGCTCGCCGGCCTGCTGATCATGGTGATCCTCGGCCTGCTGCTGCGCAGTGTGGTCGCCCCCTGGTACCTGATGGCCTCGGTGGGTCTCGGCTTCGGCGCCACGCTCGGTGCCACCAGCCTGATCTTCCAGCACATGGTCCACCAGCCGGGCCTGATGTTCATGCTGCCGATCTTCATCTACCTGTTCGTGGTGGCGATCGGCACCGACTACAACATCCTGATGGTCGCCCGGCTGCGCGAGGAGGCCGCCGAGGGGCGCTCGCCGCGTGAGGCGGCGGCCGAGGCGATCCGCCACGGCGGTCCGACCGTCGGTGCGGCCGGCTTCATCCTGGCCGCCTCCTTCGCCACCTTCATGCTGGCCGGCAACGTCCTGTTCAGCGAGATCGGCTTCTCGATCGCCTTCGGCATCCTCGTCGCGGCCTTCGTGATGGCGCTCTTCTTCACCCCGTCGGTGACCGCGCTGCTCGGCCGAGTCGCCTGGTGGCCCGGCCACGGCGCGATGCCAGGGCGCGGGGCCCAGGCACCGCTGGCCGGCGTCCCGTACGAGGACGACCGGGAGCCCGCCGGTCATCACTGAGGGTGAGTGGCAGTGGGTAGGCGGTAGCCCGGAGTAAAGGGCAGGGGGCATGCGGTGAACTGGCCGCATGCCCCCTCATCCGTGCAGGTAAACCCGGTGCACTGGCACTGTGGCGAGGGAAACTTTTCCGATCAGTTGACGGCCCGCCGTGCTACAGTCGAGGCAGTTGCAGTTTTGGTTCCCATGAACGTTTGTGTGCGCCTGCTGGTACCAACCAACAGGCGCATTTGTTTTGTCCGGTGTTTTGTCTCCGGATGGGGATCGCGGCGACCCGGGGCTCGCGAGGTGCGTGTCCCGATGCCCCAGAAAGAGGAGACGGTTATGGCTACCGGCACCGTGAAGTGGTTCAACAGCGAGAAGGGCTTCGGCTTCATCGAGCAGGCCGAGGGCGGCCCGGACGTCTTCGCCCACTACTCGAACATCGCTGCCCAGGGCTTCCGTGAGCTGCTCGAGGGTCAGCAGGTCGAGTTCGACGTGACCCAGGGCCAGAAGGGCCCGCAGGCCGAGAACATCCGCGTCATCGGCTGACTTCGGCACTTGCCGACAGTCTGAGTCGCGAAGCGAGGGCCCGCACCGCAAGGTGCGGGCCCTCGCCCATGCCGCCGAACGGCCGGGGCGGCGCACCTCCACACCCTGACGGCCGACCCACCCCCCCAGCCTCCGGCCGGGGGCGACGACCCATGGCCTGCCGCCACGGCATCCGCGATCCTCTGCGATCATCACGCGGTACCCGCGGCCATCGGCCGAACAGGACTGGAGAACCCATGACCACCCCTGCCCGCCCGCCGCGCAACCGTGCCACGGACCGCCAGCGAGCCACCGACCGCACCCGCGGCGCCGAGCGCTCCGGCGCCGACCGCACCCGATCGGCCGGCCGCGGCTCGTCCGGGCCGCGCCGGGCTCCGCGGGCCCGTACCGCCGCGCCGCAGGTCGCCGAGGACTTCACCGTCATCGAGGGCACCCCCGCCCGCCCGGCCGCCGAGAGCTTCGCCGAGCTGGACATGCCGAAGGCACTGGTGTCCGCGCTCACCAAGGAGGGCGTCACCGAGCCCTTCCCGATCCAGGCCGCCACCCTGCCCGACTCGCTCGCCGGGCGCGACGTGCTCGGCCGGGGCCGGACCGGCTCCGGCAAGACCCTGGCCTTCGGCCTGCCGCTGCTGGCCCGTACCGCCGGGCAGCGCGCCTCGGCCCGCCGCCCGCTGGCCCTGGTCCTGGTGCCCACCCGTGAGCTGGCCCAGCAGGTCACCGAGGCCCTCACCCCGTACGCCAACGCGGTCAACCTGCGGATCACCACCGTGGTCGGCGGCATGTCGATCAACAAGCAGTCCAATGCGGTGCGGCGCGGCACCGAGGTCCTGGTCGCCACCCCCGGGCGACTGGACGACCTGATCAACCGGCAGGACGTCCAGCTCGACCAGGTCACCGTCACCGTCCTGGACGAGGCCGACCAGATGGCCGACATGGGCTTCCTGCCGCAGGTCACCAAGCTGCTGGAGCAGGTCGCCGAGGGTGGGCAGCGGATGCTGTTCTCTGCCACCCTGGACCGCAACATCGACCGCCTGGTGCGCCGTTTCCTGGCCGACCCGGTCACCCATTCGGTGGATCCGTCGGCCGGCGCGGTGACCACCATGGACCACCACCTGATCCAGCTGGACCCGGCCGACAAGGCCGAGGCCACCGCGCGGATCGCCGCCCGCGAGGGACGCGTCATCATGTTCGTGCACACCAAGCACGGCGCCGACCGGCTGGCCAAGCAGCTGCGGGCCAACGGTGTGCAGGCCGCCGCGCTGCACGGCGGCAAGTCCCAGCCGCAGCGCAACCGCACCCTGGACCAGTTCCGCGACGGCCAGGTCACCGCGCTGATCGCCACCAACGTCGCCGCCCGGGGCATCCACATCGACGGCCTCGACCTGGTCGTCAACGTCGACCCGCCGATCGACCACAAGGACTACCTGCACCGCGGTGGCCGCACCGCGCGGGCCGGCGAGTCCGGCACCGTGGTCACCCTGGTGCTGCCCGAGCAGCGCCGCGAGGTCAACCGCCTGATGTCCACCGCGGGCATCCGGCCCACCGTCACCAAGGTCCGTCCCACCGACGCCGAACTGGCCCGGATCACCGGTGCCCGCACCCCCAGCGGTGTCGCCGTCCTCCCGATCCCGGCCGTGGTCCAGCCCGCGCCGGCCGCCGCTCCGGCCGCACCCTCCGGTGCGGCGCCCGCCCGCCGCCGCCCGCCCCGCCGCTCCGGCCTGCCCGCCGACGTGGACGCCAGCGGCAACGCCAAGCGGCCGCGCCCCAAGCAGCGCTTCGGCGCCGCCGGTTCGGGCACCGGCGAGGGCGGTGGCCGCCGGATGGCCGCCGGCTTCATCGGCAAGGCCTCGGGCCGCCCCAAGCCCGGCTCGGGCGCCAAGAGCGGCTCCAACTACGGCACCGGCCGCCAGCGCCGCAAGGCGGACTGACGCACCGCGTCAACACGGCTGGGGCGGCCGCCGATCGTCCGGTGGCCGCCCGAACCGCCCGATGCCGGGATCCTGTTGCGGCCCGGCGGGCCGGGCGCGGACCCCGGCGGTCCCGACGGCCGGCCCGTGGAGCTCGGGTGCGATCTCTTCGACGGATGGGGACGGATGGAACTCGGCGCGCGGCTGGCCCGGCAGGAGGGCTGCCTGGACGAGCTGTTGCGGTCCCTCGGGGTCGAGTGGACGGAGCCGGACGACCCGAGGGTGGCGGCGTTCGCCCAGCGGGAGCCGTACTTTCCGCAGTATCACCGGATCGGGCACAAGCGGCAGTCGGCCGTCCGGGAGCTGACCGGGCGGCGGGCACTGGTCGAGCGCCACTACGAGCTCGTGCTCCGGGCGCTGGTGAGTGACGACGACCGGAGCTCGCCGCGTTCGCTGGCCGCCGTGCTGGTCGAGTCGGTCGGGCGCCGGCGGGTGCAGGAGAGCCTGGTCCGGGCGGTCGAGGACGGCGACCCGTACCAGCAGGTCTGCGCGGCGGGCGCCTGGCCGTGGGTGCTGGCACCGCTCGACTACGCGGGCGAGGAGGACTTCCGGGCCGGCCGGCCGACTCCGCGGAGCCTCGCGGCCCGGGCCGCGCTGTCCGACCTGGCCTCACGCTTCGAGGCGGGCCTGCGGGCGGCGCAGGCGGCCTGCCGGGACGACTGGACTCGCGACCGACTGTCGGCAGCCCTGGACGGATGGCCGCCGGCCTGAAGTGACGGCGGTCCGGCGGCGCGCACTGACGGTCGAGGCCGGGCCAGCCCGGTCCGGTGAGGTGGGCTGCACCCGGCGCCAACGGCTCGGTGCGCGGGGTGTCCTGGATCAGGCGGGGGTGTCCTGGAGCGCCGGCTTGGCGAGGGCACTCCGCCAGACGGAGGCGAGCAGCAGGGCGCCCGGGGCGATGCCCGCGACCGCTGCGATGACGGCGGGGGAGGAGCCGCAGGCGGCCAGGACCAGACCGGCGGCGCCGCACAGGGACATCCCCGCGGCCAGCAGGCGCAGGGCGGCCATCCGCCAGACGGCCGCGAGGCCGAAGAAGTGCACGCCGACCACGAGGGCGATCCAGCCGACCGTCGCGTGCGGGGCGTGCAGCACTGAAATGATGACGAAGAAGCCGGCCGCTGCGGCGATCACCTCGGCGGCCACCACGAGCCAGTAGCCGCGTCCGAAGGTGCGCTGCGGCGTCCCGGTGGTCCGGGGCGCGGGGGCCCTGCGCAGTGCGGCGAGCAGTCCGAGGAACGCGGCTGCCCCGAGCGCCCGTAGGGGGATGGCGATGGCTGACGGGAGGTCACCGGCGTTCGCCTGGATGAAGATCAGCCCGAATGTGCCGCCGATGAGCGGGCCTGTCTGATTGGATGTCACGTCGCACAGTCTCACCGAGCCGGATCGCAGCGCAAAAAACGTCGGGTCGGCACGGGGACGGCAAGCCGTTCAGGCGATCAGGGCGGTGGTCCGGTCAGCCGCCCGGTGTGCCCGGTCGTACCGGTGCAGGAGGAGGCGGGCGAGTTCCGGCGCGGCTCCTAGGACGGGGGCGGTCAGGTCGGCACCGGCCTCGGCGGCGGCCGCGGTGATGCGGTCGGGGAGCAGGCCGGGCGCCAACAGGTAGGGAGCGACGGCGACTTGGGTGACGCCCGAGGCGCGCAGTGCGGCGACGGCCTCGGGAACGCGCGGACCGCCGGCCGAGGCGTAGGCGACCTCGACGGCGGCCCAGCCCCGGGTGCGCCGCCAGTCGGCGGCGAGTGCCCGGGTGGCGGCGTCGGCGGCCGGGTCACAGGACCCGGCGGCGGACAGGACCACGCCGGTGCGGGCGCGCACGGCGGCGGAGCGCACGTCGAGACCGGCCTCGGCCAGGCGGCGGTCGAGGGCGGCGAGGAGCAGTGGGGACGGACCGAGGACCTCGGCCAGCGGCAGCACGGCACCGGCCTCGCGCAGGGCCGCCGGGATGTCGCTCTTGGCGTGGAAGGCCCGGTTGAGCAGCAGTGGTACGGCGACCGCGGGGGTGCCGTCCAGCCGCCCGAGCACCTGGGGGATGCGCGGGGCGCAGTGGTCCAGGTAGGCGGTGGCGATCTCCAGTCGGGGGCGCAGCAGGCGCAGCCGTTCGACCAGGGCGTCCACGGTGGCGGCGTGCCGGGGGTCACGGCTGCCATGGGCGATCAGTAGCAGGGTGGGAGCCGGGAGTGCCGTACGGGGAAGGGGAGTTGGCGTTGAGACCGGGAGTGGGCGGGGCCCTGCGTGGGCGCGGACGCGGCGCAGGGGGCCTCCGGCGGACCTGGCCGAGGGGTCGGACGGCGCCGGGCAGGCCGCCGCCGTCCCGGGGCCGGTGGTGAGGCGGGCCGGGGCGGAGGCGGGCGGTCTGCTCGTGGACATGTGCGGCCCCTCGGTGCGATCGGGCGTCGGCGGCGGAAGGTCGGGTGGTCCGGCGTCAGCGGTTGGTGGTCAGCAGGCCGCGGCTGCGGAGCACGGTGCGTTCGATCGGGGAGAAGACGAGTAGGTCGATGGCGATGCCGACGGTGAGGATGAGGATGATGCCGAGGAGGACGCCGGGCATGTCGATGTCCTCACGGCGGTTCTCCAGGTAGCGGCCCAGGCCCAGGCCGAGGTCGGGGGAGGAGGCGATGAGTTCGGCGGCCATCAGGGAGCGCCAGGAGAAGGCCCAGCCCTGTTTGAGGCCGGCGAGGTAGCCGGGGAGGGCAGCGGGTAGCAGGACGTGGCGGGCGCCGGTCAGGCCGGTGGCGCCCATGGTGCGGCCGGCCCGCAGGAACAGCGGGGGGACTTGGTCGATGCCGGAGACGAGGCCGTTGGCGATGGAGGGGACGGCGCCGAGGAGGATCACGGCGTACATCGCGGAGTCGTTGATGCCGAGCCAGATGACGGCGGCGGGTACCCAGGCGACCGAGGGCAGGGACTGGAGGCCGGAGAGGATCGGGCCGATCGCGGCGCGTACGGGCCTGGTCCGGGCGACCAGGAGTCCGATCGGGGTGCCGATGGCGACGGCGGCGAGGAAGCCGGAGATGCCGCGCCAGAGGCTGGTCCAGATGATGGAGAAGAGCGTTCCGGCGTACCAGAGGTCGGTGAGTGAGTGCCAGACCATGGCGGGGCTGGGCAGTTTGTAGGT
Source organism: Kitasatospora cystarginea (assembly GCF_039533515.1). Lineage (NCBI taxonomy): Bacteria > Bacillati > Actinomycetota > Actinomycetes > Kitasatosporales > Streptomycetaceae > Kitasatospora > Kitasatospora cystarginea. Next base: position 130,333 of record NZ_BAAATR010000009.1, on the reverse strand, counting down.
GTCGGTGAGGTGCAGGGTGAAGGCGAGCTGCCACAGGCCGAGTACCAGCGCGATGGCGATCACCGGGGGGAGGACCTTTTCCCGCAGGGTCCGGGTGATCGGGGCGTGCTGGATGGTGACGCTGTCCAGTGCGTCCAGGCCGGCGCCGAGGTCCTCGGTGCTGACCGGGCTGTCCTTGGCCGGGGTGTTGTCGGCTGTGGGGCGCTGGGTCTGCACGGGTGCGGTGTCAGTGCTTGCCATGGCGGCGGATCTCCCCACGCAGTTCTTCGGTGATCTCGATGGACAGGTCCGCGACGCCGGTGTCCTCGATGCGGCGCGGCTGGGGCAGGTCGATGTGCCATTGGCGGCGTACTCGGCCGGGGCGGGAGGAGAGCAGGACGACGCGCTGGGCGAGTCGGACGGCCTCGCGGACGTTGTGGGTGACGAACAGGACGGTGAGCTCTCGTTCGGCCCAGATCCGGGTGATCTCGTCGTGCAGGACGTCGCGGGTGATGGCGTCCAGGGCGGCGAACGGTTCGTCCATCAGCAGGACGCGGCTGCCCTGGGCGAGGGCGCGGGCTAGGGCGACGCGCTGGCGCATGCCGCCGGAGAGTTCGTGCACCCGTTTGCCGTAGGAGCCGGAGAGGCGGACGAGTTCGAGCAGGCGCTCGGCTTCGGGACGGCGTTCGGGGCGGGGGATGCCGGCCAGGCGGAGGGCGAGTTCGATGTTGCGGCCTGCTGTCAGCCAGGGGAAGAGGGCGTGTTCCTGGAACATCAGGGCGGGGCGGCCGCTGGGGACTTCGATGGTGCCGGTGGTGGGCCGGTCGAGTCCGGCGATCAGGTTGAGCAGGGTGGACTTGCCGCAGCCGGAGGCGCCGAGCAGGGTGACGAACTCGCCGGGCGCGACGTCGAGGGAGATGTCGTCGAGGACGGGGGCGGCGGTGCCGGGGCGGCCGTAGGTCTTGTGGACGTGGGAGAGCCGGATGGCGGGGGCGTGGCCGTCGGGCTCACTTCCGGTGGCGGCCTGCGAGGTGGTCAGTGCCGGGGGCATGCCGGGCACCTCCTGCGTGAGTGGTCGGGGCCCCTCGCCCCCAGCCTTCGGCCGGGGGTACCCCCGCCCGGTGGCGGGCGAGGAGGGAGGGACGGGGTGGGCGGAGGCTCGGGCCGGGGCCGGCCCCGCTCCGTCCGGTGACTGGGCATCGACGGGGACGGAGCGGGGCGGGCCACGGAGCTGTGCAGGGCGGCTACTTGGCGCCGAGTCCGGCGTCCGCGACGGCGGGCCGGCCCTTGGCCTGGAGCACCTTGTTGAGCAGGGTCAGGTCGTAGATCCCGGCCAGGTCAGGCTTCTTGAGCAGTCCGGCGGTCACCGCGTGGTCGGCCTCGGTCTGCAGGGTGGCGGCCAGCGGGTCGTCGATGAAGTCGATGTCCTGCCAGGCCGGGTCGAGGACCGCCGCGTCCAGCGCGCTGCCGCTGTCGGCCTTGAGCCGGGCGTTGGCGTCGGCCTTGGCCTGGTCCGGGTTGGCCTTGATGTAGGCGTTGGCGTTCACCGAGCCGCGCAGTACGGCCTCGACCACGTCCGGGTGCTCCTTGAGGAACTTCTGCGAGACGATGATGTTGGTGATCACGAACTTGCCGTCGGGCCACAGGGACTTCTCGTCGAGGAGTTCCCTGGCGCCGAGGGTGACCAGCTTGGAGGCGGTCGGTTCGGGCACCCAGGCGCCGTCGAGGGAACCGGACTTGTAGGCGTCGGGGGTGACCTTGTTGTCGGTGCGGACCACCGAGACGTCCCCGCCGCCGGTCTGCGGATCGACCCGGTAGCCCTTGTCGGCCAGGTAGTCGAGCAGCGCGACGTCCTGGGTGTTGCCCAGCTGCGGGGTGGCGATCCTCTTGCCCCTGAGGTCGTCCGGTGACTTGATCCGGTCGGGGTTGACCACCAGCCTGACGCCGCCGGATGCGGAGCCGCCGATGATGCGCAGCGACTGTCCGTTCGACTTGGTGTAACCGTTGACCGCGGGGGAGGGGCCGATCCAGCCGATGTCGATGGAACCGGCGTTCAGCGCCTCGATCTCGGCCGGACCGGCGTTGAAGGTCTGGGTCCTGATCCGGGTCGCGCCCAGCTCCTTCTGGAAGAAGCCGTCCCCCAGGCCGACCAGGGCGGTGCCGTGGGTCAGGTTCGGGAAGTAGCCGATCTTCACGGTGTCGGCGGAGAGCTTCGAGCCCGAGGAGGCGGCCGGGGCCGCGCTGGGGGCGGAGTCGGCCGCCTTGGAGCCGTAGCCGCAGGCCGAGAGCAGGAGGACGGCGGTCAGGCCCGCCACGGCGGCGGTGGCGGACCGTCTGATCCGGCCGGGGCCGGGGCGCTTGCGGGCATGCGGGATCGCCGGGTTCGGTGCCATGGGAGTCGTCCTGTTCGTGGAGGTCGGGGTGGTGTGCGGCCGGGTCGGGGTGCCGGACAGGCCGGGCGGTCGGTGAAGGGACAGCCCGGTGGCGCGGGCTCAGCGCCCGTGTCCGCCCGCACATCGGTTCAGACCGCCCTGGCCGCTGCCGAGGGTCCCTCCGCCGATGCGGCCGCCTTCCTTGTCCATGCCCGAGAACGCCTCGCTGGGCATCAGACCCAGTCCTCCTCAACGGGTTCGGTGGCGCGTACGGTCTCGAAGGCCTCGCCCGCCATGCCGGCGGTGAGGGTGGTGCCGTCGGCCGGGTCGATCAGCAGGAACGAGCCGGTGCGGCGGTTGTCCGCGTACTCGTCCAGCGCCAGCGGCTCGGCGGTGCGGAGCGTCACGTGGCCGATGTCGTTGACGTTCAACCCCTCGGCACCGGACCGCTGTTCGAGGCCCCCTTCGCTGATCGGCGCAGTGATGTCGATGCGGTACGAGATGTCCTTGACGAGCGCGCGCACGGTCCGGGTGGTGTGCTTGAGCAGCACCTTGTCCCCGGCGCGCAGCGGGCGCTCGCCCAGGTGGCAGACGGTGGCCTCGATGTCCTTGGTGGGCACGGGAGCCCGGCCTGCCGCGATCAGGTCGCCGCGGGAGATGTCGATGTCGTCGGCGAGGCGGACGGTGACCGACCGGGGGGCCCAGGCGATGTCCGTCTGCGCACCGAGGGCGTCGATGGCCGTGACGGTGGTGGTGTGGCCGGAGGGCAGGACGGTGACGGTGTCGCCGACCCGCAGCACGCCGGACGCCAACTGCCCGGCGTAGCCGCGGTAGTCGTGGTACTCCGCGCTCACCCCCTGTCCCCGCTGGGGTCGGATCACGTACTGGACGGGGAGACGGGTCGGCTCCAGGCTCGGGTCGGTGCCGACCGGGACGGTCTCCAGGTGTTCCAGCAGGGTCGGGCCGCCGTACCAGTCCATGCGGGCGGACGGCTCGACCACGTTGTCTCCGGCCAGTGCGGAGATCGGGACGGCGACGATGTCCTTGACGCCGAGCGAGGCCGCGTAGGAGGTGAACTCCTCGGCGATGGCGGCGAAGACGGGCTCGGCGTAGTCGACCAGGTCCATCTTGTTGACCGCCAGCACCACGTGCGGGACGCGCAGCAGGGCGGCGACGGCGGCGTGGCGGCGGGTCTGCTCGACCACGCCGTGGCGGGCGTCGACCAGCACCACGGCCAGTTCGGCGGTGGAGGCGCCGGTGACCATGTTGCGGGTGTACTGCACGTGGCCGGGGGTGTCGGCGAGGATGAACCGGCGCCTGGGGGTGGCGAAGTAGCGGTAGGCGACGTCGATGGTGATGCCCTGCTCGCGCTCGGCGCGCAGGCCGTCGGTGAGCAGCGCGAGGTCGGGCGTGTCCTGGCCGCGCTTTTGGGAGGCGCGTTCGACGGCCTCCAACTGGTCGGCGAGCACGGACTTGGAGTCGTGCAGCAGGCGGCCGACCAGGGTGGACTTGCCGTCGTCGACGGAGCCGGCGGTGGCGAAGCGCAGCAGCGAGGTGGCGCCGCTTCCATCGATCAGGGGGGCGGTGGTCATGTCTAGAAGTACCCCTCGCGCTTGCGGTCTTCCATGGCGGCCTCGGAGAGCTTGTCGTCGGCCCGGGTGGCGCCGCGTTCGGTGAGGCGGCTGGCGGCGATCTCGGCGATGACGGCCTGGATGTCGGTGGCGTCGGAGTCGACGGCGCCGGTGCAGGACATGTCGCCGACGGTGCGGTAGCGGATCAGCCGCCGTTGAGGCGTCTCGTGTTCCTTGGGGCCGCCCCACTCGCCGGCGGTGAGCCACATGCCGCCCCGCGCGAACACCTCGCGCTCGTGGGCGTAGTAGATCTCCGGGAGGTCGATGTTCTCGCGCTCGATGTACTGCCAGACGTCCAGCTCGGTCCAGTTGGAGAGCGGGAAGACGCGCACGTGCTCGCCGGGAGCGTGGCGGCCGTTGTAGAGCGACCACAGCTCGGGGCGCTGACGGCGCGGGTCCCAGGCGCCGAACTCATCGCGCAGCGAGAAGACCCGTTCCTTGGCGCGGGCCTTCTCCTCGTCGCGGCGGCCCCCGCCGAAGACCGCGTCGAAACGGTTCTTCTCGATGGCGTCCAGCAGCGGAACGGTCTGCAGCGGGTTGCGGGTGCCGTCCGGGCGTTCGCGCAGCAGGCCGCGGTCGATGAAGTCCTGGACGGAGGCGACGTGCAGCCGCAGGTTGTGCTCGGCGACGGCCCGGTCGCGGTAGGCGATGACCTCGGGGAAGTTGTGCCCGGTGTCCACGTGCAGCAGCGAGAACGGTATCGACGCCGGCGCGAAGGCTTTCAGCGCCAGATGCAGCATGACGATCGAGTCCTTGCCGCCCGAGAACAGGATCACCGGCCGCTCGAACTCCCCCGCCACCTCGCGGAAGATGTGCACCGACTCCGCCTCCAGCGCGTCCAGGTGCGACAGCGCGTGGGGGTACCCCCGGCCGGAGGCTGGGGGAGGGTTCTCGGTGGTGTCCACCAGGCTCCGGGTCGCCGTCGTCATGCGAGACTCCTAACGCTCTGCTGAACGGTGATGAACTCTGCAGGTCCAGTCGGTCGGCTGGACCTGCCGCCGGGTCGGCGGGAAGTGATGCCTTCGGAGCTGGTGTGGGACCTCGTCTCGGGTTCGCTCCGGAGGCTGCCGGCCGTGAAGCGGGAAGGTCCGCCGGGCGACCGGAGGAGGCTCTGGCCCTTCGGGGTCAAGGTGGGGATCAAGCCAGGCCCCTCTCGGTCAGGAATTGGTGCAGCTCGGCGGCGGACTCGGCCACCGAACGGCCCTGCGTGTGAATCCGCAGCTCCGGGTCGTCCGGGGTCTCGTACGGGTCGTCCACACCGGTGAGGCCGGACAGCTCGCCAGCGGCCTGCTTGGCGTACAGGCCCTTGACGTCGCGCTCGGAGCAGAGCTCGACGGGGGTGGCGACGTGGATCTCCAGGAACTCCGTGCCGTTGGCGGCGTGGCGCTCGCGGACGGCGGCACGCGCGTCGGCGTAGGGCGCGATCACCGGTGCGAGCACCTTGACGCCGTTGGCGGCCAACTTCTGGGCCACGAAGCCGATCCGGGTCACGTTGGTGTGCCGGTCCTCCCGGCTGAAGCCCAGTCCTTTGGAGAGGAACTCGCGGATCTCGTCACCGTCCAGGACCTCGACCCGGTGGCCTCCGGCGCGCAGTCGCTCGGCGAGGGCGAAGGCGAGGGTGGTCTTGCCCGCGCTGGGCAGCCCGGTCAGCCACACGGTGGCGCCGCGCTCGCAGGGGGCGGCCGCGGGGGCCGCCTCTGCGGCTCCCCGGGCGGCCAAGGTGTTGGCTGTCGTCACGGTGATGTCCTTTCCGGGTAGTGGATTTGACGCATTGTCAGGAGTGGATGCCGCACTCGGTCTTGCCCGAGCCGGCCCACCGGCCGGCCCGGCCCGACTCGCCCTGGGTGGGCTTGGCGGTGCAGGAGAGCGGCGAGCATCCGATGGAGGTGTAGCCCTCCCACAGCAGCGGGTTGAGCAGGACTCCGTTGGTGTTGACGTAGGCGTCCACGTCGTCCTGGGTCCAGCGGGCGATCGGCGCGATCTTCACCTTGCGGCGCTTGGCGTCCCAGGACACCACCGGGGTGCCCGCGCGGGTCGGCGACTCGTCGCGGCGCAGGCCGGTCGCCCAGGCGTCGTACGCGCCGAGGCCGCGGCCCAGCGGCTCGACCTTCCGCAGCGAGCAGCACAGGTCCGGGTCGCGGTCGTGCAGTGCGGGACCGTACCGGGCGTCCTGCTCGGCCACGGTGAGCTTCGGGGTGAGCGTGATGACGGTGACCGGCATTGTCGCCTCCACCGCGTCCCGGGTGCCGATGGTCTCGGCGAAGTGGTAGCCGGTGTCCAGGAACACCACGTCCACGCCGGGGAACACGGTCGAGGCCAGGTGGGCGACGACGGCGTCCGCCATCGAGGAGGTGACGCAGAACCGCTTGCCGAAGGTGTCGGCGGCCCAGCGCAGGATCTCCTGCGGGGTGGCGTCCTCCAGCTCGCGGCCGGTCCGGTTCGCGAGCTCCTCCAGATCAGTGCTCATGTGCCTTGCTCCCGTCGGCAGTCGACAGCAGTCCCAGGAACTTCAGTTGGAAGGCCCGGCGACAGGCCGCGCACTCCCAGGCGCCGTGGCCGGTCTCGGACGGACGCAGGTCCTCGTCCCCGCAGTACGGGCAGTAGAACGGCGCCGCGCGCTCGCTCACGACAGCGCCTCCTCGTCGGCGCGGGCGGTCCACTGGGCGAACCGCTCGCCCTCGCGGCGCTCGGCCCGGTAGCGGGTCAGCAGCCGCTCGACGTAGTCGGGCAGGCCGTCCTTGGTGACCTTGAGTCCGCGGACCTTGCGGCCGAACCCGGCCTGGAGGCCGAGCGCGCCGCCGAGGTGCACCTGGTAGCCCTCGACCTGCTCGCCGTTCTCGTCCGTCACCAGCTGGCCCTTGAGGCCGATGTCCGCGACCTGGATCCGGGCGCAGGCGTTCGGGCAACCGTTGATGTTGATGGTCAGCGGCTCGTCGAACTCCGGCAGGCGCCGCTCCAGTTCGTCGATCAGGGTGCGGCCGCGCTCCTTGGTCTCGACGATGGCGAGCTTGCAGTACTCGATGCCGGTGCAGGCCATGGTGCCGCGGCGGAACGGGGACGGGGTGACCCGCAGGTCCAGTGCCTCCAGCCCGGCCACCAGCGACTCGACCCGGTCCTCGGCGATGTCGAGGATCAGCATCTTCTGCTCGGCGGTGGTGCGCAGCCGGTCGGAGCCGTGCTCGGCGGCCAGGTCGGCGATCTGCGAGAGCAGCTTGCCGTTGACCCGGCCGACGCGCGGGGCGAAGCCGACGTAGAACTTCCCGTCCTTCTGCCGGTGCACGCCCACGTGGTCGCGCCAGCGGCCGCTGGGCTCCTCCGGCGCGGGGCCGTCGATCAGCCGGTGGCGCAGGTACTCGTCCTCCAGTACCTGACGGAACCTCGTGGCGCCCCAGTCGGCGACCAGGAACTTGAGCCGGGCGCGGTTGCGCAGCCGGCGGTAGCCGTAGTCGCGGAAGATGCCGATCACGCCACCGAAGACGTCCGCGACCTCCTCCAGCGGCACCCAGGCACCCAGCCGCACGCCCAGCCTGGGGTTGGTGGAGAGCCCGCCGCCGACCCAGAGGTCGAAGCCCGGGCCGTGTTCGGGGTGCACCACGCCGACGAAGGCGACGTCGTTGATCTCGTGCGCCACGTCGAGCAGCGGCGAGCCGGAGATCGCGCTCTTGAACTTGCGCGGCAGGTTGGAGAACTCGGGGTTGCCGATGAAGCGGCGGTGGATCTCGTCGGTGGCGGGCGTGCCGTCGATGATCTCGTCCTCGGCGACACCGGCGACCGGCGAGCCGAGGATGACGCGCGGGGTGTCGCCGCAGGCCTCGGTGGTGGACAGGCCGACGGCCTCCAGCCTCCGCCAGATCGCCGGCACGTCCTCGATCCGGATCCAGTGGTACTGGACGTTCTGCCGGTCGGTCAGGTCGGCGGTGCCGCGGCCGTATTCCTCGGAGACCTCGCCGATCGCCTTCAGCTGTGCCACGGTCAGTCGGCCGCCGTCGATGCGCACCCGCAGCATGAAGTACTCGGCGTCCAGCTCGTGCGGGTCCAGGATGGCCGTCTTGCCGCCGTCGATTCCCTCCTTGCGCTGGGTGTACAGGCCCCACCAGCGCATCCGGCCGCGCAGGTCGGCGGGGTCGATGGAGTCGAAGCCCTGGTGCGCGTAGATCGTCTCAATACGTGTCCGTACATTGAGACCGTCGTCGTCCCGCTTGAACTGCTCGTTGGCGTTCAGCGGAGTGAAGTGGCCCATGCCCCACTGGCCCTCGCCGCGGTGGCGGGTCACCTTGCGGGCGGCGGCGGGGCGGCGAACAGGTGCGCTCTCGGCCGCGGGCTCGACCGTCTCGGGAGTGGTTGCCATGGTGTCGTCCTTAGGCAGCAGGCTGGGGGCGGGGCTGGCAATCCCGGCCGCGAAACCGCTTTTGACCTGCGGATATCAAGAGACGCAGGCAGGCGGTGACCTCGGCCGGAGGGCGCCGTTTCGTCCGCGTCTGCGGGGATGGCAGGTGGTGGCGCCGGGTGCGGTGGTGGCAGCGGGGGTGGGGCTCAGGTCACCGGACAGATGGCGCTGGACACGCGAAGGAGATCGACGTGCAGTCGACCTACCAGGGTGGCTCCGGCGCTAGGCATGGCAAGAGATTCGCACGGCCGGCGACCCGCGGTCCACTAACATCCGAATAGTGGACTGATTCATTCCATTGCATGAGACGCTGTGGGGAGGGTCCAGACCGGAGCCGCTGCGTCAGATGTCGCTCCGTACCGGTGTGTCCGCGGCCACCCCATCGCTCCCCCTCATACGTGTCGCACGGGATGCCGCCGGCGGCGCCGTCCGCCGGCGAGTCCGCGGGCGCATCGCCGCTCGGACCGGCGGTGGGTACCGGGCCCGCTACCGTAGGGGAGTGCAACCAGCAGGGGAAACCTCCAGGACGACGCCCGACCGGCCTTCGCGACGCCGCGGCAGGCGTCGGCGTGCCAGGGCGGCATGGCGGACCACACTCTGGGCACTCATCAAGGACACCACCAACACCTGTGTCGAGTACCGGGTCACCGGACTCGCCGCGGAGGCCGCGTTCTTCACCCTGCTCTCCATCCCGCCACTGCTGCTCGGTCTGGCCGGCACCCTCGGCTACCTCGACGAGATCCTCGGCGCCGGCACCATCGACAAGCTCAAGCAGGACATCGTCACGGCAGCCGGGACGGTGCTCTCGCCCAGCTCGATCAACCAGATCGTCCAGCCGCTGTTGACCGGGGTCTTCGACAGGGCCCGGCCCGACCTCATCTCGATCGGCTTCCTGTTCTCGCTCTGGTCCGGCTCGCGCGCGCTGTACATCTTCATCGACACCATCACCGTGATGTACGGGCTCGACGGGAAGCGCGGCATCGTCAAGACCCGGCTCATGTCGCTCGGCCTCTACCTCGGCGCCCTGGTGATCGGCTCGCTGGTGCTGCCGCTACTGGTCGCCGGTCCGGGACTGGTCGTCTACGAGCTGCCCATGGCGGCGGGCGTGATCAACGCGCTGTACTGGCCCGCCACCATCCTGCTGCTGGTCGCCTTCCTCACCACGCTGTACCACGTGGCCGTCCCGGTCAGCACCCCCTGGCGGGAGGACATCCCCGGCGCGCTGGTCGCCCTCGGCGTGCTGGTGGTCTGCAGCGTGCTGCTCCGGATATACCTGATCCACTCGGTCGAGGGCCCCACGGTGTACGGGTCGCTGGCCGCACCGGTGGCGGTGCTGCTGTGGATCGGCGTGGTCGCGCTGGCCGTGCTGATCGGCGCCGCGATGAACGCCGCGATAGACCGCAGGTGGCCCACGGTCGAGACCGCCGACGCGCGGGCCGAGAACGAGCGGGCCGACGAGGAGGCCGCAGCGGCGGCGTTCCGCGAGGTCAGCGCGCGGCGGGCGGTGGAGCGGGCCCGGCTGGCGCGGGAGCTCGGGCTCGGCGAGGGCCACGAGGAGGACCTGGAGGACGAGGAGGACGACATCGACGTCCCGTCCGAGTACCCCGAACGGTGGGCGGAGATCCTGCCGCCCAAGGACCTGCGCGGACGCCTCCGTGCCGGCGGCATCCGCCGCCAGCCCCCGCCCCCACCCGACTCCGACCGCCCGGGCAGCCGTTCGGGCGGCCCCCACCACGGGCCCTGGACCGGTCGGTAGCGAGACCGGGTACGCGGCTCGGCGCCCGGCCGACCCGGCGGACGGCCGACCCGGCGCCCGGCCGACCCGGCGCCCGGCCGACCCGGCGCCCGGCCGACCCGGCGGACGGCCGGGACGCCGCGTCTCAGACGGGCGATCACCAAACCAGAGCGGCAGTCCGGTTCGGGCTCGAAGGGCAGTCCGCATACTGGATGACCGTGACCGGAATCGTGACCACCGACAAGACGGCGACGCCGGAGCGGGGCTGGCCCGTCCTCCTCCCGCCGGCCCTGCTCACCCTGCTGCTGGGGTTCTGGGGCGTCGAGCGGGGCGGGAGCATCTGGCGGGACGAGGTGGTGAGTTACCAGGTCGCCCACCGCAGCCTGCCCGAGATCTGGCGGCTGCTGCACGAGATCGACGCGGTGCACGGGCTGCACTACCTGCTGCTGAACACCGTCTTCCGGTTATGGGACGGCGGCCTGCCGGCCCTGCGCCTGCCATCGGTGCTCGCGATGGCGCTCGCCGCCGGAGCACTCGCCGAGACCGGTCGCCGGCTCGCCGGGCGCCGTGCCGGACTGCTGGCCGGGCTGGTCTTCGCGCTGGTGCCCGCCGTCCAGCAGTACGCGCAGGAGGGCCGCAGCTACGCCTCGGTGTGCGCGGCGGTGGTACTCGGCAGCCTGCTGCTGGTCCGCGCCTGGCAGCGCCCTACGGCCCGGGCCTGGACGGCGTACGGCGCGGTGATGCTGATCGGAGCGCTGCTGCACGAGTTCGCGGTACTGGCGATGGCCGCCCACGCGCTGACGCTCTGCTGGGGCCGGGCCGGTCGCCGGGTGTGGGCCGGCTGGGCCGTGGCGGCCGCGGCCGTGCTGGCGGGCGTGTTGCCGTTGAGCCTGATCAGCCGGGCGCAGGCGGACCAGGTCGCGTGGATCACCACGCCCGGCTGGTCCGACGTCTGGGCGCCGGCCCTGACCAGCGCCGTCGGCGCGCTCTGCGCCTGCCTGCGGCAGCCCGCCGCTCCCGGCGCGCCGTGCCGGGCCCGGGCGTTGGCGTTGCCCCTGCTGGTCCTGCCCCCGGCGGCGCTGATCCTGGTCTCCTTTCTCGACCCGCTGTACGTGGACCGCTATGTGGTCTTCAGCTACGCGGGTCTCGCCCTGCTGCTCGGTCTCGCCCTCGACCGCGCCTGGGCCCGGCTGCCACGTGCGCTGACCGAATGGCCCGTCCCGGGACGGCCGGTGGTCGCCTCGTTGGCGCTGACCGTCCTGGTCCTGGCGCCGCTTCCGCTGGAACGCGGGCTGCGGACCCCGCAGAGCAGGCCCAACGACGTGGCGGCGGCGGCCCGCGCGGCACGGGACCTCGGCCGTCCGGGAGACGCGGTGCTCTTCGTCCCCGGCGCCCGCCGGGAGGCCGCGCTCTACGACCCGGCCGCCTTCGCCGGGTTGCGCGACCTGGCGCTGGCACGGACCGGTGCGGACTCCGGCACCATCAACGGCGTGGAGACCGGACCCGAGCGGATCCGTGCCGCCGTGGCCGCCCAGCGCCGGGTGGTCCTGGTCACCGACCCGCGCCCACGGGCCGGTGCCTCCGCGCGCGACCAGGCCAAACTCGCCGCGCTGGCAGCCAGGTTCACGCCCTGCCGCACCCGGGCGATACATGGCATCACGGTCACCCTCTACACCGTCCGGGGAGCCTGCGGCTGACCTGCGCGATGAAGGCCGGTGTTGTGTGACCGAACGTCAGAATAGCTCTTGTCGAGCGGAGTTGATCACTCGAGCACTGTCGGGAGTGGCCTCTTGGACATGGTGGGCCGGCTACGTCCAGAGCCCTGTCGGTGGTCGTCGATGGCCCGGGAGCGAATCGATGACGCAGGCCGAGCAGCGACGGGCGGTCCGCGGTCGGGCTGTGGTGGTGCCCCGCCGATAACCGGTGGCGGCGACGGGCGGCCCGAACTACGGTGGCGTTGTTCGGAACGGTCCGTCAGGGGCCGTTCCGTCGGCTGTCGAGATGACGAGGGAGGTGGCGACCGTGGTGGCTGTCGTTGTCCGGCGCGTTGCCCGTGCCAAGAAGACCGGCGTTCCTACCTCCGTGGTCTCCGGCCGACCCCCTCTCACAACCATGCGCTGACGCCCGAGCGTCGAACGCGCACGGCCGGGGCCACCCTTTTCCCGAAGGGTCATCCCCCTTGAACAACTTCTCCGTCGCCCCCCTGCTGTCCGGCTTCGGCTGGGACGAGGCGTGGGCTGCCGAGTTCACTCCCCTCACCGAGGCCGGACTCACCCCCGCGCGTATCGCCCGGGTGGACCGCGGCCAGTGCGAGGTCGTGCTCGCCGACCCCGAGTCGGGCGAGCTGCGGACCGTGCGGGCCGACTCGCGGCGGGTCCTCGACCCCGACCCGGTGAACAACCCGTGCACCGGTGACTGGACGGCCGTCGACCTGGCGGCCGAACCGATGGCCACCCTGGCGGCGCTGCTGCCGCGCCGTACCGCGATCGTCCGCAAGGGTGCCCGCGGACGCTCGGAGGGGCAGGTCCTGGCGGCCAACATCGACTCCGTACTGATCGTGGTGTCGCTCGCCGCCGAACCCGACCTCGGCCGGATCGAGCGCTTCCTGTCCCTGGCCTGGGAGAGCGGCGCCGAACCGCTGGTCGTCCTCACCAAGGCCGACGTGGTGGACGACGCGGAGTACATCCGGTCCGATGTCGAACAGATCGCGCCCGGAGTGACCGTCCTGGTGGTCAGTGCCGAGACCGGCGAGGGGATCGACGTCCTGCGCGCCTGCCTCGGCGGTTCGACCGCGCTGATCGGCCAGTCCGGAGCGGGCAAGTCCACCCTGACCAACGCCCTGACCGGGACGGACACCATGGCAGTCCAGCGGACCAGGGACCGGGACGGGAAGGGCCGCCACACCACCACCACCCGGGAGCTGGTCCCGCTGCCCGGCGGCGGCGTGGTCATCGACACCCCCGGGCTGCGCGAGGTCGGCCTGTTCGGTGGCGAGGGCCTGCGGCAGGCCTTCGGCGAGATCGAGGAACTGGCCGAGGACTGCCGCTTCCACGACTGCGGCCACAACACCGAACCCGGCTGCGCCGTGCGGGCCGCGCTCGCCAACGGCACGCTCTCGGAGCGCAGGTGGGAGAGCTACCTCAAGCTCCAGCGGGAGAACGAGTGGATCGCCTCCCGGACCGACGCCCGGCTGGCGGCCGCCCGGTTGCAGCGCTGGAAGGCCATGACCAAGACCATGCGCGGGCCGAACAGCCCGATCCGCCGCTGACCGTCGCCGTCCACCGCCGTGCGGCCGCTCCCGACCTCGGGGGTGACCGCACGGCGCCCGTTCCGACCGGCCGTCGCACGGCGCCTGCCCCACGACTCCCGTGCTGCTGACGGTCGTGTCCGATTTCCGCCAGTCGATGCCTCTCCGGTGACGCAGACTGGACAGCGTGATCGACGACGACACCCGCTACCGAGCCGTGGACAGCAGGGACGCCCGTTTCGACGGAGTGTTCTTCACTGCCGTCCGCACCACCGGCATCTACTGCAGGCCGAGCTGCCCCGCGGTGACTCCGAAGCGGGTGAACTGCGCCTTCTTCCCCACCGCGGCGGCCGCGCAGGGCGCCGGCTACCGGGCCTGCCGTCGCTGCCGTCCGGACTCCGTCCCCGGGTCGCCCGAGTGGAACCACCGGGCGGACCTGGTGGGCCGCGCGATGCGACTGATCGGTGACGGAGTGGTGGACCGGGAGGGCGTCGCCGGGCTCGCCGACCGACTCGGCTACAGCTCACGCCAGTTGCAGCGCCAGCTGACCGCCGAACTCGGGGCCGGCCCGCTCGCACTCGCCAGGGCGCAGCGCGCCCAGACCGCCCGCCTGCTGCTCCAGACCACCGAACTGCCGGTCACCGAAATCGCGTTCGCGGCCGGCTTCGCCTCGGTCCGGCAGTTCAACGAGACGGTCCGCGAGGTCTACGACCGCACCCCGAGCGGTCTGCGCGCCGAGGTGGCGGGCGGCCGCCGCAAGCCGGCCCGGGGCGGCACGATCAGCCTCCGGCTCGCCTACCGGGGTGCCCTGGACAGTGAGCACCTGCTCGACTTCCTCGCCCTGCGCGCCGTCCCCGGCGTGGAGGAGGTCGTCCCCGGCGTGCAGACCGGGGCGGATGCAGGAGCCAAGGCCGGGCCGGGCGCCGACGCGCCGTCGGGTCCGGCCGCCGGAGCACGGAACGGCGTGCGCACCTACCGGCGCACCCTGGCGCTCCCGTACGGCCACGCCGTCGCCGAGGTGGACGGCCTCGGCCCGGGCACTGATCCGCGCCGTGGCTGGCTCGACTGCCGCCTGCGCCTGACCGACCTGCGCGACCTCACCACCGCCGTGCACCGCCTGCGGGCGCTCTTCGACCTGGACGCCGACCCGGACGCCGTGGACGCCCGGCTCGGCGCCGACCCGGTGCTCGGTCCTCTGGTCCAGGCCCGCCCCGGCCTCCGTTCGCCCGGCCATGTGGACCCGCACGAACTGGCGGTCCGGGCGGTGCTCGGCCAACAGGTCTCCGTCGCCGCCGCGCGTACGCTGGCCGGACGGCTCGCCGGCAGGTACGGCGTGCCGCTGGCGGAGCCGGACGGCGGGCTGCGGGTGCTCTTCCCGAGCGCCGCCGCCCTGGCTGAGGCGGAGCCGGGCGACCTGGCCATGCCGCAGTCCCGCCGTCGGGCACTCACCGGCCTGTGCAGCGCGCTCGCGGGCGGCACGGTACGGCTGGACGGTGGCGTCGACCGCGAACAGGCCGCCGCAGCGCTGCTCGACCTCCCCGGGATCGGCCCGTGGACGGTCGGCTACCTGCGGATGCGGGCCCTCGCCGACCCGGACGTCTTCCTGCCCACGGACGCCGGGGTCAGGCACGGGCTGATCCGCCTCGGGCAGTCGGGCGACCCCGGGGCGGCCACCGCGGCCGCGCAGGCCTGGGCACCGTGGCGCTCGTACGCGGTCCACCGACTGTGGTCCACGGCCTCGGCTGCGCCCGGGGACGCGGAACGGAGAACTTCGAGCAGTGTTTCGAACAGTACGAAGGGTGAACAGGCATGACGACGGTGTTCACGACCATGGAGAGCCCGCTGGGCGTACTGCTGCTGAGCGGTGTCCTGGACGGCAACGGTCCGGCCGCGCTGACCGCGGTGACCGCCCCCGGCCAGAAGGGGGCACTCGCCGAGCCCGCCCCCGACTGGGAACCGGACGCGCTGCCGCTGGCCCCGGCCGTGGAGCAGTTGAGCGCCTACTTCGCCGGTGAGCTCACCGTCTTCGACCTGCCGCTGGCACCGGTCGGCACCGAGTTCCGCCAGCAGGTCTGGCGTGCCCTGGAGGACATCCCGTACGGCACCACCGTCACCTACGGTGAACTGGGGGCGGCGGCCGGGCAGTCGCAGCGTGCGGTCCGAGCGGTCGGCGGGGCGGTGGGGGCCAACCCGCTGCTCGTGGTCCGGCCGTGCCACCGGGTGATGGGCGCCAACGGCGCACTCACCGGCTTCGCCGCCGGGATCGAGCGGAAGCGCTGGCTGTTGGAACACGAAAGCGGAACGCTCTTCTGACGTCCGGTCATCCGTCAGGGCTGCGGGGCTGGTGCCTCCAGGGGAGAACTTCCAACCGGGAGAGGCACTTTGGGGTCGCGGGGAACTGCGCGAGAAGCCGAGCACTTCGGTGGAGGGTTGGCCGCACGGTTCCTCGTACCCCTGCCGGGACGTTCCGTGCGGAGGCTCAGAGACCGGGGCGGTCCTCGGGGGCGCCGGGGCCGGACAGGGCGGTGGCGAGCTGTTCCAGGCCGGGGAGGGCGCGCATGACGGCGTCGCGATCGGCCGGCGAGAGGCTCTCCAGGGCGTCGGCCATCCGGCGCTCGTGAGCGCGCTGCCAGTCCCTGAGCTGTTGATGCCCGGCCTCGGTCAGGGCGATCCGGGCGGTGCGGCGGTCGCCGGGGTCGGCCTGCCGGTCGACGAAGCCGGCCTCCAGCAGCTTGCCGACCAGCCCGCTGACGGTGTTCGGGGCCAGCCGCTGGCGCGCGGCCAGTTCGCCGACCCGCAGCGGTGCGGCGGCCAGCGTCTGGAGCAGTTCGACCTGCGCCATCGGCAGCGATTCCCACGGGTACTCGGTGCGGATGCTGCTGCGCAGCGCGCGGCGCAGCCTGGTGATCACATCGGTGAGTCGCTGGGCGCGCTCGATCGCCACGGCCTTCTCCAGCGCGGACTCGTCACCGGTGTCGGTGGGGTCGGGGGAGGTGGGAGAAGGGTTGGGCAGCGATGGCATGGCGGACAGCGTAGCGCCTCTTACGCCGCTGGTTCGGCCCGCGACCAGCTCTGTCGACGATTGCATCCCATGCCGAGATGGTCGTCAGGGGATAATATCTGCAAGCGAGTGATTCTGTCTCCGACATAGTTTGAAGCACCTGTCTCACCTGGTTCTGCCGCTCGCAGCCGCCGACCGGACGGTACCGCTCTCCGAGAGGTAATCCGCACGCCGAGCAGGACGGGGTGTGGTGAACCGGCCGGTCCACCACACCCCGTCCCGCTCGGCAGGTCGTCCGATCGCCCGTCAGGAGAGCGGCTTGGCGCCGCGCTCCGCGAGCATGCCGGTGATCAGGTCGATCTCGGAGCGCTGCCCGTTGACCATGGTCTGGGCGAGCCGCTTCTCCACCGGGTTGGTGCTGAGGTCGACATAGCCCTGGGCCATCGCGACCCCGCCCTTGTGGTGCTCGATCATCAACTGGAGGTAGTACACCTCGGCGTCCCGCCCGCTGAGCCCGCGCAGTCTGTCCAGTTCGACGTTGGTGGCCATGCCAGGCATCAGCGAACCGTCGTGCGCCGGGTAGGGGTGGTCCATCTTCATCCACGCCATCGGCGGGGCGGCCGAGCTCTGGGCCAGCCCCCACTGGTCGAGCCAACCCATCAGCATTCCGCGCTGGTTGGCCTGGGTGTTGATGATGTCGAACGCCAGGTTGCGGACCGCGGGGTCCTGGGTGCGGTCCCGGACGATGAACGACATGTCGATCGCCTGCTGGTGGTGCGTCGCCATGTCCCGGGCGAACCCGGCCTCGGGCGATTCGGTCGACGGCGCGGACGCCACCGTCCCCGCCGCGGTCGAACCGCCGGCCATCAGCGCCGGGATCCCCAGCCCGAGGGCCACGGCGGCGGCCAGCGCGGCCGGCCACCACATCCGTCGCCTGCGCGGCTTCGCCAATTCCTCGATGTGCTCGATCGTCTCCGCCGCGTCCACGGATTCCACGGCCTCCACCGCCTTCTTCGGGTGCGGATCGTCCACGGTCACGTTCCCGGCCACGCCCTCACCACCGGTCACTGGGCGGTACTGCACGACGCGCCCGGCTCCTGGGTCTGCGGGCCCTGCACGTACTTGGTGAAGAACTCGTCCACACGCGGGTCCTTGGCGCTGTCCAGGACCAGCTGGGTGCCCCAGGCCGTCAGCGTGATGGTGCCCTTCTCGTCCGGGTACGGGCTCATCAGCGAGTACGGGGTCGCCTTCACCTTGGCCGACAGCGTCTTGAGGTCGTCAGGGGTGGCCTTGGCGTTGTAGGTGACCCAGACCGCGCCGTGCTCCAGCGAGTGCACCGCGTTCTCGTTCGCGAGCGGCTTGTCGTAGACCGTGCCCATGCAGTTGGCCCAGACCGGGTTGTGGTCGCCGCCGACCGGCGGGGTCTGCGGGTAGTTGACCTTGGTCTCCACATGGTTGCGGGACAGCTTGTCGTAGGTCTTCACGCCCGGGATCGGGGCCTTCGCGGCCGTGTCCTTGGCGTCCTGCTTCGACTTGGCGTCCAGCGCGACCCAGGCGCCGACGCCGATCATCCCGGCGACCAGCACGCTCGCCGCGCCGATCGCCACGAACTTGTTGCGGCGGTCGCGGCGCTGCTCCGCGGCCCGGAGCTCGGCGATCCGAGCCCGTCGGTCGGCCACCCCGGGCTTGCCAGCCGTGGCCTGGTCCTTGCCCGGCTTGTTCGACTGCTTCGATGCGGAACCCATGGGAAGTGTCCTTGTCCCCGCCGCGTGTCAGGGCACGGCGGTATGCGGTGTGGAGGGGATGGCGGAGCCGTCGGCCGTCCGCGGGGGCGGTGCGGGCCGACGGTGGGTTCCGCTCAGGACCGCTGGACCTGAAGCACGTGCAGGTCGGGCGCGTGGTCGAGCCCGGTCGGCGCGGTGGGCGCGGCCGGGCGGGGCGGCGCCTCGGGTGAGAGCGGCTGGTTCGGCACGGCGGCCGCCGGCTGCGGCGGCGCGTTCGGCAGCTGGGACTCCTGGGCGCAGAACGGGTGGCTGGAGCAGCCACTGCCGGGCACCGGATGATCACCGTCGACCGAGCACCAGGTCAGCGGCAGGCCGCCGTCGAGCGGCAGGCCGTACAGGGTGCGGGTGGTGACGCCGTGCCCGTGGGTGCCGCTCGCGCGGGTGGCCGGTGCGGCGCTGTGTGCGGTGGCGGCCGAGGGGTCGGGCAGCGCCGCGGTCACGGTGGTGGCCGGGCTTTGCCCGGGCTTCGCCGGCGCGGCCTGGGCACGGCCCGCGCAGGGCAGCACGGCCAGCAGACCGACCAGTAGCAGGACCAACAGCGCGCCCGCCGGGCGGCCCGCGGTGCTGGCCCTCCCCGGCTGCGGTGCGGTGGCTCCCGGCGCGGTCATGCGCACATATTAATCAGCCGAACGAGCGAAGCGATGCCCCTTGCAGGCCTTCATTTTTCGGCTTCGTGGCCCGCATTCGGTACCGAATCCTCCCCGGTCCGGGCAGTTCCGGCCAGGTCGGGACCGATCGGGCGCATCGGTGGCCGGAATGCTGCCCCCACCGGGTGACCGGTTGTCCACGATTCCCGGACAGCGTCGTTCTCGTTGGGGACAATGACGTCGAGTTCGGCACCCCAGCCCGCTCGGCAGACGGCAGTACATGGACGAGGAGCCGCCAGATGAGCGACCAGGGCGCACCCCCGCACCACCAGCCGGACGACGGCTGGTGGCACATGGTGTACGCGGGCCCGGCGGGCACCCTGCCGGACACCCCCGGCGCCACCGCGGACGAGGGCAGCGTCGACGACTGGTTCGACATGGTGGTGGGGATGATCGGCGTGCGGCGAGCCGGGGCCCCGAGGGTGGGCGCCCAGCGAGCGGGCGATTCGGCTGCGGGCGGTACGCACGACCTACGGGGCAGGGGCAGGAACCGCGAACAGGCCCCCTCGGCGGCGGACCACAGCGGTCGGCCGGGCTCGGCCGACTCCCTGGAGCCGCCCGAGGGACCGCCGGGGAGCGGGCGCCCGGTTCCGGCCGAGGTCAGCGTCGACGACTGGTTCGACACGGCTGCCGGCGTGATCGGTGCGAACCGCGCTGCGCCGCAGTCACCTCAGGAGCCTGCTGCTGAGACCGAGTCCGCGTCCGAGCCTGCGCCCGCGTCTGCGGCCGAGCCTGCGCCCGCGTCTGCGGCCGAGCCCGCGCCCGCGTCTGCGGCCGAGCGCGAACCCGAGGCTGAGTGCGAGCCTTCGGCCGGACGTGAGCCTGTGATCGTGCCCGAGCCAAGGCCTTCGGCCGATCCAGGGCCTTCGGCGGCGCCAGGGCCTAAGGCCGAGTGCGAGCCCGGGCCCGGGGCAGAATCCGGACCTGTGCCCGCCACGGTGGTGGCCGCCGGGAAGCAGCCCACGCCTGAGCCGCCCAGCCTGGTCAA
This sequence comes from Kitasatospora cystarginea, assembly GCF_039533515.1. NCBI lineage: Bacteria > Bacillati > Actinomycetota > Actinomycetes > Kitasatosporales > Streptomycetaceae > Kitasatospora > Kitasatospora cystarginea. Next base: position 110,562 of record NZ_BAAATR010000009.1, on the reverse strand, counting down.
GCCCGCCGGTGAACGCGATGCCCCGGCCGCGCCCGAGCCACCGGCCGGGCCGCAGAAGCCGGCCGTACCAAACCGGCCGGACGCACCGCAGGCGCCGGGCATGTCGGAAGCACCGAAGGAACACGCTCCCCGGCCCGAACCGTCCGCCGTTTCGGCACCGGCCTCCGCTGCCACCCCGGCCGCCAAGGTCACCGGAACCGGCGGAACCGGCGGAACCGGCGGAACCGGCGGAACCGGCGAAGCCGCCGAAGCCGCCGAAACCGGTGAGTCCGCGCCCCGACCGCCGTCCCCGCGACGGCCGTCCCCGCGCACGGCCTCCCAGCACCAACAGCCGTACCCCGTCCCGCACATCGGCGAGCGCCCGCCCACCTACGGGCCCGAGCCGACCACCCTGCCCGTTGCGGAGCCGGACGGCCTCGCCGCCCTCGCCCCGGACACGGTCATCGAGGGCGCGCAGTACGGCCCGGCGACGCTTCGGGCCGTCTCCGCACGCGGGGACTCCGGCCGCTACCGGGGCGAACCCCGGCGGGACTCGCTCCTGGTCACCCGTTTCGGCGAGGGCGAGGAGGGCCTGCTGCTGGCGGTACTCGCCGCGCCCGGTCGTGGGCGGCCGCAGTCCGCGGCGGCAGCGGCCGAGGCATGCCGTCAGCTCGCCGCCGCGATCGGCCGCAGTCGGCCCGAACTCGCCGCCGACCTCCGGACCGGTGCCCGCGATCGCCTCCGGTACGGCCTGCAGCGCCTCACCGCCCGTGCGGCCGCGCCGCTCCGAGCCGGCGAGCCGTCAGCCGGGCCGGCCGCCGCGGTGGACTCCGGAGCCGCTGCCCCCGCCGGCCCGGCAGCCCCGCACACCGCCGGATCGCTGCACTGCCTGCTGCTCTCGCTGGACCCGGAGGCCACCCACCGGGCCGCGTTCGGTACCGGACCGGGCGGCCTCTACCTGCTGCGCTCCGGCCACTGGATCGACGCGTACGGAGCCAGGCTGCTGCACCACCCCGACGGCAGCCAGCCCGTACCGCCGCCCTCGGTGGCGCCCCCGCGCCCGTTCCGTTTCAGGCTCGTCCCGGCCACCCCGGGCGACATCCTGCTGCTCTGCTCACCGGGTCTGGCCGAACCGATCGCCGAGGAACCAGCCGTAGCACGCTTCCTGTCGAGCCACTGGGCCCACCCACACCCGCCGGGAACGGTCGACTTCCTCCGCCAGGTCCAGGTGCGTGCCAAGGGCTACACCGACGACCGTACGGCGGCCGCCCTCTGGACGGAGTAGGGACGGAGCAGCCGGGCGGCAGCCCCGGCGCTGGTTCAGCGCGGGCCCAGCGCGGGCTCAGCGCGGGCTCAGCGCTTCGGCCCCAGCAACGCCGCCGTGACGGACATGACCTGTGCGGCGGCCTCGTCCCGGCTCGCCCCCGGGAGCCCGATCGCGATCGGCACCGAGAAACCGTCCAGCAGCGCGCGGATCTGGACGGCCCGGTCGTGCGCCCCGCCTGCCGTGAACTCGCCTTCCGCCACGCCCTCCTCGATCAGCGCGACCAGGTCGGCCTGCCAGGGCGCCTCGATCTCCAGCTGTCCCTGCCGGATCTCAGCGCTCGACGGTGAACGCCCCCACACCTCGACCCAGAGGATCCAGCGCGGATCCCCGGGCCCTTCGGGCAGGTACAGCTCCGTGTACGCCGCGAGCCGCGCCCACACGTCACCGCCGGCGCTCTCGCCACCACCGCCTTGACCGCCGCCGCGCTCCAGCGCGGCGCGGCGGCGTACGCCCAGTTGCTCCTCGCTCCAGCGCAGGGTCTCCAGCAACAACTGGTCCTTGCTGCCGAAGTAGTAGAGGAGGTGCCCGGCGCTCATCTGGAGCTGTTTGCCGAGCCCGGCCATCGTCAGCTTGGCGACACCGTGTTCCGCGATCGCGGCCCGAGCGGCGGCGAACACCTCCTCGCGCGGCCGCGCAGCCCGGCGCGCCCGTGCCTGCGCCATCTGCTCTTCCTCCTCCTGACCCGCTCCGACCGGCCTTCCACGATAAGGCTTCGACGACCTCGGGCCCTGGTTGGCCGGGGCCGGGGCCGACGCGGTTCGGGGCTCGTCCGGGATGGTGTGCCGTCAGAGCTGCCCGACCGCGCGAACACGGCACCCACTTCGCCGTCGCACGGTCGCCGGCGGTGATCAACGGTACCGGTGGAAACGCGCTCTCAAGGATGAGTTGAGGTGCGTCGCGGTTGACGTGCGCCCGCAGGGGATGTCGCCGCCCATGGCCCCTGCCGACCTGCGCTCGCCGCCCGGCCGTGGCCGCGACTCCCACGGGACAGTCGGCCGGTTCGTCGGTACCTACCGCCCTGAGCAGCACTGACCGGTTGCGGAGTGCCCGTCGACATAGGACGCGCCGTATCCCTTCAGCCGGACCGGTAGCGGCGGAGCGGGGCCGGCCGGGCACGGTCGCGGTCATGTCCGTGGCAGAACTCCGGTCGGCCGCAATGGAGTTAGGTTATGCAGGTGAAAGGTCAGCGATACGGTGGATGTCCAGAGCCGACCGCACCGAACTGGAGCTCAACCACCATGCCGAATCCGAACGACTCGACCGCCCCGGGGCCCCGCGAGGTCCTGACCCGCTTTCGGCAGGCGATAGTCGACAAGTCCGCCGACGCTCTGGCCGAGTTGTACGCCCTCGACGCCGTCCACGAATTCCCGTTCCTCTTCCCGGGCATGCCCGACAGCTACCAGGGCCGGGAGGAGATCCGGGCCGGCTACCGGGCAGCCTGGGGAGCGAGCCCCGCGCAGCCGACCGAAGTTCGCGAGGTCGCCGTGCACGAGAGTGCCGACGGCGAGGTGATCGTCACCGAGCAGATCGTCCTCGGGACGCTGGCCACAACCGGCCGCCCCTTCAGCCTCCCCGGCCTTCTGGTGCTCAGAATCCGCAACGGCCAGATCGTGCACGCCCGCGACTACATGGACGGCCTCGGTGTCGCGCACACGATGGGCCGGCTGACCGGCGTGGCCGCCCAACTCGACGGGACGGCCGCAGCGCTCCAGGCGTGACCGCTGGCCGGCGGCTGACAGGCAGGGCGGACCTGGCTCGTGGGGCTCAGGAAGTGCCGGTCCGCTCCCGAATGCCTGCGGAGTGGACCGGCCGGTTCGTGGCGTGCGCCGGAGCATGCCGAATCGACCGCGTGCTGCACGGGTGATCGGAGCGGCGGCGTGCGGCGAGGCAAGGCGGAGCAACTGCTCGCACTGCTCGGCTGTTGATCAAGTCCGTGCACCGATGGACATCCCGTTGTGCGGCTTCGTGCATCCAACTACCTTGATCTAAAAGAAATATGAGTTTTCATCCGCTTTTAATCCCCTAGGTGCAACCGATGGTCGAGTTACTCAAGTCCGTATGGGCACGCCAATGACCCGTTTGAGAGACAGGCAGCATGCGCAAGCTGTTCCGATTCGTTGACTGGACCCTGACGCCCGACCGCGAGCCGGACGCGCCCCCGATCCTCCACATGTACCGCTGCCTGGGGGAGGACGAGGACGGCAAGCCGTGCGGCGCCGAGGGGCCGGTCTGCGAGGACTTCGAGACCGCGCAGAAGTGGCCGTTCGAGCACATCAAGGAGCAGCAGGAGCACCGTAGTTACACCCATGTGGCGATCACGCCCTGGCTCATGGTGCCGGGGGAGGAGCCCAACTGAGAGACCCCGGCCTAGGGGGCTCGACGTGCCTTCTCAGCGGCCGAGCTGCTCGCGCTCCAGGTCGGCCGGTTTCGGGTGACCGTCCCGCCCCAGGGGCCCGGGGCGGGACGGGATGCCGAACGCCCGCTGCGGCCACGTAGGCACAATGGCGTGACCGGCCCAGCGCGCGACTGGCTGGAGCGGGGTCGTTGGCCGCTGGTGGCAGTTGCTGTGCTGACCGGTCTCGGTGCCCTGGTCGTCTCTGCCGTCGCCCTCGTGCGCCCCTGAACACGCTGCCCCCGCTCGGCTCCGGCCGGGCGGGGGCGACCTGCGTTTTGCACTGGTCCAGCTTCTTCGGAACCGGTAGCCAACTTCGTGTCGGCTGGTACGTTGAGAACAGCCTCCGCTGTGGGGGCTTTTGTTTCGCTCAGGCTGCCTTCAAGCGCGCCACCTCGGCCGCCCGCTGGTCGAGCTGCTGCACCGCTCGCAGGCCCGCGTACGGGGCGATCTCAGGCCGGAGCGTCCGGAAGTGTTCATCTCCCCGGGCCGAGCTGATCGTCACGTAGTCGTCGAGGAATGCGTTCCACGTCTCCGCAGCAGCTTCGACGTGCCGCATCTTCATCTGGCGGCGCGCGAGCAGCCCGTTCGCGTGCACCCTGCCCTGCTTCTCGTTCGTCGGTCGGGCCCGGTTCGACGCGCGAAGCGCCCTGACCGAACCGGCCTGGTCTCCGAGCTCCCACGGCACGTGGGATACGTGGAAGTGGTATGCCGCCTGGTCGTAGCCGCCTACGGCGTCATTCCGACCGTCGGCCCTCGACAGGGCGTCTTCGGTCTCGCGCAGGCGGGCGAACGCCTGCCGCTGGTCCTTCACCATCGCTGCCCCGTGGGCCTGCTGGCCGCGCAGGAACGCTGTCAGACGCGGGCCGGCGGCCGGGGCAGCCTCGGCGGCGCTGTCGGCCAGCTCCAGCGCCTTCGGACCGTGCCCAAGGCTGGAGGCTTGCAACGCCATCCCGCGCAGGGTCCGGCAGTAGGTGATGTGGTCACCAGCTGCAGCCGCCATTTCGAGCGCTCGTAGGTAGTAGCTCTGCCCGAGGCCGTGCGCGGTCTCGTACATCGCCATCCACCGGGAGACTGCGTCGTGTTCGACGGCGCGCTCACGCCGCACGGCCGGACGCCCCTCAGCGCCGGGGAGAGCGTCGTCCTCATCAGCTTCGGCTTCCGCGCGCGTGACCAGGCTCCGCGTACGGTCACCCACCTCCCTCCGGTCCCGCGCTGAGGGCGACGTGCAGCTGAACATCTTCCACCGCCCTTGAGAGAGCAGCATGCCCCGCAAACTCTTCCGCTTCCTCGACTGGACCCTGACGCTGGGCCGCGAGCCGGACGCGCCCCCGATCCAGCACCTGTACCGGTGCCTCGGCGAGGACGAGGACGGCAAGCCGTGCGGCGCCGAAGGGCCCGTCCACGAGGCCTTCGCGACGGCACAGAAGTGGCCGTTCGATCACCTCAAGGTGCAGCAGGAGCACCGGTCGTACGCCCACGTCGCGGTCACACCCTGGCTCATGGTTCCGCAGGAAGAGCCGTCGTGATGCCCGCCGACGAGTTGCAGGCCGAGTACCGCGAGGTCGCCGAGCGCCGGCGCCGCGGACTCCCGGACCCGATCGCCTCGATGGTGGCCTACGTGCTGTCCAGCGGCTGCATCGCCGGCCTGGCCACCCTCCTGCTCGTGTCCGCCCGGCGGCACTGAGTCCCCAGTCGCAGACCCGCGCGTTCCGGCGGCTCCTCCCTTCCATGTGGCTGGGCCCGTGCGCACCCTCCCGCCCTGCCGACCGGTCGGCAGGGCGGGGGTAACTCGCCCGTACGCCGGTCCAGCGCCAGACTCAGTGCGGGCTACAGAGAGGTTGTTGCAGATGAGTCGCACACCGCCGCTTGGCGCCAAAGGCCCGTCCTGGCCTGGTGGACGACGCGGAACCCGCGGCCCCGGAAAGGGCCCACGTCTCCCGTTCCACGGACCTGAAGATCCGACCGAGGAGGAGCAAGCTATGAACCCACAGCGCCCGCCGAGCAGTCCCCCGGCACCCGGCAGCCCGCCGTCGCCTCCGCCCGGGCCGAGCACCCCGCCCCCGCCGCTCCCGCCAAACGATCCCCCGAAGAGCTAGCAGGACCCCAGACTCCCGCTGCAGCCCCGTCAGCACACCGGCACAGCGGGACCAGCCCCGGCCAGCCGCACACCCCCGAAGCGGCCGGCCGGGGCACCGGACGAACCGGCCGTGTGCTCTCACCGGCTCACGGCAGCTGCTAGATCTTGCTAGGAGCTGCTAGCTCCTCCCAGGTCCGTTCGATGTAAATCCCTAGGTCAGCGCCATGGCCTCGAACGGCGTCAGCCCTTCGGCTGCTGCTGCGTGATGCAGTGGATGCCGCCGCCGTTGGCGAAGATCTCGCGGGCGTCGACCAGTTCGACCTTGCGGTCGGGGTAGGCGTCGCCGAGGATCGAGGCGGCGACCTGGTCGCGGGGGTCGTTGAAGCCGCAGAGGATGACGGCGCCGTTGGCGACGTAGTGGTTGATGTAGGAGTAGTCGACCGGCTCGCCGTCCTCGTCGGTCAGGACGGTGGGGGCGGGGAGTTCGATGACCTCCAGCTGGCGGCCGGCGGCGTCGGTGGAGGTGCGCAGGACGGTGAGGATCTCCTTGCAGACCTCGTGGTCGGGGTGGGCGGGGTCGGGCTGGACGTGGGCGAGTACGACGCCCGGGCGGACGAAGGAGGCGACGATGTCGATGTGGCCGCGGGTGCCGAACTCGTCGTAGTCGCGGGTGAGTCCGCGCGGGACCCAGATGGCCTTGGTGGTGCCGAGTTGGGCGTGCAGCTCGGCCTCGACGGCCTCCTTGGTCCAGTCGAAGTTGCGACCTTCGCCGAGCTGGACGGTCTCGGTCACCAGGACGGTGCCCTCGCCGTCGACGTGGATGCCGCCGCCCTCGTTGATCAGCTTCGAGACGAAGCGCCGGACACCGGTCAGTTCGGTGATCTTCTCGGCGATGTGCTGGTCGTTGTCCCAGCTGGCCCAGGACTGTGCGCCCCAGCCGTTGAACACCCAGTCGGTGGCGGCGACTTCTCCCTTGCCGTCGATCAGGAAGGTGGGGCCGATGTCGCGCATCCAGGCGTCGTCCAGCGGGCGCTCGACCAGCTCGACCTCGGCGGAGACGTAGCGGCGGGCGGCCTCGGCCTCGCCGATGTTGACGATCATCGTGACCGGCTCGTACCGGACGATGGTGTTGGCGACCTTGGCCCAGGCCTCACGGCCGGCGTGCAGGTGCTCCGGGGTGTCGAAGGTCTGGTTGGCGGTCGGGAACGCCATCCAGGTGCGCTCGTGGGGGTGCCACTCGGCGGGCATCCGGAAACCGAGGGAAGCGGGAGTCGTCATCAGGGGGATGTCCTAAGTCCGCGGCGGTGTGGGGGAATCGGGGGTTCGGGGGATTCGGCGGGGTCAGAGGAAGTACAGGCGGCTCAGCGAGACGCTGTCGGCGGGTGCGGAGCGCAGCGGCGAGCCGTCCAGGGAGACCAGTCCGGTGTCGGCCTCGACGTCGACACGGCCGATCCGGGCGTTGCGGACCATGTCGCGCGGACCGATGCCGCGGGTGTTCCGGACGCCCACGCGCCGCCTGCGGGTGGGGAGTTGGTCGGCGGCGACGTCCAGGTAGGAGGCCTCGGCCGCGGCCTGGGCGACGAAGGCGACCGAGATGTCCGCGGCCGTGGCGCCGTGGGCGCCGAACTGCGGTCCCAGTACCAGGGGTTCGCAGCGGTCGGTGGAGGCGTTGGGGTCGCCGACCACTCCGTACGCGGGGAACCCGGCCTTGAGTACCAGCTGCGGCTTGGCGCCGAAGTGGTCGGGTCGCCAGAGCACGATGTCCGCCAGCTTGCCGACCTCCAGCGAGCCGACCTCGTGGGCGAGGCCGTGCGCGATGGCGGGGTTGATGGTGAGCTTGGCGATGTAGCGCAGCACGCGCTCGTTGTCGTCGCCGCTCGCGCTGGTGCCGTACGAGCCGGTGCCGTCCAGCGGGCCGAGTTCGGCCTTCATCTTGCCGGCCATCGCGAAGGTGCGGCGCACCGTCTCTCCGGCCCGGCCCATGCCCTGGGCGTCGGAGGAGGTGATGCCGATGACCCCGAGGTCGTGCAGCACGTCCTCGGCGCCCATCGTGCCGGCCCGGATGCGGTCGCGGGCCATCTTGGCGTCGCCGGGCAGGTCGACCTTCAGGTCGTGGGCGGAGACGATCATGTCGAAGTGCTCGCCCAGTGCGTCCCGGCCGAACGGCAGGGTCGGGTTGGTGGAGGAGCCGATCACGTTCTCGACGCCGGCCATCTTCAGCACGTTGGGGACGTGTCCGCCGCCGCAGCCCTCGATGTGGAAGGCGTGGATGGTGCGGCCCTCCAGCACGGCGAGGGTGTCCTCGACCGACAGGCACTCGTTCAACCCGTCGGTGTGCAGGGCGACCTGGACGTCGTACTCCTCGGCGACCCGCAGCGCGGTGTCCAGGGCGCGGGTGTGTGCGCCCATGTCCTCGTGCACCTTGAAGCCGGAGGCGCCGCCCTCGGCCAGCGCCTCGACGAGCGGGGCGGCGTCGGAGGACGAACCGCGGCCCAGGAAGCCGATGTTGACCGGCCAGGCGTCGAAGGCGTTGAAGGCGTGCCGCAGCGCCCAGGGGGAGTTGACCCCGACGCCCCAGACCGGGCCGAACTCCTGGCCGATGATCGTGGTCACTCCGGAGGCCAGCGAGGCCTCCATGATCCGCGGGGACAGCAGGTGGACGTGGGTGTCGATGGCGCCGGCGGTGGCGATCATCCCCTCACCGGAGACGATCGTGGTGCCGGTGCCGACGACCACCTCGACGCCGTCGAGGGTGTCGGGGTTGCCCGCCCGGCCGATCGAGACGATCCGGCCGTCCCGGATGCCGATCGAGGTCTTGCGGATGCCCTGGACCGCGTCGATCACCAGCACATTGCTGATCACCACGTCGCAGGTGTCGCGGACGGCGGCGGCCTTGAGGTGCAGTCCGTCGCGCGCGGTCTTGCCGAAGCCGGCCAGGAACTCCTCGCCGGGCGCCTGCGAGTCGGACTCCACCCGGATGATCAGACCGCTGTCGCCGAGGCGGATCCGGTCGCCCGCGCGGGGGCCGTGGACGGAGATGTAGTCGTGCGGAGTGATCGCGGTCATGCTCCCGCCTCCGGGCAGTCGTGCGGGGTTCGGGCTGGGGTTGCGGGGGTCGTCCCCCGCGGGGCGGCTGCGTCGTGGGGGGTGATCGCGGTCACGACTCGATCTCCGCGTCGTCGAACTTGGTCAGGTAGCCGGTGGCACGGGCCTTGGCGAGGGCGGCCTCGCGGGCGCCGGGGGCGTCCAGCGGGCCGTCGACCAGGCCGGCGAAGCCGATGGCGACGCGCTCGCCGCCGATCGGGACCAGGCCGACTTCCACGGTGGCGCCCGCGTCGAAGCGGACGGAGGAGCCCGCCGGTACCGCGAGGTGGGTGCCGTAGGCGGCCTCCCGATCGAAGGCCAGGCGCGGGTTGGCCTCGAAGAAGTGGAAGTGCGAGGTGACGGAGATCGGCACCGGTGAGGTGTTGTGCACCAGCAGCACGACCGTCTCCTCGATCGGGTCGTAGCCCCTGCCCTCGCCGAGCAGGGTGGTGCCGGGTGCCTCCTCGCCGAGCGAGCCCGCGCCCTTGAACGGATCGTTGACCACCGCGAGGCGGGTGCCGTCGTCGAACACGGCCTCGACCTGGATGACGGTCACCACGTCCGGGACGCCCGGCAGCACGTCGTCGGCGGTGAGCACACTGCGGCCGGCCTCGATGGCCTCGGCGAGCCGGAGGCCGTCGCGGGCCGCCTCGCAGACGGTGTCGGCGATCAGGGCGGTGGCCTCGGGGACGTTGAGGCGGACGCCTCGGGCGCGCCGGGCGCGGGCCAGTTCGGCCGCTGTGAAGATCAGCAGCCGGTCCCGTTCGGTGGGGGTCAGTCGCACGGTTCCTCGCTCGCGGGATGCCGGTGGAGCCGGTGTCAGGGGCGGTCGGGGTGGGGGTTCTCGGACTGGTTAGAACGTCGTTCAAACAGCTCTCCGGTCATTGAACCCGGGCCGGGCCGCCATGTCCAGCGTTGCCCGTGGCGGGGCGATCGGCGCGCCGGATGTCGCAATCGAGTATTCGGCTACCCATGAATATCAGGGGCCTGATATAAACAAGGTGCCTTGCAATCATGAAGAGGCGCCTTGTAAACCGACCCCTGCAGGGTCGAGTACGTCCGAGTCGTGAGGAGCGCAGCCGTGCGCGCTGTCCGTTACACCCGTACTGGTGGCCCCGAGGTCCTGGAGATCGCCGAGGTGCCGGCCCCGCGGCCGGGAGAGGGCGAGGTCGCCATCGACGTCAGCCATGCGGGTGTCCACTTCGCCGACGTGATGTTCCGGCGCGGCCAGTTCCCGCTGCCGCTGCCCGCCGTCCCGGGGCTGGAGGTGGCCGGTACGGTCGCCGAGCTCGGCCCGGGCGTCACTGCGCTGCGGGTCGGCCAGCCGGTGGTGGCGGTGCCGACGGGCTTCGGCGGCAACGCCGAGCGGGTCATCGCGAGCGCCGTCACCACCATCCCGCTGGAGGGCGAACTCGCCGGTCTCGACCCGGCGTTGGCCGCCGGTGCGGCCTGCAACGCGGCCACCGCCGTCGGCACCCTGCGCAGCGCGGCCCGGGTCGAGAAGGGGGACCGGGTCCTGGTCCTCGGCGCCTCGGGCGCCCTGGGTCTGCTGCTCGGCCGGCTCGCCCGCACCCTGGGCGCCGCCCTGGTGGTCGGCGCCGCGAGCACCCCGGAGCGTGCCGCCCGGGCGGTCCGGGCGGGCTACGACCACGCCCTGACCTACGGCGAACTCGCCGCGAAGATCGATGAGTTGACCGACGGGCAGGGGTACGACGTGGTGATCGACTCGGTCGGAGGTGAGCCGCGCGAGCAGGTCAGGGGGCTGCTCGCGGTGTTCGGCCGGCACGTGGTGATCGGCAACGCCGCCGACCGGGACATCACGATGGACGCCAACCAGGTCTGGTACGAGAGCTTCACGCTCGCCGGCTACAACCTCGGCGGCGTCCTGGGGCGCCGCCCCGACCTGCTGCGCGCGCACCTGGAGGAGGGCCTGCGCCTGGTCGCCGACGGCACCCTGCTGCTGGACGTCGAGGAGATCGGCTGGGACGGCGTCGCCGAGGCGCACCGCAGGCTGGAGGGCCGCACGGCGATCGGCAAGTACGTGCTGCGGGTGCGCTGAACCTCCCCGGCCCGGGCGGCGATACTGGTCGGGGCCCGTCCGGGCCCCGACCGGTGCCGCAGTCGGCACCGGCGGAAGCGAGCGCAAGCTGAGGAGAGGCTGCGGCCCATGACCACCGACCCCGCCGAACTGCTCGCCGGACCTCAGGGCGCCCAGCTGCGCCTCGGGCTCGCGATCAAGCAGGCCGAGCAGGCCATGATGGCGGCCAAGGCCGACGCACTGCGCGAACTCGACCTGACCGTCCCGCAGTACGCCGTGCTACTGCAGCTGACCGAGCGGCCCGAGATGTCGGGTGCCCAACTGGCGCGCGGGGCGGCCGTCACACCGCAGACCATGGCGGGCGTGCTGGCCAATCTGGAGGCCAAGGGGCTGATCGAGCGTGAACCCTCCGAACTGCACGGGAAGGTCCTGGTGACCAGGCTCAGCGAGGCCGGCCGGGCAGTGGTGGCAGAGGCCGACGCTCGCGCGGTCGGGATCGAGTCTGCGCTCTGGACGGCCTTCGACGAGTCCGAACGTGACCTCTTCCGTGGCTTTCTCCGACGGGTAACTTCCGTACTGCACAAGTGAATGAAGCACCTGCCGGGGCCCGGTAGAGTGGCCGTCACCCATCTGGACGTCGCCGGGGCCCACGCTCGACACCGGCGTGGTGACGTTCGCGCCGCCGGAGCGTCATGCCTCCACCGGTTAAGCGGTGACGATCCTGCGGTGAAATAAGTGGTGACGCCCAGGTCGTCGGAGTGGTGACGGATCGGGGGGATGGTGCTCAATCGGCCGCTCGCGGAAGCGGCTTTCCAGCGAACCGAACGGTGGTCGAGAACCGTGTGCGGCGCGCGCAAACCTCCGACAGGCCCTGAAAAGGATCACTCGGGAGCCTCCGAGCTCCGCTTTCACACCATGTGACCGCCTACGCACTGTTGCGAACGTCGATGACTGGGCATGAGGATGGTCGGCAGAACGTTGGACGGACCGACCGATGGGGGACGCGGTGGCCGGCCGTCCGGACAAAGTGGGGGCGTACGGTGATGGATGGTCAGGCGAGGTTTCCGCGCCAGCGGACGGCTTCGAGCAGTGACACGGTCACACCCGTCGCAAGGAGCGGCGAGAACCTGCCGCCGGTGCACGAGCCGGGCTGCGCCCTGCACCGCAGGCTGCACGCCGCACTGGACCCGGCCGATCTGGTCGCGGTCAGCGCGGTACGGCACCGGCTGCGCGCCGCGCTGAACCGCTGGGGGGTGCCGGAGCTCGCCGACACCGCGGAGCTGCTCACCTCCGAGCTGGTCACCAACGCGCTGGTGCACACCGGCAGAGGAGCGGTCTTCGACGCCGTCCTCACGTCCGAGACCTCGGAGCGGCGGCTGCGCATCGAGGTCCAGGACGGTACCGCCCGGTTGCCGGGCCGCCGGACCCCGGCCGAGTTCGCCACCTCGGGCCGGGGTCTGCTGTTGGTGGAGGCGCTCGCCGACGACTGGGGCGTGCAGCTGCGGGGAGACGGCAAGGTCACCTGGTTCGAACTCGCCACTCCTTGACCGGCCGCTCTAGGCCGGGCAGCGATCCGCGGGGGCGAGGGCGAGCGATCCGGGCGCGGAGCTCCGTGCGACCGGCTGCAGGTGCGGCCGACTCGGCACCTGCGTGGATGCCCGCACCTGCGTAGACGCACCTTCGTAGGGTCTGCGCGCCCATAGGGCCTGTGCGTACGCAGGGCCTGCACCTTCGTAGTACCGCTCGGTGAACCCGAGCCCGCACTCGTCGCGGGCGAGCGGAGGACCGCGCCCTGGGCACTGCCGCGCCGGTCGACCCACTGGCTCCGGGCATTGCCGCCTTGCCGAACATTCGACAGGATAGTGAGAATGTGTGTCCGGGAAGGCAGCGGGGAGAGCCGAGCCTCGACTGACCGCCACCACCCGTGACACCGTCCCACGACCCCACGGCCATCGCAGTCCGCCCGGACGGCATGCCACGGCAGCGGCAGGAGAACCATGGCGACTGAGCCGGAGCCGCAAGGGCCCGCGCGCCGCACCCCACCGGCGCAGACCTCCCGCAGCACCGCGCCGAGCAGCGTGCTGCGCACCGCACCCGGTCTTCCGGCCGGCCGGATCGCGCCCGCGGCAGCCCGGGGGTTGCCCACCCGCACCGGCGACTCCACCCCGGACTGGCTCGAACCGGCGATGGCCGCGAACGGCATCGGCTCGTTCGACTGGGACATCCGCCGCGACGTCCTGGAGGGGGACCACCGGGCCTGCGCCATCCTCGGCCTGGACCCCAAGCGCTTCGACCGCAGCTCCGCAGCCTTCCTGGCCCTGCTCCACCCCGAGGACGCCCCGGTCCTCCGCCGCCGGGTCGAACGCGCCATCGCCGAACTCGGCCAGTGCGGCGCCTACTACCGCACGGTCTTCCCCGGCGGCGGGATGCACGCGGTGCGCTTCCGCGGGCGGGTGCTCGCGGACGCCTTCGGCCGCCCGTCCCGGATGGTCGGGTTCGTCTGGGACGCCACCGTAGAGCTGCACAAGCGGGAGCGGGCCGGCGAGCTGGCCGCGCTGCGCGAGGAGCGCTCACGCTTCATCAAGGAGGCCGCCCGCGCCCTCTCCGAGGCCGTCACGGTCCGTGACGTGGCGCGGGTGTTCACCGAACTGCCGCTGCCCGGACTGCCGCCGGACGGACTGCTGCTCGCCTCCCTGGAGGCCGGCCGCCTCCAGATCCTCGGCGCCACCGGCTACACCCCCGACAGCGTCCGCCCCTACGACCGCTCGCTGCTCGACCTGACCCACCCGGCGTCCGAGGCGATCCGCAACCGCGCCCCGGTCTTCATCGCCAGCCGGGACGAGTACCGCGAGCGCTACCCCGAGGCCTGGGCGCGGATCTCGCCCGACAACCCGCGCAGTTCCTGGGCCTTCCTGCCGCTGGTCGCCAGCGGCAGAGCCATCGGCGTCTGCCTGGTCTCGTTCGACGACGACCGGGAGCTGGACGCGGACGAGCGCACCCTGCTCTCCACCCTCGGCGGCCTGGTCGCCCAATCGCTGGCCCGGGCCCGGCTGCACGACGCCGAGCACGAACTCGCCGCCGGCCTCCAGCGCGTGATGCTGCCGCGCACGGTGCCGTCGATCTCCGGCGTCACCACCGCCGTGCGCTACCTGGCGGCCGGGTCCGGCCTGCAGATCGGCGGTGACTGGTACGACGTGGTGCCGCTCCCCGGCGGCCATGTCGGCCTGGTGATCGGCGACGTCCAGGGCCACGACGTGCACGCCGCCGGAATCATGGGCCAGTTGCGGATCGCGCTGCGCGCCTACGCCGCCGAGGGCCACCCGCCCGCCGCCGTGATGGCCCGGGCCTCCCGCTTCCTGGCCGACCTCGACACCGACCACTTCGCCACCTGCACCTATGCCGAGGTGAACGTGGACTACGGCGTGGTCTACGCGGTCCGGGCCGGCCATCTGGATCCGGTGGTCCGCCGCGCCGACGGCAGTGCCTCGCCCGTCCCGGTCGCGGGCGGGCTGCCGCTGGGCGTCGACCCGGACGAGGAGTACCGGGTCACCCGGTTCAGCCTGGACCCGGGCGAGACCGTCGTGCTCTGCACCGACGGCCTGGTCGAGGCCCGGGGCATGGACCTGGACACCGGCTTCGCCCGGTTCTGCGCCGCGGTCTGCGGTGACCTCCCCGCCCGGAGCGAATCGCCTTACGATCCACTGGAGTTGCTGGCCGACCGGATCACCTCGCAGGCGGCGGACTTCACCGAGCGCGAGGACGACATAGCACTGCTGCTGCTCCGCTGGGACGGTCCGGCCGGGGGACTCGCCGCTCAGCAACTGCGCCGCCGGATCGGACAGGCGGACCTGGCACGGATCTCCGAACTGCGCGGTGAGCTGCGGGACGCGCTGCGCCGCTGGGGCGTCGTCGAACTGGTGGACACCGCAGAGCTGCTGGCCTCCGAGCTGGTCACCAACGCGATCCGGCACACCGACCGGGACGCGATGTTCACCGCCCGGCTCTACCGGGAGGCCTCCCGGGACGGTGGGGCGACCGGCCGTGCCAGGCTGCGAGTCGAGGTAGAGGACGAGTCGGACCTGTGGCCGACCCGCCGCACACCCGGGGAGCAGGCATCCTCCGGACGCGGGCTGATGCTGGTCGAGGCACTCGCCGACGGCTGGGGTGTGGAGCCCCGCGGCACCGGGAAGCGGATGTGGTTCGAGCTCTCCGCCGAGAACTGATCACCGGCCGGGGTTTGAGAGCCGCCCGGAACTTTCACCTCGGCCGAGGCTCTCAGAACCGCCCGGGGCGAGGATGATCGGGCCGGATCCGTGCGGAGGCCCCCAGCGGATCCGGCCCCGAACCGTCCAGGGGCTGCGGCGGTCAGCCGAACTGCTGCTCCAGGTCCTTGAGTTTCTGCTCCAGGGTGTCCAGGCGCGGCAGGGTCATGGTGTCCTCGTCCGGGGTGAGGTCGATGGTGCGGCGGTCCGTCCGGGCCGGCAGGCCGGCGAAGCTGACCGCCCCCTCCGCGGGCCGGGCGGCGTCGGCCGCCGCTATGACGGGCTCCGATCCGCCGGACTCCAGCTGCGGTGCCAGCCGGCGGGCGTCGCGTGAGCGCCAGGCCCCGCCGTGTCGGCGGCCCAGGGCTCTGATCTCGGCCCGCTGCCGCCGGTTGGCGAGCCGCTGCCGCTCCCGGTTCCGGGCGGCCTCGCGCCTGTCGTCCCGGACCTCCTCGACCGCCTCGTCCAGGGTGCGGACGCCCTCCAGGAGCATCAACGACCAAGCGGCGTACGTCTCGCGGGGCGCGCGCAGCCAGCGGACGATCCGGATCTGCGGCAGTGGCCGGGGCACCAGGCCCTGCTCCCGGAGCGCGGCCACCCGGGTCTGCTTGAGGGCGCGGTCGAACAGGACCGCGGCCGACAGGGACATCCCCGCGAAGAACTGGGGTGCCCCGGCGTGGCCCCAACCGCGCGGCGCGTGCACCCAGTTGAACCAGGCGGAGGCCCCGGCGAACAGCCAGACCAGCAGCCGCGAGCCGAGTGCGGCGTCGCCGTGGCTGGCCTCCCGGACGGCGAGGACGGAGCAGAACATGGCCGCGCCGTCGAGGCCGAACGGGACCAGGTACTCCCAGCCGTCGGCGAGTCCGAGGTTCTGCACCCCGAAGCCGACCAGGCCGTGGAACGAGAGCGCGGCCGCGACGGCGGCGCAACAGAACAACAGGCCGTACGATGCCGCCCCGTACAGGGACTCCTTTCGGCGGCGGCGTTCCTCGGCGCGCTCCCAGGAATCCGGGCTCCCGACCGAGACGTTGGCCCTGGTGCGGACGAAGGCCACCAGCACGGCGGTCACCACCAGCGCGACCCCGCCCGCGACGGCCCAGCCCAGAGGTATGTCGGACAATTTCATGGCCGGAAACAGCCTCGCTTTCCTCCGCATTGACGGTGATGGACATCATGGCGGAACCGTGCGCGGGTTTTGGCTGGTTTGCCGTCAAAGCACCGAGGAGAGGGAATTCAGGGAAAAATCACGGCGGATGATATGACGAATATTTGGCGGGTATTCCGATGTCAGTTCTGATTCGAGCACGTGCGAGGGCAGCTGAAGCAGGCCTCCGCCGGCCGGACGGTGTAGAACAGGCAGCAGCTCACCCGGGCGCGCATCCAGGTGCTCGGGGAGTCCGGCCGTTTCGCCGGGCGGAAGCCGGCGCCACCGACGAACGGCGGACGGCGCTCGTCGTCCGGAAGCAGCAGTTCCAGGGCGGCCACCGCCCCGGCCTCTTCATCCAGCAGGCTGCCGATGTACCAGAGGCCCTCGACGACGTCGTCGGTGGCCATGCCCCAGAGGGTGCGCGGGCCGCGCCGCAGTTCCGGGCGGAACGCGGCCAGCACCGGGGCCAGATGCTCGGCCAGCGCGGCCAACAGCCCGTCCCGCAGCGCCTGTTCGTCCGGCACCACCCGGGCGCCGGGCAGGACGGCCGCCGGATCGTCCGGCAGGCAGGCGAACCCGTCCGGCTGGACGGTCAGTTCTCCCGAGCTGCGGCGGACCGACACCCGCTCCACCGGGATCCGGGGCACCCGCCGCTCCAGCAGCCACGGCAGCGTGAACAGCAGCGCGACCGGCCAGTTGTAGCGGTGCAGGCAGAACCCGGCCGCGACGTCCGGGCGCAGCGGCCGGCCGTACTCGGCCAGACCGAGCGCGGCGTCATGGGCGATCAGCTTCCCGAGGGCGTCCGGGTGCCGGACGAAGTCGGCGGTGCGGGCCCAGCCGTGACCGGTGCGCGGCGGGCCGGCGTGCACCCGCAGTCCGGGGAAGACCTGGCCCAGCCGGGCGTAGCTGCCGAGCAGCGGGGGCGGGGCCTGCGGGACGGGCACTGCCTGTGCGGCGGCCGCGGTGCTGCTCACGGTCATGGTCGGGCCCCATCGGGTGGACCGGAGCCCGGTGAGCTCCGCTACGGCAGGACTGAACCTGCCCGAGGCGCTGCTCCCCTCGGGCAGGTTAGGCTCACCTTAGCTGATGGAAGCTTAGCCTTCCCGCACGACGGACCCGTTCGGTGGAGCGGCGGGTGCGGGAACGGCGCCCAACCGGCGCGCGAGCCACACCGGAACCCCGCCCAGTGCCTGCACCAGCCGGGCCGCCTCGGCGCGCAGCCGCGCCGCCTCGACCGGCTCCGACACCTCCGCCAGCGCGGCCAGCGCGGGTGCCACACCCACCGTGAAGCCCAGGTCCTCCCGCAGCCGCAGGGAGGCCCGGAACCCCTCCCGGGCCCGCTCCACATCGCCCGCCGCCAGGGCCAGCGCGGCCAGGTGCCCCCAGGTGTACGAGCGCAGCAGTTCGTCACCGCGCTCCGTGGCGCCGTCGTGCGCCCGCCGGTAGGCGATCCAGGCGGCGGTCCGGTCGTGCAGCAGGTTCTCCGCGACCAGGCCGCGCCGGAAGTCCAGCAGCGGCCGTCCGGGGGCGCCCGGCGGCAGCAGGGCGGACGTCCGGCCCAGTGCGGCCTGGGCCTCGTCCAGCCGGTCGCGAGGCCCGAGCACGCTGGCCACGTACGCCAGGAAGCCGCGTGCGCAGGCGGCGGCCGCCCGCTGGTCGGGGGCGGCGGCCCCGGCCTCGGCGAGGCGCAGCGCGTGCTCCGCCTCCTGCCAGTGGTGCCCGGTGAACAGGCTCTGCTCGATGAGGAGTTCGGCCCGGCGCAGGGCGACGTCCGGATCCTGCGCCGCGGTCGGTGCGAGCAGCTCGGCAGCCTCCCGCCAGCAGCCGCGCGAGCGTAACCGCCACACCGTGTCGGCGCTTCCCCCCAGGTCCGTACCGTGCTCCGACAACGCCACCTCCTTGTGTGCGGTGTCCAGAAAACGGGACTCTGTGGCCGCAATTCAACACGGGGGCGAGCTTGTGCACCAGATCACGAGCGCCGGAGATTGCGGAAATCCGTGATCGATCTCACGGCGCCCTGATACCTGGGTTGACTGTGGGTCAGGTAGGGATTGACGGGTGCGTCAGCGGCGGTTGACGGCTGATCGGGCCGGGACGGGTGAGGCCGGGCCGGCGGCAGCGGGGCCGGTCAGGACGTCCAGCCGGTCTCCGCCAGAGCCTCCGCCGCGCCGTTGGCGGGCTGCGGGAGTCCCGCCTCGTCCAGTTGGAACAGGGCCACCAGCAGCTGCTCGCCGCGCACCGTCGCCTGGTGCGAGTACCCGCCGACGGTGAACATCGCGGCGGCGATCTCCTCGGCGTGCAGGGTCTGCAGCCAGAGGCACTCGACGGCCTTGACGTCCGCCGGCTCGATACCCGCGTCAACCTGGGCGACCATCCGGCTGCCCAGCATGGTGACGGCCGGCCCCTCCTGCTCCTCCGTCAACTCCAGGTCCTCGAAGCCCAGCCATTGGAGGTAGCGGGCCGCCGTGATCACCGCGTCCTCCTGGCCCTGCACCGGCTGCGGGCGGAACGGCGCCCGACCCGCGCCCGGCCCTCGGCCGCCCCGGTCGCGGAACTCGGAGCCGTACCCCTGCGGCGGCACCATCGGCACCGGACCGTGCGACCGTGCCCCGTACGGGCGGGGGCGCGGCGAGAACGGGGCGCTCTGGCCCGGCAGCGCCGCCGGTCCGGGCAGGGCGGTGCTCTGCGCCCGGGGCGAACGGTCCACCGGCAGACGGACGGTGGCGCCGCAGTTGCAGGTGAACTCCGGCTGCGGCCACTGGTCGCTGCGGCTGCAGTGCGGGCAGCGCATGCTCAGCCAGGAGTCCTCCCAGGAGCGGAACCGCACCTGCACCGGCACGCCGCCGCGCAGCAGCGGCACCCGCAGCTGCGCCCCGCACGGGCAGGGCAGGCTCGGCGGCTCGTACATGTGCTCGCGGCGGCAGGCCGGGCAGCGGATCGCGCCGGCGCCCGAGCCCGTGCTGGCGGCCCCCGATTCGGCCGGCGACCCGCTGAAGCCGGGGCCGTCGGCGGGCTCGGGCAGGGCGTCTGGGCCGAACCAGGCCGGATCGCTGAAGTCGTCGGGCAGCGGCACTGAGGCCATGGCGTGCACCGTCCGTTCGGGTCGGCTGGGCAGGTTCGCCCTCCATCGTCCCTGATCCGCAGGGGGCTTGGCGCCGAATGCGGCAATAGTTCAGGGGGACTTCAGGGGCGCGGGGGTGTTTCGGCGGAGGCGTTCCAGCGCGCGAGATCCGCCGGGGTGTCGAGGTCGTCCGGCACGGCGACGTCGCCGCACTCGACCAGGACGATCTCGGCGGCGTGCGCGGTGAGCAGCGCGCGGGCTCCGACGTCGCCGGTGGCACCGGCCGCGGCCTCGACGAAGTGGCGGGCGCTGATCAGCACCGGGTGGCCGCGCCTGCCGGCGTACGCGGCGGCCGCGAGCTCGGCGCCCGCACGGTGGGCGGCCAGCAGGCGGGCGACGGCGCACGGGGTCACCCCCGGGGTGTCCACCAGCATCACCAGTACGGCGCGTGCGCCCGGCGGCAGAGCTGTGAGCCCGGCGCGCAGTGAGGAGCCCATACCGCTCTCCCACTCGGGGTTGTCGACCAGCCGGCAGTCGCCGACGTCGGCGGTGGCCCTGACCCGTTCGGCCGCCGCGCCCAGCACCGCGACCGTCTCGGTGCAGCCCCCCGCCCGCACCACCGCCAGGGCGTGCTCGATCAGCGGCCGGCCGGCGTGCTCGATCAGCGCCTTGGGCCGCCCGCCGAGCCGCCGGCCGCCGCCGGCGGCCAGGACCAGGGCCACGGGGGTGGGGAGCGGTGGGGGGTGATCTGCCATGCGGCCAGTCTGGCGGTTCTCGCCGGGACCGGGCAGTTGGATGATCGGACAAGGCGGCGGTACGGCCGGCAGCGGTCCACCGACTCTTCCACCGCTGGTACTCCGCTCGGGAGGCCCCGTACTTGGTGGATGGCGCCTCGTAGTACGGAGCCGACGTACGGCGAGCGGCCGGCCCGCCCGCTGGTCGACCGGTCGGCGGCGCCCTCGGCGTGGCTGTTGCGAAACTATCTAGTTATTTACTTGTCTGCGTGCTGCCGCCGCACTACTTCCGGGGCTGCCGACTCCGTCGCACCCCTCGCTCGCTCTCGACCGGGGTGGACAGGTGCCCACCCTCGTCGACCAGGCGCAGCAGTGCGGCGGCGAAGATTTCGCGCTCCCCGGCGGGCAGGGAGGCCAGGGCCTCGCGGTGCACCCAGTCGGCGATCTTCGCGCCCCTGGCGACGGCCTGCTCGCCGGCCGGGGTGACCGAGACGATCCGGGCGCGGCGGTCGGTGGCCGACGGGCGGCGCTCGGCCAGGCCCGCCTTCTCCAGCTCGTCCACCGTCACCACCATGGTGGTCTTGTCGAGGTCGGCGATCTCGGCCAGCTGGATCTGGGTCCGCTCGGCCTCCAGGGCGTGGAACAGGACGCAGAACGCGCGCGGGGTGATGTCGATCTCGGCGAAGGCGGCGGCCATCCGGGTCGCCAGGACATGGCTGGCGTGCGCCAACTGGGCGGAGAGGTCCACGACGTGGCGCTTGGGGGCTGGGTTCGGCATGACGCCAGCCTAACAACTGGAAAGTTACTGGATTATCCGAATGTGGACGACTTGCCCGGATGTCGTGACCCCTCGGCCGCCCCCACGTCCGGCCCCTCCCGTGTTCCCCGGGCGCGCGCCCGGTCGGCCGGACGCCTCGGAGCACGGGAATGTGAGCCTCGACATGTCTGTGCGCACCCCGTTGTGGTGGCTTGACCGGCCCCGACGGCCCTGGTGTGCTGGTGCGCCGTCAGACGTCACACCATCGGGGGAGACCATCGTGCGCGCCGGCCGTACCACCCTGTCCGCGATAGCCCTGTTGCTCGTTGCCGCGCCGGTTCTGACGGCCTGCGGCGGCCACGGCGGCAAATCCTCCGACGACCCCGCGAAACCGGCCGCGCTCGGGACCAGTCCGCTGCGGAATCCGGACGGCACCAAGCCGGGCCTGGCGCCGATAGGGTCGGACGCCGACCGCAGGGCGGCCCGCGACCTGATAGACAAGGTCACGACGGCGTCCGCCGGCTCCAAGGCGGGCTACGACCGGGACCAGTTCGGCCCGGCCTGGACGGACAACGTGGACGGCGTCCCGCTCGGGCACAACAACTGCGACACCCGGGACGACATGCTCGCCCGGGACGGCAAGTCCGTGGAGCACAAGGACGCTTCGGCCTGCGTGGTCACCGCGATGACCATCTACGACCCGTACACCGGCAAGAACGTCAAGTGGACCAAGCAGCAGGCCACCCGGATACAGATCGACCACGTGATGCCGCTCTCCTACGACTGGAAGATGGGCGCGGCCAGGTGGGACCGGGCCAAGCGGCTCCAGATAGCCAACGACCCGCTCAACCTGATCCCGGCGGACGGCTCGCAGAACGCTTCCAAGGGCGATGCCGGGCCCGCCGGCTGGCTCCCGGCCAACGGGGCCGTGCGCTGCTCCTACGCGGTGCGCTTCGCCCAGGTCTCGCTCAAGTACCGGCTGCCGGTGACGCCGGACGACAAGAAGGCGATGCTTCGCCAGTGCGACGGTTGAAGAGCATCCGCCCAGCACGGCCGCACGCACTCGCATGAGCGCCGGCACCCCCGCCTCCACCACGGTGGCCTGCGGCTGCGGCCCTGGTACTGGGAGGAGCGCTAGCGTCGGCGGTGACGGGAGGAGCATCGGCTCCCGCCCGGAGGGTCGGCGTTGAGGGTGGCGGATCTTCATGTCGTCGACGCTGGCGACCGCGCCCTGACCGGGCTCGCGCTCTCCCCGGTGGGCTCCGATCGGCTCAGCCGCCGATCCGGGCCACGTACTTGCCCGTGCCGCGGCCCGCGGCGAGCAGGTCGTGGGCGGCGGGGATGCCGGCCAGGCCCGCTACCTCGGTGACCGGCATGGCGAGCTTGCCCTCGGCGAGGAAGCCGAGGATGCGACTGGTGGCGGCGGCCACCCTGGTGGGGGCGGTGGCGGCCAGCCCGCGGTGGCTGAAGCCGGTGACAGTGAGGTTGCCCCGGAGCAGTCGCCCCACCGGCGGCAGGGCCTCGACCGGTGCGCCGGTGGCGTTGCCGAACAGGGCCACCCGGCCGCCTGGCGCCGCCAGGTCCAGGTCGAGGTTGAGGGCGGTGGTGCCCAGCGGGTCGAGGATCAGGTCGACTCCCCGGCCGTCGGTGGCGGCATGAACCGCCTCGGTGAGGCCGGTGTCGCGGACGAGGGCCGGCGAGTAGCCCGCGCTCTCGGCCTCGGCGATCTTCTCGGGCCGGCCGACCGTGCCGATCAGCCGCCCGCCGCCCAGCAGCGGCACCAGCCGGGCGATCGCGTTGCCGATCCCGCCGCTCGCCGAGTGCACCAGAACGGTGTCGCCGGGGGTGAACCGTCCGGCATCGGTCAGCAGCAGCAGCGAGGTGGCCAGGCCGAGCGGCGTCGCGGCGGCCTCCGCGAGCGGTATGCCGTCCGGCACCGGTACCGTCAACTCGGCTCTGGAGAGCGCAACTTCGGACATTCCGGCACCCTTCGGCACGGCCGCCACGCGGTCGCCGACGGTGAAGCCCGTGACCCCCGGGCCAAGGGCGCGGACGGTGCCCGAGACCTCGAGGCCGGGGCGGTGCGGCCAGGTCGCGTAGCCGGCGTCGCCGCGGCGGGCCATCACGTCGACGAAGTTCAGCCCGGCGTACGCGACGTCGATGGTCAGCTCGCCCGGCCCCGGCGTGGGCTCGGCGGCCTCGACGACGGACGAGCTCTCGGCGCCGCCCGGCGCGGTCATCACCAAGGTACGCATCTGTGAACGCCTCCTGTGGGTACGATGTCCTTCGAAGTTCTACGAACGACGAAATTAGTAGCACCCCATTCGATGAATGTCGAACATCGCTGTTCAGGAGGCTCTCCTTGCCGCGCTCGCATCAGCGTCGTGCCCCGCTGTACCACCCGGAGCCCGAGGAGATCGACCTGCTCGACGTCCTGCACGCCCTCGCCGACCCCACTCGGATGACCATCGTCCGGACCCTCTGGGCCGAACCCGAGCGCGCTTGCGGCACCTTCCCGGTCGACGTCGCCCCCTCCACGCTCAGCCACCACTTCAAGGTGCTCCGCGAGTCCGGCGTCATCCGGCAGCGCGGCGAGGCCAATCGGCGGCTGAACGAGCTGCGGCGCGAGGAGTTGCAGCAGCGCTTCCCCGGCGTGCTGGATGCGATCCTCGCCGCGGCCGCCGGCCCGGCCGGGCCGGGGCCGGTCGCCCAGGAGGACTGAGGGGCCGACCGGCCGGAGGGTGGGGATCGTGCCGCCGCGCGGCGGATCGGCCGCCCGGCCGGGCCCGGTCAGGCGTCGGGGGCGGTCCGCGCGGGGGTGTCGAGGAAGCGGGTCAGGTGGTCGTTCAGCAGGGCGGGATCGGCCATCGGCACGGCGTGGTGCGAGACGCCGGGCAGCACGGCGACCTCGGCGTTCGGCAGCAACGCCCTTGCGTGGTCGGCGACTTGGCTGCTCCGGTGGGGGCGGCTCAGCTCCGCCGTCAGGATCAGGGTCGGAATATCGAGCGAGCGCAGCCGCTCAGTGGCGGGGCGCGGACCGGTGACCGGCTTGGAGCTCGGGAAGTGCGCCGTGCCGAGCGCGTGCACGGCCGACCAGGCCGGGTCGATCAGCCCTCGGGCGGGCGCGCCGCCGGTCTCCCAGTCGATGAAGGCGCGGGCGCGGGCGGCCGTCGGCCGGAGCAGCATCGGAAGGGCCCGCAGGAGGTAGCCGAATCGGAACCCGGCGAAGCACTGGGTCGGGTCCAGCAGGGCGAGCCGCTCCACCCGGTGCGGGGCGTGCAGCGCGTAGGTGAGCGCGATCCAGCCGCCGTACGAGTGGCCCACCAGGGCGGTCGAGTCCAGGCCGAGGTGGTCGAGAACGGTGTCCAGCCATGCCGTCATGTCCTCGGCGCGCCTGATCGGACGTCCGCCGTGGATGCTCCGGCCCGGATCGCCGATCAGGTCGACCGCGTACACGCGGTGGGTGGCCGCGAGTGCCGCGACGTTGGCGTACCAGACCGCCGAGGTGGCGCCGCCGCCGGACAGCAGCACCACCGGGCGGCCGTCCTCGGGGCCGCAGGCGTTGAGCCGGGTGGTTCCGAACTCGGAACGCGCGGTGGCCGGCGTCACCGGGACCGGCCAGCGGGCCAGTGCGGCTTCGTACGCGGAGAAGAAGGCGGTCTCGGCCTCGGGCGTCCCGAAAGCGGGCGGGCCGGCCGGTCGTGCACCCATGCTGCAACCCCCGGATCTGGCAGAATCCATCTGCCGAAAACAATCTCGCTGAGAAACACTCTCGCTCAGCGAGATACTAGATCCATCGGTGTTCCCGGTGGAAGCCCGGACGGGCCCGAGCGGACGGAAGAAGGAACATGGGAACGGAGCAGGGCTCCACGGGTGCCGTCGACAGCTCGATGCGACTGGTGCACCTGCTGCGCGCGCTCACCGTCGAACTCGACCTGCTCGGCGGCGAGTTCGCGAACGTGAACGGGCTGCATCCGACCGACCTGCGCGCCCTGATCCACCTGCTGGACGCCGCACGCGCCGGAATCGAGGTGACGCCCGGCCGGCTGGGCGAGCAGCTGCGCCTCAACTCCGCCGGGACGACGGCCCTGGTCGACCGGCTGGAGCGGCTCGGCCACATCCGCCGGGTGCGGGACACCCGGGACCGCCGCCGGGTGCTGCTCGTGGTCGAGGAAGGGGCGATGGAACTCGGGCAGTCGTTCTTCGGTCCGCTGATCAACGGGATGGTGGCGGTGCTCGGCGACTTCGACGCCGCGGAACTGGCGGTGGCCCGACGCTTCCTGCTGGCGATGACTCAGGTGGTCACGGCCGCCCGGGAGGGTTAGCGACTACGGGGCAGTGACGGCGGGTCGACTGACCGCCCGGCCGAATGACCGCCCTGCGGGTGTTCCACAGGGACCCTGAGGACGGCCGAGGGCCCACCGGTGGGGAGAACCGGTGGGCCCAGGGCGGTCAGCGGTGGTGCTTCAGTTGGTGGCCGGCGCCGTCAGGTCGTAGACCGTGGCACTGCCGACGGTCCTGGCGGTGTAGTGGGCGGCCACCCAGGCGGCGATCTGGTTGGACTGCGAGTTCGAACCGCCGCGCACGAGGCCGCCGTTGAAGCGGGAGCTCTCGCCGGCGCCGTCGCCCGCGCTCCTGCCCCCGCCCGCTGCGCCCATGCCGCCGCCCTCGCCGGAGCCGATGAAGTAGTGGATCCTGCCCTCCTTCACGTACTGCTGGAAGGCCGCCAGACTCAGCGAGGGATCGGTGCCGTTGAAGCCGCCGAGGGCCATCACCGGCTTTCCGGTGGCGAGTTGGTAGCTGGCCTGGTTCTGCGAACCGACGGTGGCCGCGACCCAGGTGTACGAGCCGGCGTTCTGCTTGAGCAGATCGGCGAGCTGGCTGCTGACCCGGGCGCCGTTGAGCAGCCCGCCCATTGCGCCGCCCATTGCGCCGCCGGGGAAACCGCCGCCCATGCCGCCCGGGAAGCCGCTGCGTCCGAACTCCCGCCAGGCTCCGGCAGTGCCGCCCTGACCGCCCTGACCGCGCTGTCCGCCCTGGTCGTGCTGCCCGGGCGCACCGCCGAAGCCGCCGGGGAAGCCGCCCGGGAAACCGCCGCCCGGGAAGGCGCCGTTCTGGCCGCCTGCCCGGCCCCCGCGCTGTCCACCGGGAGGGCCGCCCGGGAAACCGTGCCCGCCGCGTCCGAAGCCGTCGCCGCTCGCCACCCGGGGCCCGGCGGTCACGATCGAGCCGGTGTGCGCGGTCGACACGGTGTCCAGTGCGTACGCCGTCGGCCCGCCGAGGGCGGTGGCCAGCCCGGCCAGGCCGGCCACCGCGGCCACCCGCCCGGCCAGTCGGCCCGCAAGCAGCAGTGCGGCCGCCGCCAGCAGACCGCCGACCAGGACGGCCCACCGCAGCCACGGCAGGAACGACGAGCTGCGTCCCAGCAGTACGTAGGACCACACCGCCGTCCCGGCCGTCACCACGGCCAGCAGCGCCGCGTACGGCAGCTGCTTGCGGGCTCGCCACAGCCCGTCCACGCCCATGCCGACCAGTGCGGCGACGGCCGGGGAGAGGGCGACGGTGTAGTACTGGTGGAAGATCCCGGACATGAAGCTGAAGACCAGTCCGGTACAGACCAGCCAGCTGCCCCAGACCAGGAAGGCGGTCCGGGCACCGTCGGTGCGGGGGCGGCGCCGGGTCGCCCAGAGGCCGAGCGCCAGCAGCACCAGGGCGGCCGGGATCAGCCAGGCGATCTGGCCGCCGATGTCGGTGCCGAAGAGCCGGGTGATGCCGGTGGTGCCCCAGTGGCCGGTCGCGCCGCCTCCTCCGCCGCCCGCCGGGCCGCCACCGCCGACGCTGCCGGTCTCGTTGCCGGTCAGTCGGCCAAGGCCGTTGTAGCCGAGCGCGACCGAGATGAAGCTGTTGTCCTGCGAGCCGCCGATGTACGGCCGGGAGGAAGCCGGAACCAGCGCGACGATCGCGACCCACCAGCCGGCCGAGAGCACCAACGCCAGCCCGCTGAGCAGCAGTTGGCGCACCCTGCGCCAGAGGCCGGCCGGCGCGGCCACCAGGTGGATCAGCGCGAAGGCGGGCAGGACCAGGAAGGCCGCCAGCGTCTTGGTGAGGAAGGCGAAGCCGAACATCGTCCCGGTGAAGACCAGCCACCGGGTGCTCGCGGTCTCGGTGGCCCGCACCAGCCCGTACGCGGCGAGCGAGAGCAGCAGCACCAGCAGCGCGTCAGGGTTGTTGAAGCGGAACATCAGCGCGGCGACCGGGGTGAGCGCCATCGCCGCACCCGCGACCAGGCCGCCCAGCGGCGAGAAGCGCCGGCGCACCGTCGCGTACACCGTGGCGACCGTGGCCACCGCCATCAGCGCCTGCGGGGCGAGGATGCTGAAGGAGCCCAGCCCGAAGACGCGGGCCGAGAGCTCCATCGGCCACAGGAACATCGGGGGCTTGTCGACGGTGATGAAGTTCGCGGCGTCCGAGGAGCCGTAGAAGAACGCCTTCCAGCTCTGGGTGCCCGCCTGGACGGCGGCCGAGTAGAAGGAGTTGGCCCAGCCGGAGACCGAGATGTTCCACAGGTAGAGCACGGCGGTCGCCGCCAGCAGGGCGAGCAGCGCGGGCCGGGCCCAGCGGGGGTCGTCCGGGCGGCCGCGCCAGGCCCGGGCGGGCAGGGTCCGCAGCCGGCCGCCCCAGGACGCCGGGCCCTTGGGGCCGTGGGCGGGCAACTCGACCGGGGGGAAGAGCAGTTGTTCGGCTGCGACGCTCGTACCGCTCGACGGGGGCTCCGGCGGCGGGTAGTTCGCAGCCTCGGGCCACGGTTCGTCGGTCGGAGGAGCGGAACTGGTCGAGGTCATGGCACCACGCTCGGGGCCGTCACTGAGATTCTCATGAGCCCCAGCTATGAGCGTGGTGTGATCTCGCCCGGGCCGGACGGCCGGGGATCGCGATCGTCCTCCGGGCTGGTGCGAGCCCACCGGCCGGCAGTGTGGGGATGGCCGTGCGGTGCCGGCGCCGAAGGGCCGGTTACGCGGACTTCGCGGGCTGCGGCGGGGTGATCCGCTTGCCCAGCCACTCCAGCGCGGGCGGGATCTCGCGGGTCCAGGTGTGGAAGTTGTGGCCGCCGCTGTTCAGGGTGATGGTGGACATCGCGGTCGGGGCCTTGAACGCGGCGACCATCTTCTGGGTCGCGGCGTAGTTCTCCTCGTTGGGGCTGGTCGCCAGCAGCAGCGAGACGGGCTCGGCGGGCTTGTTCTTCAGCCGCCACAGCAGGTCGTTCTCCCGCTTGAGCTCGGCGCTGCCGCCGAACAGGTCACCGGTGGTGGGGTCGTTGGAGACGCTGTAGTAGGCGGAGTACGAGGCGGCCGCCCGGTACGCGTCGGGCTTGCGCAGCGCGAACTTCAGCGCGCAGTACCCGCCGGTGGAGTCACCCATCGCCGCGCGCGCGTCGGGCCGGTCAAGCACCCGGTAGTCGGTGGCCATCGCCTTCGGCAGGTCCTCGGTGAAGAAGGTCTCGACCTTGGGCCCGCCGGGGATGTCCATGCACTCGGTGTCGCGGTTTCCGGACAGCGTCGGCTGCATCATCACCAGTACGGTGGGCGGCAGTTGCTTGGCCTCGATCGCCTTGAGGGTGGAGGCCGGGTACTGCAGCAGGCTGATCAGCTTCTCGGCCGAGCCCGGGTAACCGGAGAGCACCAGTGCCATCGGGAACCGCTGCCCGGCGTACTCCGGCTGGAAGTACTGCGGCGGCAGGTAGACGTACGCCTTGCCGGCCATGCCCGAGGCCGCGCCCTGGATCCGGACCTGCTGGATCAGACCGGAGCGGTCCTTGGCCGAGCCCTGCGAGGAGTACATCTTCTGCTCGCCGGTCACCGAGATCGCCTTGCCGCCCGGCTTGTGGTCGACCACCGTACCGGGGGCGCCGTCCAGACCGAGCAGGTCGCTCCAGGTGCTGTAGAAGCCGAAGTACGAGTTGGCCACCAGCGCGAGCGCGGCCAGCACCGCGACCTGGGCCACGAGGAAGGCGCCGATCCTGCCCAGCCAGGCCCGCCAACTCCGCCCGCTCAGTCGGGGCCAGAGCCACAACGTGGCGGCGAAGACGGCGATCGCCATGACGATGGCGATGATCTGCAGTGGAAGTCCGGTCAGGCTGGGCACCCGCCGATGGTAATTGACCTCTCCACGGGCCCTCGGGCGGCCCCCTGTCCGGAGGCCCGGTGGGCCGCGCCGACCGGTCGGTCCGAGGGCGTGAGGCCGTACGGCTCGCCGGGCGTGAGGTCGTACGGCCTGACGGCGACGGACTGCGGTGCCCGGGCCCGCGCGGTGCCGACGCCGCGGTCAGCCGATCGGTGGACCGCCTCAGCCGTCCGGTTGGCCGGCCGGTTCAGCCGCGGTCCCATGGGATCGGCTGATGCGCGGCCTGCCGCGGTGTTGCGACGCTGGAGGCCGTCCAGCCGGCAAGGAGAAGGCCACCATGAACATCCGCACACCGCGACCCGCAGCGACGGCCGACGAAGCTCTGGACCACCCACGCAGCCTGGCGGCGTTTCGCACGGTGAAGCGCCTGATCGGCGGCTACGCCGCGATCAGCGTGCTCACCCTCGGAGCCGTCTACCTGCTCCGCCACGACACCGGGCTGGTGAACCAGACGGTCTGGATCCGGGGCGGGATCGTCGCCCTCACCTCCCTGCTGATGCTCGCCTTCGCCGTCGGCGCCTCCCGCGGCCGCCGCCGGGCGTACCTCCGGCTGCGGATCGCCTCGGGCGTCATGACGGTGGCCATCGCGGTCCTCGTCTCGCTGCCCGGCTTCCTGCCACTGTGGATGAGGGTCGAGCAGGGCGTCTGCGGGCTGCTGCTGGCGGGTGTCATCGCGGTCGCGAACGGCAAGCACCTGCGCACGCTGTTCGCGACCAGGTAGCCCGCGTCGGTTGAGACCGGCCTGACATCAGTGTGACTGAGCCGAGTCGGCGGCACCGCCACCTCCCCCCGCGACCACCACCGTCTCGCCTCCCGGGTCGGACCGGCGTCCGCCCGGCCCGTCGAGGTCGAGGGGCGGATCGGTCCGGGAACCGGCCCGGGAATCCAGCATGGAACCGGCCCTTACGCACGGTCCGGTCGACGTCTAGGTTCGGAGCCCAGGGGACCGGCGGAGGGAGACGGGCGTGAAACGCGTCGCTGCCAATGGACTTGGTGCCACGGATGTCGCTCGCCGGACGCGCGGCTCGCGCCGTCCGGGACCGTCCGGCCGTCCCCGCCCAGCCCGCATCCCGCGGACGACGACGGAGGAGACCGCCCGATGATCGTGATCGCCCACCTCAGCGACACCCACATCGACACCGGCCGGCGCAGTGTCAGGCGCACCCGGGCCGTCATGGACTACCTCGAAGACCTCCCCCACGACCTGGACGCGGTCCTGGTCACCGGAGACATCACCGACCATGCCCTGCCCGCCGAGTACGAGCAGGCCCGCAGCCTTCTCACCTCACGACACCCGGTCCTGATCTGCCCCGGCAACCACGACCGGCGCGCCGAGTTCCGGGAACACCTGCTGGGGCAGCCGGGATCGACGGCACCGATCAACCAGGTGCACCGCGCCGCGGACTTCGTCATCGCGCTGTGCGACTCCACGGTGCCGGAGAAGGACGAGGGCTTCCTGGCGGACGAGACGCTGGCCTGGCTGGCGGACACCCTGGCCCGGACCCCGTCCCAGCTGCCGGTACTGGTCGGCTTCCACCACCCGCCCACCCGGTTGCACGTCCCCTTCGTCGACGGGATCCGCCAGTTCGGAGCCGAGCGGCTCGCCGAGCTCGCGGACCGCCATCCCAACCTCGCGGCCTTCCTGTGCGGCCACGCCCACACGGCGGCGGCGACCACCTTCGCCGGCCGCCCGGTGCTGGTGGCCCCCGGAGTCGTCTCCACCCTGCGCCTCCCCTGGGAACGGCACGCCCATCCCCGGGATCACGTCCACCTGGACCAGCCGCCCGCGCTCGCCTTCCACGTCCTCGACGACGAGGGGCGGCTGACCACCCACTTCCGGAACGTCCATGACCGGCAGCTCGACGACTGACCGATCGACTTCCCGCCGCTCACACGGGACTTGTTCGTCTACATTGTCCGGGGGAGCCGCAATCCGGGGAGGGGACGCGGGTGAGCAGTCCGGTGCCGCGCTGGTCCGCGGCGACGAACGTCGTGCCGTACGTGCTGCTCGCGGTCCTGGTCGCCTTCACGGTGGTCGGCAAACGCTCGGAGGGCGAGTCGCCGCTCATCGATCTGGCCCTGTGCGCGCTGGCCGGGGCGTGGATGTTGTGGGTCCACACGCTGCATCCCGCCTGGCGTGAGCGCGAGTCGGTGATGGCGGTGTTCTTCACCGTGCTGATCGCGACCATGGCGGTCCTGGTCCTCAGGGACTCGTGGTTCGGGTTCTTCGCACCCGCGGGGTACCTGTACGCGTTCAGGGTGCTGCGCTGGCCGTGGCAGCAGGCCGGGGTCGCCGCAGTGGCGCTGGTGGCGGCCGCGGCGCAGGCGCACGGCCTGGACAAGACCACACTCTTCGGCCTGGCCTGTTACGTCGCCATCATCGCCGCGAACGTCCTGCCGATGTGCGGCTTCGCCTGGTTCGCCCGGCGCAGCGCCCAGCAGAACGCCGAGCGCGAACGGGCACTCGCGCAGGTACGCGAGGCGAACCGCAGGCTGGAGGCGACACTGGCGGAGAACGCGGCCCTGCACGAGCAGTTGCTGGCGCGGGCCAGGGAGGCCGGGGTGCATGCCGAGCGGCAGCGGATGGCACGTGAGATCCACGACACCCTGGCGCAGGGGCTCATCGGCATCGTCACCCAGCTGCACGCGGCCGAGCACGCCGGCGACGACCCGGCGGGCTGGCGCAGGCATGTCGCGGCCGCGACCGGGCTGGCCAGGGAGAGCCTGTCCGAGGCACGGCGGTCGGTGAACGAGCTGCGTCCCGAACCGCTGCGGACGGCGCGGCTGGGCGAGGCGCTGGCGGCTGTGGCCGAGCGCTGGTCCGCGCTGCACGGGATTGCGGTCCAGGCCACCACGACCGGCACGGTGCGGTCGGTGCGGCCGGAGGCGGAGGTCGCCCTGCTCAGGTGTGCCCAGGAGGCGCTGGCCAACGTGGCCAAGCACGCGCGGGCGACCAGGGTGGGGGTGACGCTGTCGTACCTGGAGCAGGAGGTGGCGCTGGACGTGCGCGACGACGGTGAGGGGTTCGAGGGGGCCCGGCTCGGTGAAGGTGCCGCCGACAGTGCGGATGCGGATCGCGGCGGGTTCGGCCTGGTCGCGATGCGGCAGCGGATCGAGGGACTGTCGGGGACGCTGCAGGTCGAGTCGGAACCGGGAGCCGGCACGGGCATCTCGGCCCGCGTCCCCGCCGAGCCCGCGGAGGTCCACGGATGAGCGGAGATCCATGCACGAGTGGAGTGGAGGCGTACACATGAGCCGCCCCGGCAGTGTGATCAGGCTGCTGATCGTCGACGACCATCCGGTGGTCAGGGACGGCCTGAGCAGCATGTTCGAGCGCGATCCGGAGTTCGAGGTGCTCGGCCAGGCCGCCGACGGGGCGGAGGCGGTCAGGCTCGCCGAGGAACTGCGGCCGGACGTGGTCCTGATGGACCTGCGGATGCCCGTGATGGACGGGGTCGGCGCGACAAGGGAGTTGGCCGCGCGGGGGAGCGGCGCGCGCGTGCTGGTGCTGACCACGTACGACACCGACAGCCATGTGCTCCCCGCGATCGAGGCGGGCGCCACCGGCTACCTGCTCAAGGACGCTCCCCGTGACGACCTCCTGCGGGCGGTCCGGTCGGCGGCCAGGGGCGACGCGGTGCTCGCGCCGGCGGTGGCCGCCCTGCTGATGGGCCGGGTGCGCACCCCGGTGAGCGCTCCGCAACGCACCCCTGACCCGGGGCCGCTCAGCCAGCGGGAGCTCGAAGTCCTCCGGCTGGTCGCGGCCGGGGCCACCAACCGGGAGGCCGCGGCCAGGCTGTTCATCACCGAGGCCACCATCAAGTCCCACCTGCTGAACATCTACGGCAAGCTCGGTGTGGGCGACCGCGCCGCCGCCGTGACCGAGGCGTTCAACCGGGGCCTGCTCCTTCCGCAGACCCCGGAGCAGCCCTGAGCCAGCCGGCTCGTACGAGCTGTCACGGCCGGCGTTCGGCTGGGTAGGTGACCGCTCGCAGGTACGCGTCGGCGAAGAGCTCGCAGGTCTGTTCGAGTGAGGGGAGCTCGTCGCCGAGTGCGGGGGCGAGGACGGGCCGCATCAGGATGTGGGTGACCAGCGGACCGAGCAGGAGCTGGATCATCACCGGCAGCGGCAGCGGCCGCATTCGGCCGGCCGCCACGTGGGGCAGCAGCAGCCGGCCGAGGCTGTCGGCCAGGCGCGGGAAGTTGGTCGCCATCATCCGCGCGGCGGGGCCGTCGGGCCGGCTGAAGATGTCCGCGAACACGGCGGGGAGCACGCGCGGTTCGTGGTTGAACGCCGCGACGAACGTCCGGTGAAGCGCCCGCACGGTGTCGTCGAGGTGTTCCGGCGGGTCGGCCGCCAGGGCCTCCAAGTCCGGTAGCGGGCCGTGGAGTTCGAAGACGGCGGCGAACAGGCCGTCCCGGCCGTCGAAGACGGTGTGCAGGCTGGGCAGCGAGCATTCGGCCCGGTCTGCGACGGCGTCCAGCGTCACTGCGCCGAGGCCGCGTTCGGCGACCAGTTGTGCGGCGGCCGCGATCGCGCGGTCGCGCACCGGCGGCCGCCCGCCGGGGTCGACTCCCGCCTGTCGCACCGCCTCGTCCAGCGCGGCCCGGGAGCCGCCGAGCCGGCGCAGCAGCGTGCTGCGTGAGATGCCGGCCGCCGCCGCGATCGCCGTCAGCGGGACGTCCGCGACGTCCTGCTGACGGTCCTTTGCCGCCGCCAGGGCCGCTGCCACCAGATCCTGCATGTGGAACATCGTACTACTTGACACCTGACACCGTTCCATAGACTCTATATGTAGGAGTTCCAAGCGGATGAGGGGAGCGTCCCATGAGCGTCGTCATCTCCGGTGGTGGGCCGGCCGGCATGATGCTGGGCCTGCTGTTCGCCCGGGCCGGAATCGAGGTGACCGTGCTGGAGAAGCACGGCGACTTCCTGCGAGACTTCCGCGGTGACACCGTCCATGCCTCCACCGTGCGGCTGATGGACGAGCTGGGCCTGGGCGAGAAGTTCGCCGCACTGCCGCAGAGCCGGCTCGGCAACATGGAGTTGCCGACGGCCGGCGGCGGCCTGGTGCAGGTGACCGACTTCGAGGGCCTGCCCGCGCCGTACAACTACATCTCGATGATCCCGCAGTGGGACCTGCTCAACTTCCTCGTCGAGGAGGCCCGGCAGGAGCCCTCGTTCACGCTGCGGATGAACACCGAGGCCACCGGACTGATCCGAGAGGGCGGGAAGACCGTCGGCGTCCGCTACCGCACCCGGGACGGCGAGGAGGGCGAGATCCGCGCCGACCTGACCGTCGCCTCAGACGGCCGGCACTCCGTGCTGCGCCAGGACGCGGGCCTGGTGCCCGAGGAGTTCCCGGTCCCGTTCGACACCTGGTGGTTCCGGCTGCCCCGGCACGAATCCGAGCAGACCGTCCCGCCCAACCTGCTCATGGCCTTCGAGCCCGGCGAACTGGCGCTGAGCCTCACCAGGACCGACTTCTTCCAGATCGCCTACTTCGCCGCGAAGGGCTCCGACGCCCGCCTGCGCTCCGAGGGCGTCGAGGCCTTCCGCGAGCGGATCGCCCGCCTGCTGCCCCGGTACGCCGACCGGGTCGACCACCTGCGGACCATGGACGACCTCCACCTCCTCGACGTCAAGCTCAACCGGCTGCACCGCTGGTACACCGACGGGCTGCTGTTCATCGGCGACGCCGCCCACGCGATGTCCCCGGCCGGCGGGGTGGGCATCAACCTCGCCATCCAGGACGCGGTGGCGGCCGCCACCCTGCTCGCCGAACCGCTGCGGCGGGGCCGCGTGACCACCGCTGACCTGGCCGAGGTCCAGCGCCGGCGCTGGCGGCCGGTGGTCATCATGCAGCGCATGCAGCGCGTTCTGCAGGACGCGATGTTCACGGCGACCCTCACCGGCCGACGGGTCGGTCCGCCCCCGCAGCTCGTCCTGGCCGCCAAGTACGTACCCGGGTTCCGCCAGCTCCCGTCCCGCCTGATCGCCCTCGGCCCGCGCCCCGAGCACGCCCCCGCCTTCGCCCGCCGCCCCCCGGCCCCGGTGGCACTTCGGTAGGCGGCCCGCCGGGGAGCGCGGCGGGGACCTCGGCCCGGTCCGTCGACCTCACTGCCGGCCACTCTCCTCTTGAAGAGCACGCCGTGGTGAGGTTTTCCGGACATGGTCGCAACCTCGGGGGGTGTCGCACGTCTGGTGGGTTGAAGGCGCCCTTCAGCTGTTGTTCCAGACCTGTTTCCATCACTTCCTCGGGAGGATCCCATGTCTTCGCACGCCAAGGTGAACCACCGCCCCCGCCTCCGGGGCCTGGGTCTCGCCACCGGTGTCGCGCTGCTGCTGGGCGGCGGGTTCGCTGCGCAGGCCGTCGCCGACACCGGCGCGAAGCCGGCCGTCACGCCGAAGGTCACCACGACCGGGGACGCGGCCCCGCAGACCGCGTCGAAGCCCGGCGTCTCGGAGCCCGGCGGCGCTCCGAAGGTCGTCGACGCGGGCAAGTCGGCCGGTGGTCCGAAGGTCGTCGACGCGGGCAAGTCGGCCGGTGCTCCGAAGGTCGTCGACGCGGGCAGGACCGGCGCCGGGTCCGCCCCGGCCGAGAACGCGCCCCGGGTGATCCAGCCGGGCAGCGGACTCCAGAAGTAGCAGTAGCGGCAGAACCACGGGGCGGGCCGGCCTCTCGACAGGCCCGCCCGCCCCTCCCGCAACGAATCGAGGCCCATGCAGTACGCCATTCCCGCAGCGCCGCCCTGGTGGTCCCGTCTGCTCTCCCGCATGTCCCGGACCGAGGATGTGCCGGTACGGGAACGCCGTCTACGGGCACTCGGTACGCCGTGCGACGACGAGTCGCCGCCCACGCTGACCGAGCTGTACCGGGCACGGCGACTCGACATGGTGCGGCTCGCCCTCTTCCTGGTGGACGATCTGCACACCGCCGAGGACGTCGTCCAGGACGCCTTCGCCGCCGTCTGTCGCACGCATGGCACCTCGCTGGACGGGCTCCAGGACCCCTGGGCCTATCTGCACACCGCCGTGGTCAACGCGGCCCGCTCCGTGCTGCGCAGACGTCGCACCGCCCGTGCCTACACCCCGCCCCACCAGGGCTACGGGCCGCCCGTCGACGAGGGGCTGCTGCTCGCCGAGGAGCACCGTCAAGTTCTCGATTCGCTGGCACAGTTGACACAGCGCCAGCGAGAGGTGCTGGTGCTGCGCTACTGGCTGGAGCTGACCGAGGTGCAGATCGCGCAGACGCTGGGGCTGTCGCGCGGCACGGTGAAGTCCACCGCGAGCCGCGCGCTGGACGTCCTGGAGAAGAAGCTGGGGGCGGCCCGATGAATCCGGATGCCGAAGACCGCCGACCTGCGACCGAGGACCGGCTGCGCGCCGCGCTGGCCGCCCGCGCCGCGCTCGTCACGCACCACGACCTGCGCCACGACGCGCCCCCGCAGGGACGCAGTTGGGGAGTGCACCGGGCGCGCAGGGTCGCACTGGCCGCGCTCGGTGTGGCTGCTGCCGTGGTGGCCGTGTGCCTGCTGGTCCTGCTGCCCGGCAGCCCGCTGGACCCGGCTCCGGCGCCGCCCGCCGGCACCCCGGGCATCACCGAACCGCCGCCGTCCGCACCTCCGCGCCCGGCCAGTCCGTCCGCTGCGGATCCCAGTGTGATCGGCCAGCCGTAGATCATGTCCGGATCGCGGCCGGTGCGGCATACTCGCCCGCCGGTCGGTGCTTTTGGCGCGCACTCCCGTTGCAGCTCCCTCCTCTTCCGGAACGACAATGTCAGGAAGCGGGGCCAGGCGATACCGGCGGTCACAACTGATCGCACTGGCCAGGGTGTCCCGGACGTCAGGCCAAGCCGCAACCGGCCTGGGCTTGGGATCGGCGATGCCCGCTGGCCGGCGGCGGCTTGGCCGTGAGGTCAGGCGTTGCCGAACTCGCCCGCCTTCACGCCTGTGAGGAAGGCGGCGAAGGCGTCGGCGGTGAAGACCAGGGCGGGTCCGTCGGGGTCCTTCGAGTCGCGGACGGGCACGAGGCTGGCGAACCCGGACGCGATCTCGACGCACTGCCCACCTTGGCCGCTGTATGAACTCTTGTGCCAGGAGGCACCTGAAAGGTCAATGTGCATGGTCCTCAAATTCCTTCCGTACAGCGTGGATCAGGTCGACCGATGCAGCCTGGGACAAGGCTTCGACCTGTAGTCGATCGTAATTCCTGGACCAGTCCGAAACCGTGTCGGCGTCCCGCTCCAGGAACCCCCGGTGCAGGGTTTCTGTGTACCCGAGGATCGTCCGGTTGGACAGGGTGAGCAGTGTGATCGCATGGGTGAAGGGCCTGGACTCGCCGAGACTGATCGGCGCTACTTGAAGGATCACGTTCGGTCTCTCGGACAACCGCTCCAGGTGCTTGAGTTGGCCAACCATAGTGTCTTGTCCTCCAATCGGACGCCGGATAGCCCACTCGTCCACGACGGCCTGAACCAGCGGAGGGGGTGTCCTCTCGATTCGCTCCTGCCGAGCCAGCAGGAAGCTCACGCGTTCGTCCGCCTGCTGTTGGCTGACCTCACCACGCTTGACCGGCGCTGCCTCGTAAGCGGCTGCATATTCGACTGTCTGGAGAAGGCCAGGGATCACGTCGAGTTCGAACAGGCGCATCGACCGGGCCTTCGCCTCCTCCGCCGCGAAGGCGGGAAAGCCCTCGATCAGTGCGGTGTGGTGCATCTGCCACCACATCAGCTCCAGGGTTCCGCCGGTCTCAAGCACATCGTCCGCCCGGGTGGCGAAGGCGTGTGTGGGATTACGTGTAGCTCTTTCGACGCACGACACGAAGCTGTCGCTAAACCTGATGAGCTCCCCGAAATCCACCTGTGAAAGCCCCTTGGCCTCCCTCGACCTGCGGAGCTGTGTCCCGAACGCCGCCGCCGGCGATGACGAAGGGTCGAGTGTCGTACGGCGCATGCCCGCTCACCCTTTCGGTTTCGAGTCCTACCTGGGTCAAGTGTCAAGTACGGAAGACTTCCAATCGTAGCTACGAAGCGCAACGCTTGAGC
Source organism: Kitasatospora cystarginea (assembly GCF_039533515.1). Taxonomy (NCBI): domain Bacteria; kingdom Bacillati; phylum Actinomycetota; class Actinomycetes; order Kitasatosporales; family Streptomycetaceae; genus Kitasatospora; species Kitasatospora cystarginea. Next base: position 72,473 of record NZ_BAAATR010000009.1, on the reverse strand, counting down.
ACAGAACGTGAGATTGGACCCCAATCCCGATTGATCGGAGTGCCCCATGCCTGCCGACAGCTGTCCGACTGCCGAGTGTTGGCCAGATCAACCATCCGTCCTGAGGCGGCTGTTGGCGGCGCGGCGTGAAGAGGCGGATGCCGCCGAGGCCGTCCTCCTGGAAGCGCTGCGGTTGGCCGGGATCGTGCTGCCCTCGGTGGGAGTGGACCGTGCGGCCGGCCGTCGTAGCGGGTTCTATCTGGTGGATCTCGGCAGTGCCCGGCCCGACGTGGTCGCTCAACTCGCGGCGGTGATCCGGCTCGGAGTCGAGGCTCGGTCGGCGAAGCCGGTCGGGGCGACCGCATGACCATGGAAGGGGCACGGGCCTGTCCCGTGCAAGAGTGCGACGGTCAGGTCGAGTTGTCCGCCCAGGCAGTCGATGGCGTGTGGGATTGGCGCTGCCTCGGCTGCGGGGCCTTCGGTTACACGCTCCCGCCTGGCTACGCGGCGGCGCATCCTGGCGAGCAGTTCCTGCAACTGGTCGGCCGCCGAGTGAACGCCAGCGCGAAGCCCGTTTCGTGAACCGCGAGTTGATGTCCGTCGCGCTGCTGGCGCGGCGCGTACCCCTGCCCTGCACGTTCCCGACGACGGAGACCCCTGTATGACGTACCGTCCCACCGCCTTCATGAACACGGACTACGGAGCGTGGGCGGATCACCCGGAGCCGGCCGCCCCGGACCGAATCGCAGCAACCGGCAAGCGGATCAGTCCGCCCGTCACGCCGTCGCAGCCAGGTGACCAGTACTCCCGGATCCGGATGGGGTGTCAGGCCCTGATCATCAACCCCCAGGGCCTCGTGCTGCTCGTCAACTCGGATCGCAGGGAAGGCTGGAGCCTGCCCGGCGGCACCGCTCGCGACGACGAGTTGCCGCACCTCGCCGCCACCCGTGCCGTACGCGCGGAGACCGGGCTTGACCTGCACTTCAGCGACGCCCTCATCGTGGACATCACGCCCCACCCGTACGAACCCCGGGGCGTCGACCACGTCTTCACGGCGCAGGTCACCGCCCGGACCGCAGCCACCGCGACCATTCCGGCGAGGGCGCTCGCCGAGGTCGGTGAAATCGCCTGGGTCGAGCCGGACTCCATTCCCGACCGGTGCACCGAGGAGCGGACCCGTCGCATCTGGTCCGCCCTGCTGCGTCTCACCGATCCGTTCGCACCCGTGTACCACGTCGACGGCCGTCCGATCGGCGTCTGACCCGGAACGTCGGGCGGGACTCGGAGCCGGCCCTCGTCGTCTCTCAGGGAGACCGGAACAGTTCGTCCAGGTGGTGGTTGAGGATCGCCAGTGCGGCCTCGCCGGTGCGCTGGTAACCCAACACGCTTGAGCCCAGGCCGTTGACCATGGCCAGCAGTCCGGCCGCGGTCATCTCGGGGTCCCGGTCGGGGGCGATCTCCCCGGCCTGCTGGGCCGCGCGGAGTTGCTTGGCGAGGAAGCCCTCGAGCAAGTCGGGCTGGGATGTGCCGTGCTTCCCCACCAGTTCGGGATCGTTGAGGACCAGGGTGTAGTAGGCGGCGTAGGTCCTGGTGATCCGGCGGCTCTCCGGGTCGGTCGGCAGGATGCTCGACAGGATCGCAGTCACGATGCTGCGCGGTGTGGGCGGGGAGCCCGCTGCTCTGATCCAGCTCTCCATGCGGGCCTGGAGCTGGGTGCCGAGCCTGGCCAGCGCGTCCAGCAGAAGCGCCTGCTTGGTGGTGAAGTAGTACTGCACCAGCCGCAGCGAGACGCCGGCTTCGGCGGCGACCGCCCGCATGCTGGCCGACTGCAGGCCCTGGGTGTCGGCGATGCGCAGCAGCGCCTCGGCGATCTGCCTTCTGCGCTCCTCGTGATCCACCCGCACGGTCATGACGCGACCTCTCTCTCCTGGTACACCCGTATCATGCCGTGATACACATGTATCATGAGAATCAGCGAGTTCAGGAACGGCCAGGCCAGGGACCGGTTCCGCGCCGCCTACGAGCGGACCCTGGAGGAACTGTGGCCGGGGCCACGGACGGCGCTCGACATCACGACCGCCTTCGGGACCACCCGCGTCTACCGGACCGGGCCGCAGGGCGGCGAGCCGATCGTGCTGCTGCCCGGCTCGGGCGGAAATGCTCTGATGTGGCATCGGTACATCGACGTGCTGGCTCGGCGCCGTCCGGTCATCGCCGTCGACACGGTCGGCGAGCCGGGCGCCAGCGTGCAGACCGCCCCGATCGGTGACGGCCGGGACGGCGCTGCCTGGCTGGACGAAGTCCTGGCCGCACTGGAGGTGCCGGCCGCCCATGTCGTCGGCTGCTCCTACGGCGGCTGGCTGGCGCTCAACCACCAGATCCACCGGCCCGGCCGGACTGCCGGCCTCACCCTGGTGGATCCGGCGGGCTTCGCCGATTTTGGCCCCCGGTTCTACGCCTGGCTGATCGCCGGCGGGCTCGCCGCAGCCGCGCCGCGTCCACTCCGTCCCCGCCTGGCCCGCCTGGTCGGCAACAGCGCCATCCTGGAGAGCGAACTCATGGGCCTGATGCGCGCGTCGATGGGATTCCGTCGTGCACTCCCGGTGCCCCTGGTCTTCTCCGACGAAGAACTGCGCCGCCTGCGCGTCCCATCGCTGTTCCTGCTCGGGGAACGCAGCGCCATGCACGACTCGCGCGAGGTCGCCGACCGCCTCGGCAGGCTCGTGCCCTCCGCCCGGGTGGAGATCGTGCCCGGCGCGGGCCACGCGCTGCCAACTGACCAGCCGGCCTTGGTGGCTGAGCGCATCCTCAACGTCGCCGGGCGGTAGCCCTGCTTGCTGGACCGGCTCCGGGCCATCGGCTCTCCGCACGGCCGAGACGGATCCAGGACGCGCTCCGGGACCCGGCACTACGGGTGCAGCCGGAGCCTGATCGCCGTGCGGGTGACGGTGCCACGGAACACGTGGGCGCGCTTCTCGTATCGGGCGGCCACCACCGTTCCTGAAGACTGAGCGGGAGTGAGTTCTGTTGCCAGAACCCATGCTCAGCCGGGGTCGAGCGGCTGGTGGAGGTGGTGCGGGAGGTCGGAGCCCGGGCCGCTCGCGGGGTAGCTGCACCGGTTCGGGTCGAGCGCAGCGGTCCGGCCGACCGCAGCCAGCAGTTCGAGCGGCAGCTCCTTGTCCCACTGGCCGATGGTGAGCGCGAGCCAATGGCCGCGATCGCGGAACTGCCACGCCTGCATGCTCACCGCCTGCTGGCTGAGGGAGTCGATCGGCTCGGGCACCGCCTCCCCCTCGTAGCCGGCCGTCAGATATGACCACAGGTCGACAACGAGCGGATCGCCCCAGCGCGTCGTGAACACTGTGGTCAGGGCGTCGAGATGGGCCTGCATCTCCGTGTCGGCCTCGTGCAAGGCACGGCCGTCGTCGTCATCCCAGAAGTCCCGGCTGACCCGCAGGACGCGTACCCGGTGGCCCGGGCCGCCATGGCCGGTGACGTCGTCGTAGCTCGTCTCCGGAAAGGGCTGTGCGAGCAACTCGTCGATCAACGAGAGGTACTCCTCGAGAGCCGCAGTCGAGAACGCTCCGGACTCAGCAGTGGTCATGGGCGCAGCCTACGGGGCCGCACGGACAACCGATCCTGGACCTGCGCACCGAAGCCGATCGGCTGGACAGGCCCTTGCGGCGCAGGCAGACCCCGCACACGCGCGTCCGCCGCCGCGGATCCGACCGGGAGGACCGCCCCGGCGCCCGAACGAAAACCGGCTCCAACTCCGGCTGCCAGTCTTCGACTTCAGACGCCCCACCATGGCGAGCAGAGCGAACCGAGCCAGCTCGAGACGAGGCTTCTGACTGATGTACAAGCTTTCGCGAGAGCTCGGCGCTGACCCCCGTGCGCCCTTGACGGGTATACATCACGCCGCTTGGAATCGCTATCAAGTCCGTAGCCGAACGAAAGAGGTGACGACGTGTCCGTCAAGCGCATACTCGCGCTGCTCTCCGCCGCGTTCACGGTGCTGGCAATGGCCGTGCTGCTTCCCGCGGCCGCCGCCAACGCGGCCTCCTGTGCAGCGCCGTGGAACCCGGCCACCGCGTACAGCGGCGGGTCCCCGGCCTCGTACGCCGGCCACAACTGGTCCGCGAAGTGGTGGACGCAGAACGAGACCCCGGGCGGTTCCTCCGGAGTCTGGGCCGACCAGGGGGGCTGCGGCGGCCAGGGTGGTCCGACCGCGCCGCCCAAGGACGGCTGCAACTACCCGGACTGGGTCGCCGGGCAGTACTACCAGGCCGGCTCGATCGTCCGGTACACCAACGGCGGTTTCTACCGGGCCACTCACGACAACCCCGGCTACGACCCGGTGATCAGCACCTGGTACTGGGAGCCGTACGCCTGCGGCCCCAGCCAGCCGCCCGGCCCGGGCCAGTTCCCGGTCAGTGAGGCCCAGTTCAACCAGATGTTCCCGAACCGGAACTCCTTCTACAGCTACTCCGGGTTGACCGCCGCGCTCGGCGCCTACCCGGCCTTCGCCGCCACCGGCAGCGACACCGTCCGCAAGCAGGAGGCCGCCGCCTTCCTCGCCAACGTCAGCCACGAGACCGGCGGGCTGGTCTACGTCGTCGAGCAGAACACCGCCAACTACCCGCACTACTGCGACGCCAACCAGCCCTACGGCTGCCCGGCAGGACAGGCCGCCTACTACGGGCGCGGACCGCTCCAGCTCAGCTGGAACTTCAACTACAAGGCCGCCGGCGATGCTCTCGGCATCGACCTGCTGCACGACCCCAACCTGGTGCAGAACGACTCCGCCGTCTCCTGGAAGACCGCGCTCTGGTACTGGAACACCCAGCGGGGCCCCGGCACCATGACGCCGCACGACGCCATCGTCAACGGTCGCGGCTTCGGCGAGACCATCCGCAGCATCAACGGCTCGATCGAGTGCAACGGCGGCAACCCCGCCCAGGTGCAGAGCCGGATCAACGCGTACCAGAGCTTCACCCGGATCCTCGGCATCGACCCCGGCTCGAACCTGGGTTGCTGACGATCAGTCATTGAGTCAACCCGTCGACTCCCGGATCGCCAGGGCGAGGCGGTCGGGGTGAACGGACCGGCGAGGCCGGCGCGAACATGGTCGTCGAGCGCTCCGAGTCGTGTTCGTCCGGCTCGCCGGTCCCGGGTCGACCCGAGTCGGATGTGCTGATGGGAAGCCGTCCGGGGGCGACCAGTTGTCGACGGCAAAGCGCTGGTGCAGGCCGGCGTCAAGGCCGGGGGTGGGTGTGCCCGCGCGGGTCGTGCGCTGTGGCGTCGGCGGGTGTGCGGGGCGGGAAGGAATCGGATCGTTTACGCACGATGTCGTGCGGATCTGATCTCTTGAGCATTGCTTGAGCAACGGTTTACCTTTGCTGACTACTTGTCAGTAGCATGCCGGTGCAGGCAAGTTCTGCCTTCCCTACCCTCGTAACGAAGGTGATCACCAGCTTGTCCATACGTACCTTCGCGCTGCCCGCGCTCGCCGCAACCGCGTTGTTCACGCTCTGCGGCTGCAATCCGACCACGCCGGCGGACCGGTCGACCGATGCCGCGGCCACGGCCGCCGAGGCCGCGTCCGCCCCGATCGCCCAGACCGCTTCGAGCCAGGTGACCGGCCTGGACTCCACTGGCGCCTCGAAGGTGGTGCTGGCGACTTCGGCTGCGGAGACCTCTACGGCCGGCCAGGCCACCACCGGCTCGCCGAACGTCGCGCTGGCCAGCCCGTCCCCGTCCGGAGCGCCCGCCGCGGTCGGCACTCCCGACCTGAAGCTGGACTCCTACGACCAGCGGACCGGTGAGGCCGTTCTCGCCGTCGCCGACAAGCCCGCGGCCGCACTCGGCCACAGCGCCTCGGCGTCAGCCCCGGCCTCGGCGTCAGCCCCGGCCTCCGCGTCCGCGTCGACATCCGCGCCCGCCTCGGCCAAGGCCGCGGCCCCGGCCTCCGCGTCCGCCTCGGCCAAGGCCACCGCGGCCGCCGCCGTGGCCGGTGTCCGTGCCGGTCAGCTGATCGACAGTCCGCCGTCCGCGGCCGCGCCGCGCGGTGCGCTGGTCGCGATCACCGACGTGCGGCCGGCCGACGACGGGAAGGTGGCGGTCAGTACCCGCCCGGCCACCATCTCCGAACTGCTCGGCGAGTCCACCGCCAAGCTCCGCAGTGCCCTCGACTCGCACAACATCCAGGTCCAGCCGCTGGTCAAGGACCTCAAGGTCTCCTTCGACGCGCACCCCGGCGGCGGGAGCGGCTCCGTCTCGACGGGGCTGCAGCTGAACGCGAACACCACCGTCCCGCTGCCGCACGGAGCTTCGGTCGGCCTCTCCGGCTCGCTCGAACTCGACCCGACCGTCGACTTCTCCTACCAGGGCGGCCGCGGGATCCTCGGCCCCCAGCAGGCCCGAGTCGGATTCGAGCTCGGCGCGCACGCCAACTGGCACGTCAACGCCGGACTCACCGCATCCGCCACCCCGATCCGGATCCCGGTGGCCAAGCTCCACGCCAGCCCCGTGCTGATGGTCGGACAGCTGCCGGTCGTGGTGAACCTGGACCTCACCCTCGCCGCGCAGATCAGTGCGGACGGCAGTGTCACCGTCGACGTCGAGCAGGACCTCGCCGGTAGCTGGGGCGTCCACGCCGACTACACCAAGGGGAGCGGCTGGACCAAGGCCACCGACCCCGGCACCACCACCATCTCCCCGGTCCGGGCCAAGCTCGCCGGCAACGCCTCGGTGCGCACCGGCCTGGTCGCCGAAGCGTCGGTCGCCCTCTACGACACCGTGGGTGTGAAGGCCACCATCGAGCCGTACCTGAAGACCACGCTGGACGGTTCGGTCGCCATCGACACCAGCGGTGCCGCACCGACCGTCAACGGGAAGTTCGGTCTTTACGGCGGGATCGACATCAACGGCGCCCTGATGGCGCGCATCGCCATCCTCGGCACCCCGATCCTGGAGAAGGACCTGCCGCTCCCGGTCTTCCACCGCGAATGGCCGATCGTGGTGCGCGGTGTCGGAAACGGCGCCGCCGGCAGCCCTGACGACGCCAAGGGTGGCACCATCAAGAAGAACTGACGTTCAGTCGGTTCAAGCCTGTCCGGGGATCGGTGATCAGGACGATCCCCGGACGGGCCGGAGCAAGGGGCCCCGGCGGTCCGGCGGCGGAGCCCGCGTACCGTCAGGCCGAGAGCGGATGCCGCGAGGCGGCGCCCGCCGTGCGCGCCTGGTGCCTGCCGAGCATGGCCGCCGCGACGCTCGTCGAGGAGCGCATGACTCCGGCGAGGAAGCGGGTCCGCCGCACCTGGAGTGCGTGCAGTGCCGGGCCGTGGTCCAGGATGACGAAGAGGGTGGCGGCCAGCAGCAGGAGGCGCCAGCCGAGTATCGCGACCGGCCGCAGGGCTGCGGGCAGTTCCTCGATCGAGTGGCGAAGGCGCCTGCAGTGGAAGGGGATGTGGCGCCGTTCGTCGGCCAGGATCCTGGCGGTGACCTCGCGGGTGAGCGGGTCCGCGACCCGGTCGCGGACGGTCCGGTAGTACTCGACGGCGACCAGCTCGGCGATCATCAGGACCATCAACTCCAGGCGCATTCCCAGCAGTCGGCGGAACCGCACGAAGATCCGGTCGCTCCAGTGGCCTTCCAGGGTGGCGACGCCACCGGCCGCCAGCAGGCGGGCCAGCTGGCGCCCGTGGTTCTGCTCCTCCGCGACGAACAGGCGGACCGCGGTCGCGTAGGTGTCGTCCCCGGCCTGGTCGGCCTTGCTGATCAGGTTCCGGCCGTCCCCGTCCTCGCCGACCTGGAAGCGCTGCAGGCTGCGCCAGACGGCGGCCGGCAGGGTCGCCCCCTGCGACCAGTCAGGGTCCCCGGCCCTGGCCCGGCGCTCCTTCTCGGCTTCGAACTCCGCCACCCAGTCGGCGAATCCGTCCGTACTCATTTCTTCCCCCTGTGTGTCGGCCGTCGAATGAAGGACGCCCGTCCGTACGGACCGGCCGGGACTCGCCCCGCCGGTCCGGGCGGCGTGCGGACACACCGGTCCCCAAGGCGGGTACGCAGCGGAAACGGCGCGCCGCCGCGGCGTCCTCGACACACCGTAACCTAACATTGAACGCGTTCAAATCCGTGGCCGGTCGACGCGCGGCGGACCCCGTACGGGCTCTGACCTGAGGCCGCGAGTCCGGGAGGACATCGACCACCCCGCCCCGGACGAAGCGGCCGCCTGCACCCCGCTGCCGCCGGCCGCCGGAGCGATCCCGCTCAGCCTCGTCGCGACCGCCCTCCCGACCCAAGCGCTGCTCCGCACCCGCCCGGTGCGGGCGGATGCGGAGCGGGCAGCAGCGGCCCCCGGGGGAGTGCGGCCCGAATCGTCGCCATCCGGTGGCTCAACGGGTGAACTCGTCCACCAGCTTGACGAACTCTTCGGGCTTCTCGAAGAGCGCCACGTGCCCCGCGTCGATCTCGGCGTAGTGGCTGTCCGCGATCGCCGCGTGCAGTGCCCTGCTGTTCTCGACGGGCACGGTGGCGTCCTGGGTGCAGCCGATGACCAGGGTCTTTGCCTGGATGCGGGGCAGCAGGGCGCGGATGTCGACGCGGAGGTCGTAGTCGACGTGGCGCAGGGTGCCCGGGGTGGGCGGCATGTTGGGGATCAGCTGCTCGATCTGCTCGCGGCCGATGGAGTTGAGGAAGTCGCGGCTGAAGCCGGTCATGGTGACGAGCCGTCCGAAGGCCTCGGAGTCGGTCCGCCCCAGCTGCTGCCACAGGGTGAACAGGTTGCGCAGGTACTCGTCGCCGTCGGTGTGGGCCCATCCGGCCACCAGGACCAGCCGCCGTACCAGGTCGGGGCGGAGCGCGGCGACCGCCGCGGTGACCGTGGAGCCCATCGAGAAGCCCAGCAGGTCGACCGGGCCGGTGCCCGCGTTCTCGATGACGGCGATCACCTGGGCCGCCAGGCCCTCCACGGTCAGCGGCGAGCCGTCGTCGGTGGTGCGGTCGGAGCCGGACAGGTCCGGGGTGATGACGGTGCGGTGCCCGGTGAAGGACGGGACGGTCTGGCCCCAGTTCACCGCCGCGCCGCCGGATCCGGTGCCGTGGACCAGGACGAGAGTCGGGCCGGAGCCGGTGCGCTCGTAGTGGACCTGGGCGCCGGCGACGGAAACGGTTGCCATGGTGGTACTCCTCGACTCTCCCGGCCGCTGCCGGGGTGCTGCCCGGCGCTGCCGGGGCCGGGCGTTCGCTCCGGCACCGCCAAGACTTCCGCCGACCGGTCCGGGGCGGGAGAGCTTCGTTGAGCCTGGGATCGGCAGTCCCTGGTTCGGCCCGGGCACGGGTCGGGCAAGATGTCCGGCATGATCATCAACCGTGCTGAGCTGGCCGACTTCCTGCGCTGTTCCCGGGACCGGGTACGCCCGCAGGACGTGGGCCTGCCCTCCGGTCCCCGGCGCCGGACCCCGGGGCTGCGGCGCGAGGAGGTCGCCCAGCTCGCCGGGATGTCGGCCGACTACTACATCCGGCTGGAGCAGGCCCGCGGCCCGCAGCCGTCGCCGCAGATGCTCTCCGCGCTCGCCCGGGCGCTGCGGCTGAACGTGGACGGACGCGACCACCTGTACCTGCTCGCCGGGCACCGCCCGCCCGCCGCCCACGCCGCCGGTGACCACGTCAGCCCCGGCCTGCTGCATCTGCTCGACCAACTCCCCACCACCCCGGCCCAGGTGCTCAGCGACCTCGGCGACGTCCTCGCCCAGAACGCCGTCGCCCAGGCGCTGCTCGGTGGGGTGTGCACGGTGTCCGAGCACGGCCGGAACGTGGTCTGGCGCTGGTTCGGCGACCCCGCCGTCCGCGCCGCGTACCCCGTCGAGGAGCACGACCACTACAGCCGCCTCCATGTGGCCGACCTGCGCGCCGCCACCGGCCGCCGCTCGGGCGACCCGGCCGCCGTCCGGCTGGTGGAGCGGCTGCGCGCCGCCAGCCCCGAGTTCGGGGCCCTGTGGAACCTGCACGAGGTCGCCGTCCGCCGCCACACCCGGATGCGGGTCCTCCACCCCGTGATCGGACCCGTCGACCTCGACTGCCAGGTCCTGCTCGCCCCCGAGGGCGACCAGCGCCTCGTCCTCTACACCCCGCCGCCCGGCACCGACGCGGCCAGCCGCCTCGCCCTCCTCGACGTGGTCGGCACCGAGCGGTTCAGCCCGACCGGCTGAGCCCGGAGGCATCCGGGGCGGACGGGCACGGCGAACTCGCGTTTCCCTGGCGGCTGGTGACAGGTCGGCACACCGTCGGCCCGGCCGTTGGACCGCGACAGGGACGCGAGGGTGCCAGACTGGTCGGCATGCGGCAGCTGTACCCCCAACCCGTGGTGGTGGCACCGGAGTCGGACCGGACCCGGTGGCTGGCCGAGGTGTACCGCTATCCGGCAGAGGCGGCGGCCGGGCGGCCCTGGGTGCGGGCGTGCATGGTGTCGGCGCTGGACGGGGCGGCGGTGTGGCGGGGCCGGTCGGGCGGCCTCTCGGGGCCGGCGGACGCGGAACTGCTGGGCGTGCTGCGGGCGTTGGCCGACGCGGTGCTGGTCGGTGCGGGGACGGCGCGCAGTGAGGGGTACGGACCTGCCGAGGTGCACCCGGAGCTGGTGCGGGCCAGGTCGGCCGCCGGGCAGGAACCGGCGCCCGCGATCGCGGTGGTGAGCGCCCGGCTGGACCTCGATCCCGCCTCGGACCTCTTCGCCCGCCCCGCGGCGTCCCCCGGCGCACGGACCATGGTGATCACCGCACGCCGGGCACCGGCCGCCGCCCGGCGGGCGTTGGAGCGGGTCGCCGAGGTGGTCGTCGCGGGCGAGGAGCAGGTCGAACCATCGCTTTTGATGCGCGAGTTGACGGCGCGCGGGCTGTGCCGGGTGCACTGCGAGGGCGGTCCGCGGTTGCTCGGCCGGCTGTGGGCGGCCGGGCTGCTGGACGAGCTCTGCCTGACCGTCTCCCCGCTGCTCACGGCGGGCGAGAGCCCGCGCATCCTGGATCAGCGGGGTGCGGCGGACCGGACCAGGATGGTCCTCGCCGCCGTGTTGGAGGAGGACGGCTTCCTCTTCACGCGCTACACCCGGAGCCGGGCGGCCGGCCCCTCCTCGCGGTAGGCGCGGCTGTCGCGTTCGACCTGGTCGAGCACCTCGCGCGCGGCGCGGATCCGAGCCTCCAGGCGGTCCAGCACCCAGACCCGGGCCGCCGTCACCAGGCCGATGTTGCTGCCGCCCTCGGCGATCTCGCCCGGTGGGGTCCAAAGCCCGTTCCTGGTGCGCCGCTTCATGATGTCGTCGGCCTCGCGCAGCACCGCGTTCACGGCGCCGTGGATCTCCACCCGGTGGTCGTGGGACCACTGCGGATCCGACGACCGTCCGAGCTGCTGCTCGAACCGGCTGAGCGCGGGTGGGCTCTGGCGGCGCCAGCCGGTGCGCAGCAGCGCGTCGGCCCGGCCGAGCGCCGCGGCCACCGCGTCTTCGGAGGGCGGGAGCCGGCGGCCGTTCCGGTGGATCGTGCCGGGCTCGGCGAGCATCCAGCCCTGGGCGACGGCCTCGCAGGCCAGCAGTAGCCCGAGCCCCGCCCCGCCGGGTTCGTCGAGCCGGTCGCCGAGAGCGCGCAGCAGCTCGGTCCGTACGGTCAACGCCGCTCCTGGGGCCGGGAGTTGACCGGAGCGGAGGGTGCCGGCCAGGATGCCCGGTGCGATCGGACCGGGCGGTGGACCGTCGGGGTCGGCCGCCGTGGTCCCGTCGGGCAGCAGCTGCAGGCCCGGCGAGAGGCACCAGCCGAGCTCGGGGCGCGCGGTCATGAGCTCGATGTCCCGCTTCAGCGCGTCCTGCGGGAGCAGCCCGTCGGCGTCCAGGGTCCGCAGCAGGCATCCGGTGGTGCGGGTGAGTGCGTCCCGGTCGCAGGCCGGCGCTGCCGCGGAGATCCGTCCGTCCTCGGGCAGCCCGGCCTCCGGCAGGTCCCGGACGCCCCGGAGGACCCACTGCCACTGCCAGCCGTCGGGCAGCCGTTGGGCGGACAGCGAGCGGTACGCCTCCGGGAGGCGGTGCTCGTCGGGCACGACGGTGACCACGCTGATGGTGGGCATTGCTGCCGCCTTTCGGGAGGCTGACCGGCCGCAGCCGATGCTAGGGGCTGGTGTGCCGGTTGGTGAAGAGGTGGCCACACTGGGTGGCCGGGGCTGGCGTGCGTGCCTGCGGTGCGACAACGTGCATTCCGCCATCTGTCCTTCACCGCAAGGGACTTGTACGCTCGCAGCATGGTGAGAAGCGGGGGAGTGTCGGTGTTCCTGGTCGTCGGGGTGGTGGTGTACTTCGTCCCGACTCTGGTCGCCTTCCTGCGCGGCACCTTGAACAAGGGGTCCGTGCTGGTCGTCAACCTGTTCCTGGGCTGGACCTTCCTCGGCTGGGTGGTCGCGCTGGCGATGTCCTTCAGCGGCTCGCGCTCGCAGCGGTAGCGGCGGCCCGGGGCCGTCAGGCCAGCCGCCGGAGCCGGAGCAGGTCCGGGCGGTAGCCGTCCTCCGGGTCGAAACCAGCCTCGGCCAACTCCTTCGCCAACTCGTCGTCGGCCAGCGGCCACTGGTGGAAGGTCTCGTGGGCCCGCCGGATCTCCCGGCCACGCCGGTGCACCAGGTAGAGGTAGTCGAGCCGGATGCGGTCGTGCTCCGGACGCTCGGTCAGCCAGGCGGTGTAGACGTCCGCTCCGACCCGGGCCTCGCCGACACGATGGCGTCCCGCCCCGGTGAGCAGCGCGGTGGGCGGGCGGTCCACGAACAGCAGGCCGTCCGGTAGCAACCAGTCGGCGAGGGCGTGCCAGACCTCTCGGCGCTCGGCGGGCGGCAGGCAGGCGATCACCCGGAGGCAGACGGCCAGGTCCACCTCCGCCGACAGCCCGAGCTGCTGGGCACGGCAGGGATGGACCGTCACCCGCCCGAGCGCTTCGCTGCCGGCCGAGGCCAGCCGGGAGAGCAGGACCGCCCGCATCGCGGCGGCCGGCTCCACCGCGTGCACCGGCACGGTCGAGGCGCCGAGCAGCACCGCGGTCACCAGCCCGGTGCCGGCGCCGAGTTCCACGATCCCGATCCGGGCGGCCGCGGCGGGACCGCGCAGCGCCAGTGCCTGGCGCCGGTACTGCGCACCGTGCAGGACGTCGTAGAACTCCGCGGAGACCGCGTACGGGGCCTCCGCGCCCGGCTCGCGGGGCGCCTGCTCCATCAGTCCATCATCGGCGCAACTCCACCGTCCCTCAATCGCTGCCGGGCAGCCGGACGCGCTCCGTTGCGCGGCCGTCGCCCTGTGTCGCCGCGCCGGACGGATGTGGTGAGGCGGCCACCGGGGCAGCCGGGAGGGCATCGGCCGCTTGCCGGGCGTGACCCGGCCGATGGATCCGCTGCCGGGTGAATCGCTGATGGACACCCATGACCAGGGGCCCAACAGCGAATTTTAGTATTGTTCCCCGAAACAGATCTTGACACGGGGACCCCCACTTCAGCGGAGCGCGGCCGACCCCGACACTGCCCAGGGGGACCGACCCGTGAGCCCGATTCCAGCCGCGCAGGACAGCGCGCCCGAAGCCGTACCGACCCGGCGGACCGCTCGTACGTGGGGCCGCCGGACCGTCATCGGCGCCGGGCTGGCCGCGCTCTCACTGACCGGCCTCGGCGGGATGTTCCGGGCCGGCCCGGACGAGGACGAGGCCGCTCTGACGGACCTGTCCAGGGCCGGCGGCGCGCCCACCGGAGAGCGCTGGCACGGCTCGCACCTGCAGATCATCGCGCACCCCGACGACGACCTGTACTTCATGAACCCGCTGCTCCAGCGCTCCATCGCGGAAGGCTCCACGGTGGCCACCGTGGTGATGACCGCCGGTGAGGCCGACGGCAAGAACAGCCCCACCGACGACGACCGGGAACACGAGAGGACCCCGACCGACAAGCCCGGCTACACCGAGGCCCGGCACAACGGACTCCGCTCGGCCTACGCGCTGATGGCCACCGGCAACCAGCGGGCCGCCTGGCGCCGCGAGGTGGTGACCCTCGGCGACGGTGCCCAGGTGGAGCGCTGCACCCTCGCCGAGCGCCCGGCGGTGCAGCTGTACTTCTTCAACCTCGCCCAGAACCTGCACGGTTCGGCCAAGGCGCCGGACGGCACCGGTGTGCGGATGCGCACCCTCTGGTCCCAGGACGTCCCGCTGGAGAGCACCCTGCCCGGCACCGGCTCGCCGGTCACCCAGCCGCAGGACTTCAGTCGCGACCGGGTCGTCGCCTGCCTGGTCGACCTGCTGAAGCAGCGCCGGCCCACCGTGCTGCGCACCCTGGACCCGGACCCCGAGCACGACCCGTACGAGCCGGGCATCTCGCTCGCCGACCACATCGACCACACCGCGACCGCCCAGTTCGTGCTGGCCGCGCTGCGCCAGTACACCGAGCAGACCGGCGAGCGCCCGGTGGTCGAGCACTTCCGCGGTTACACCAGCAAGTTCTGGCCGTCGAACCTGAGCTACGCGGCCAAGGCCGAGAAGCGCAAGTACCTGATGCCGTACGCGGGTTACGGCGCCCCGTGCCCGGCGAACGACTGCGGCGACTACCAGGTGCGCCCCGACCCCGGGGACTCCACCCACATCATCAGCACCGCCTACCGCTACACCCCCGACACCGACTGGCTGGTCAAGGACGGCACCGGCCGGCTGAACGCCTTCGCGGTGCTCGGCGGCCGGGTGGCGCACTGGGCCGAGCAGGCACCCGGGAGCGGGAGCTGGGGCGCGGTCCGCTACCTGGCCGGCGACTGGCTGATGCCCAGGCTCCAGGTGCGGCTGGACAAGGCGGGCCGGGTCCAGCTGGTCGCGCTGCGGCGCTGGGCCGGGGAGAAGGACGCGGTCGGGGTGGAGGTGGTGCGGGCGGTGCAGAGCACCCCCGGCGGCGACTTCGGCCCCTGGGAGTCGCTGGAGGGCCCGGACTACGGCAACTCCGACCAGCGGGTGCGCCGTGAGATCGGCGGTCCTGCCGCCGCCTTCGACGCGGACGGGCGCCTCCATGTCTTCGTCCGCAACTTCGCCCACGGGCTGAGCCACCGCCACGAGCTGCCGCAGGGCGGCTGGAGTCCCTGGCAGAAGCTCGGCGGAGCGCGGCTGCAGGACGCGGTGACCGCGTTCACCGGCCACGACGGTACGGTCCAGGTCTTCGCGACGGACACCTACGGCGTGCTGCGCTGGCGTCAGGCGCAGCCGGGTGGCGAGTTCCGGGAGGAGCGCATCGGCGTCCCGGTGCCGGTCGCCGGCTCGGTCACCCCGGTGGAGTCCGCTCCCGGTCGGCTCACCCTCTACTACCGGGAGGCCGGCAGCTGCGACGTGGTGGCCTACCGACAGGAGTCCGACGGCGAGCACTGGCCGCCGCTGCCGGCCGTCCTCGCCGGGCACGACGGCATCGGCGAGGTCGCGGTGGCCCGGCACGGCTCGGGCGGCCGCGGCGGCACCGCGGTCGCGGACCGGGCCGGGTCCGGGCTGCTGAGCCTGCTGGTCGCGGGTCCGGGCACGGGGGGGATCGCCTGGGCGGAGAGCGGCGGGCAGCTGGTGTACGCCCCGGCCCTCGCAGAGGACTCGACCGGCCGGATGGTGGCAGCGGTGATCGGCACCGACGCCCGCCTCCACCTCACCCGCCGGTCGGCCCCGGACGGCGGCAGCGCCTTCGGGCCCTGGACCACGGTCTGAACGCGCGCTCCCCGGGCGCTTCCCGGTTGGGTGCCCGGTCCGGCGCCGCTCGGTTCACCGCTTCTCGAAGGGGCTGGGCTGCGGGAAGTACGCGTTCAGGAACGGCTGCAGCAGCTCCAGCTGGTTCGCCAGGTCCTTGCGGTCCGAGACGGTGTCGTTGATGCAGAAGACGTCCAGGTCCCGGGCGGCGAGGATGCGGGCGAGCCGCCGCGATGTGCTCTGGTGCATCAAGTCCAGGTAGGCGTACTTGAGTTCGGACGGCACGGCGCGGGCGCTGTGGTAGCCGTAGTAGTGGTGCAGCGATGAGGCCACCGACAGGTCCGAGGGGCTGCGGAACTTGGCCTCCGAGGTGGCCTGGTGCAGCTCCTTGAAGTGCTCCTCGATCTCGGACAGCACCTCGCGTCGCAGCGCGTGCGGAACGTGCTGCATCTTCTGCACCAGCGTGCTGCCGAAGTCCTCCTCGATCAGCCGCCGGTTGTTCTTGGCCGCCGCCGAGACCGGCGAGTCCAGCAGCGAGGGGGTGGTGCCCAGCGGTACGGCCGCAACCGACGGGAAGAACTTGCTCAGCCCGTTGGAGTGGAAGAACAGCTGCGGCGAGATCGGGCGGCCCAGGAAGACGTCGTCGTTGAAGTAGAGGAACTGCTCGGACAGCCCCTCGATGTGGTGCAGCTGGCTTTCGATGGCGTGCGAGTTGAAGGTCGGCAGGACGTCCTTGTCGCGGAAGATCTCCCGGTGGCTGAGCACCTTGATCCGGGGGTTGGAGGTGTCCAGCCAGGGGGGAGTCTGGTCGTCGGTGACCAGGTAGACGGTGCGCACCCAGGGCGCGTTCAGGTGCAACGACCGCAGCGAGTATCGGAGTTCGTCCCGGCTCATGTAGCGCGCGTCGTTGGCGGCCTCGGGGTTGAGGTCCCGGGCGGAGCCGTCGGCCTCGGCGCGGCGGCGCTGCCAGGCCGGGTCGTTGCCGTCCACCCAGGTGTAGACGACGTCGATGGGGAAGCGGATGTCCTCGGGCAGCGCGCGGGCGAACTCGGGCCGGGTCGGGACCGGGTTCTCGGGGCGGTCCCAGGCCTCCAGCCGGGTGAACATGCCGACGGGCGCGGGGACGGTCTCGTGCCAGGCCGGGACCCGCTCGGTGATCCGGTTGCGGCGCGGGGCGACCAGCTCGCCGTCCTCGGGCGCCCAGAACTCGATGTCGCAGCCGTACTCGTGGCCCATCACATAGGTGGTGCCGGGGTCGGCGTGGAACCAGGTCATCCGGATGACCTCGGCCTGCGCGACGGTGGACCAGGTGTGCTTCTCGAAGCCGGGCTCGGAACGGGTCGGTACGGTGGGCCGGTCGGTCGGCATGACCGAGACGTAGCCGGGGACGGTGGCGCAGAGTGCCGCCAGCGCCCGGTGCGCGGCCGGACGGTCGGCGCGCGAGACGGCGACGGTGGCGGAGGTCTCCTGGAAGCCGCGGACGGCGAAGCAGTCGATCCCGGCCTCGGCCAGGGCGGTGCGGACCAGGGTGAGGTTGTCGTTGCGGGCCTGCAGCGGGGCGGCGTCCGGGCGGAGGCTGACGATCTTCCGCGCCCGGCCGACCTGGATCAGGGTGACCCGGCCCGACTCGAACAGTGCGGGGTGGCGCTTGGCCAGCAGACCGCCGTGCACCGTGGCGACCTTCTGCTGGACCGAGAGGCTGCGGGAGAGCCGGTGGATCACCTGGGTGCGGAGCTCGTACGGGACCATGCCGGCGATGGCCGCGCGGCTGCGCTCGGGGAGCAGTCGCCGGTACACCCGGACGACCTTCGAACGCTCCGACTGGAGCACGCCGACGGTGCTGGGGGCGGTCGGTGCGACGGCCGACTGTTTCTTGGCGGGGAGTGCCGTCTGCCCGCCAGGTTCGCCGTCTATTCGCGAGCCAGCCAACGTATCCCCCTGGTGCATGGATTCCGGAGCTCACCGTCCGTCAGTCGGATCGGACACTTAATTTCATCACATCTTCATCCCCCTCAGTCTTGAGTCAAGGGGCGTCTGTCGCTCCTTCGGGAGATGTCGAGGCTTATGTCCGGTTTGCTGACTTTCGATGTGGTGTCCCGGTGGCGTGGGCGAGGCTGCGCGCGGCCGGTCGTTCCGGCGCCGCGGGCCCATGCCGACCATCCGTCAGCAGGCTTTCCAGGGTACCTCCGCATCGGTCCGTCCCCGACCCGCTGTGGCGGGAAGGCCCAGGCCGGAGGCGGTGCGGGGGCAGGGTCGAGGTGCCTGCGGTGATCGTGAAATCCACCACATTCCATCCGTCGTCCGCCGGTGGCGGGCGGTTGGCGGAACTCCGCCAGGGGCCCACCGTGGCGTTGGTGGAACCGGGTCCTCCGTGTGCGTCGGGAGGGGATGGGGGTCCTCGATGCGGGAGGTCGGGCAGGGAAGGGGTTTGCGGGGTGCCAAAAAGTGATATCACTTTGCTAGGTTCGTGCCATACCGCAGGAGAGGAACCCGGTCCCATGACCACGCCGCACAACAACATCGACTCGGCGGACGACTTCGCCCTCGACGTCCCCACCCCGAAGGTCACCGAGCGCACCATCTCCGGTCTGCCGGGGCTGCCGATGCTCGGGCTCGTCCTGCTCTGCGTGCTCGGCGGCATCGGCCTGGCCATCGCCGGCGGCAACCTGCAGCAGGACGGTACGACCGGGGCCGGTATCGCGCTACTGGTGCTCGGGCCGGTGCTCGTCCTGTCCGGGCTCCTGCTGTCCCGGGGCCTGCACGTCGTCTCGCCCGGGCAGGCCCGGGTAGTCCAGCTGTTCGGCCGCTACCGGGGCACCATCCGCGCCGACGGACCGACCTGGATCAACCCGTTCACCAGCTGCCGCCGGATCTCCACCCGGATCCGCAACCACGAGACCGAGACCGCCAAGGTCAACGACGCCGACGGCAACCCGATCGAGATGGCCGCGGTCGTGGTCTGGCAGGTCGAGGACACCGCGAAGGCCATCTTCGAGGTGGACGACTACACCGAGTTCGTCGCCATCCAGACCGAGACCGCGGTGCGCCACATCGCCAACAGCTACCCCTACGACTCGCACAGCGAGGGGGAGATGTCGCTGCGCGACAACGCCGACGAGATCACCCGGAAGCTGTCCGCGGAGATCGCCGCCCGGGTCGCCTCGGCCGGTGTGCGGGTGATCGAGTCCCGGATCACCCGCCTCGCCTACGCTCCCGAGGTCGCGCAGGTGATGCTCCAGCGCCAGCAGGCCGGCGCGGTGGTCGCGGCCCGTCGCCTGATCGTGGAGGGTGCGGTCGGTATGGTCGAGGCGGCCCTGGACCGGCTCGCCGAGCGCGACGTGGTCGAGCTGGACGAGGAGCGCAAGGCCGCGATGGTGAGCAACCTGCTGGTGGTGCTCTGCGGCGACCGGGGCACCCAGCCGGTCGTCAACACCGGCTCGCTCTACCAGTAGAACCAGTGAGGAGCAGCACGCGGTGGCGACGGAGCGGAAGAAGATCCTGCTACGCCTGGACCCCGCGGTCCACGACGCGCTGGCCAGGTGGGCCTCGGACGAGCTGCGGAGTACCAACGCGCAGATCGAGTTCCTGCTCCGTCGGGCGCTCACCGAAGCTGCCCGGATGCCGGGCGATGCGGCCCGCCTGCCCCGCCGTGGCCGCCCGCCGAAGGCTCGCCTGGAGCCGGAGGGCCAGGAACCGGGCGACTCCTGAAGCCGAAGAGCTGCGGCCGGGACGGCCCGGCCGGGTGCCCGGCCGCGAGGTCCGGTGACCCAGGAGCCCCGACCCGGCCTTCCCCGGCTGCCGCTCTGCTCGCTCCCAGTACCGAGACCGACCCGTCGGCACCCAGCCGAGTCAAGCCGAAGCCACCCGGAGTCCGTCATGGAACTGCCCGAAACCCTCGCCGGAAAGCTCTACCTGCTCGCCTACGACCCGGAGCGCGAGCGCCTCACCTGCCGACGCAACCTGGACTTCCTGATGCGTGCGGCGATGCTCACCGACCTGCTGCGCCGGGGCCTGCTGCGCGAGGACGGGCGCACGGCCGCCGCCGTGGGGATCGTGCCCGCCGGGCTCGACCCGCTGCTCGCCGACCTCTGGCGGCAGATCCACGATGGCCGGACGCGCAGCTGGCAGCTCTGGATAGGCTGGCGCCGCCACCGGACCGCGCGCACCGTACGGGACGGCCTGGCCGCGGCGGGCTGGATCACGGTCGAGGAACACCGCGTCCTCGGCCTGTTCCCCGCCGCCCGGATCACCCTGCGCGAGCCGAGGGTGCGCAAGGCGCTGGAGGCAGCGGTCTCCTCGGCGCTGCGCGGCCCGCTCTCCCGGGTGGACCCGGACGACGCGGCGCTGGTGGCCCTCGCCGACGCGGCCCAGCTGCGCACCGTGCTGACCTGGCGGCAGAGGCGCGAGTTCCGGTCGCGGATCGAGAAGCTGGCCCCGGCGGCCGGTCCGGTGCCGCGTGCGCTGCGGCGGGCGATCCAGAGCCGCGACGCGATGACCGCGTCGTAGGGCGCGTCGACCGGCCCGACCTGACGGAGGGTCGCGCGTGCTGCGGCGGGAGTCCGGAGGCGGGAGTCCGGAGACGGAGAAGGCGTACCGCCGGTGGCTCAGACGACCTCCAGGCGCTCGCCGCACCGGCTGCAGAAGGCCGGCGCCGCGCCCTCGGCCAGCCGCCCGCAGGCGGGGCAGACCCGGTCCAGCCAGCAGGCCGGATCGCCGCCCCCGGTGGGCCGGTCGGCCGGGGCGGGGTCGGCCGGTGGTGCGGACCGGATGGTCATCCCGGGGCGCCGCCGGTGCACGGTCAGCCAGGCCAGTCCCCGAGAGGAGGCGTGCAGCGCCCGCCGGGAGCCGTGCGGCAGCCAGGCCAGCGCACCGGGGGTCAGCGGCTGGGGCCGCCCCTCGGAGTACAGGGTGCCGCTGCCCTCGACCACCAGCAGCAGGACGTCCAGGTCCGGCTCGGCGTGCTCCTCGACCGCGCCGTCCGCCGGGAGGCGGACCAGGTTGGCGTCGAGCTGCCGTCCCGGCTCGGCGAGCCGCCAGAGCGCTCCACGCTGGTCCGGGGAGGCCGCGGCGACGCACTCGGTGAGGTCGGCCAGCAGGCGGGGGACGTCGGAGCCGGTGGGCGGCATGGGCAACTCCTGCTCTCGGGGACTGTCTCGGTGGGCCGGTCCGGGGACCGGTCCGCGCCGGTGCCGCCCGGCGCGTGCCGGACGGCCCCTGGACGACTACGACTGCTACGACTGCTTTCCGCCGCGGCCCGTTCCGCTGCGGCTCCTTCCGCCGTGGCCGCCCAGCCGGTCGGCGAGGACCGCGGCCTGGCTGTGGTCGACGTCGCGGCTGGCGGTGAGCAGGGTCAGCGGCCCGCTGTCGGCGATCTCGGTCAGGCTGCGCAGGGCCTCCTGATGATCCGGATCACGCAGTTCGGCGAGGTAGCGGCGGCGGAACTCGCCATAGCGCTCGGGATCATGACCGTACCAGCGCCTGAGCTCGGTGGACGGTGCCACCTCCTTCATCCAGACGTCGAACGCCCCGGCGTCCTTCCGCAGCCCGCGCGGCCACACCCGGTCCACCAGCACGCGCACACCGTCATCGGCGCCGGCATCTGAGTAGATCCTGCGGTACTCGACGTGTCTGGCCATGACCGGCCTCCGTGCAGCTCCTCGGGTACGCCCCCTACGGCCACTATGCCCCGCACCGGACCACCGCGCCCCGCCCGGGCGTTCTCGGCCCTCACCTCCGGCTTCCCGTCCGGTCCTCCTCCAAGGTGGCGCCATGTCGTCGCCGTTCGGCCCGAGTTGGCCGGACCGGGAGCTGTCGGCGGCCGCTGCTACGGTGTGCGGCATGAGTGCACGGGTACCGCTCACGGGCGGGGAGAAGGAGAGCCTTCGCGCCAGCCTCGACCGGCACCGGGACGTGGTGCTGTGGAAGCTGGCCGGCCTCGACGAGGAGCGGGCCCGGCGGCCCATGACACCGACGGGGACGAGCCTGCTGGGCCTGGTCAAGCATCTGGCGGCGGTCGAGTACGGCTGGTTCTGCACGACCTTCGGCGTCGAGGCGGAGCCGCTGTGGTTCGCCCCCGAGGACGACATGCGGGCGGGCCCGGACGAGAGCACCGCCGACATCGTGGCCTTCTACGGCCGCGCCCGGGCGGCCGCCGACCGGGTCATCGACCGCCTGGACCTCGACACCCTCGGCTCCTCCTGGTCCGGTGAGCGGGTGTCGCTGCGCTGGGTGCTGATCCACATGATCGAGGACACCGTCCGCCATGCGGGCCACATGGACATCGTCCGCGAGCTCATCGACGGTTCCACCGGTGACCACCCCCGGGCCGCCGACCCGGCGTCCCAGGGCTGAGATCACCGCGCTCCGGGGCACGTCAACCCACCGGGCGGCCACGGAAGTTCGCCGTTCCGTGGAACACCATGGTGTCCGGCTGGGACCGCGACTTCGAGTTGACGGCCAACCAGGTCAGGCTGCCCGGGCCGGATCCCGGTGGTCGGCGGGGGAGACCGGGGCGTCCCAGTCGATGCGGTGGTCGAACATCCAGGCCGCCTTCTCAGGCCTGACCAGCCTGGTGACCACGCGCATCAGCACGTTGTTGACCACGCGGCCGACGGGCCCGGCGGCCTTGTTGCCGTTCTTGCGGGTCGTCTCGTCGATGATCCGCTCGACGCGGGGTCGTCGCAACTGCTCGTAGGCGGCGAAGGCTTGGTCGTGCGGCAGGTCGCGCAGGCAGCGGGCGAGCTGGACGGCGCTCTCGACGGAGAGTGAGGCGCCCTGGCCGGAGCTGGAGGAGGGGGCGTGGGCCGAGTCACCGACCAGGACCATGCGGCCCCGGCTCCACGCGGGGACCTTGGGCATGTTCTCCATCGGCCCGGCGATCACCAGGTCGGCCGGGTCGGTCGCCGCGATCAGCCGCCCGGCCGGCGTGCGGTCCTGGGTGAACTTCCGTTGCAGTAGCGCCAACCACTGCTCGGCCGAGGTCCGTTGGGCTTCAGCCGTGGTCATCGGCTCGCGGTGGGGCAGGTTGACGAACCAGACGGCCGAGGAGTCGTCGAAGACCTGGTAGCCGATGAAGGCCTGCTTGCCGAAGCTCATGTTCATCTTGCCCCGGGTGGCGGGCACGCCGGGATGGCACACCCGTGCGCCGAAGCTGATCAGGCCGGCGTACCGGGGGCCGGGTGCGGCAGGGTCGATCAGGGTGCGGACGGTGGAGCGGATGCCGTCGGCGCCGATCAGTATGTCGGCACCGGCCGTGGTCCCGTCGGCGAACTGCGCGGTCACCGCTTCCGGGGCCTCCCGCACGCCGACCAGCCGCTTGCCGTGCTCGATGCGGACGCCGCGGCGGGTCGCCTCGTCGTACAGGGCCCGGTAGAGGTCGGTGCGCCAGACGAACTGCGTCGGCGGCACCCCGGGCGGGTTGCCGAACTCGCCGAGCCTCTTGCCGGCCCAGTCCTGCAGCACGATCCCGGTCGTCGGGATGCCGATGGGCCGCACCAGGTGGCCGACGCCGACGACGTCCAGGGCGTCCAGGCCGTTGGGCGCGATGCCCAGACCGCCGCCGACGCCGTCGGCCGTGCGGTGGTGGGCCTCGTGGACGGTGGCCTCGATCCCAGCCTGCCGCAGGGCCATCGCGCAGACCGGGCCGGCGATGCCGCCGCCGATGACCAGGGCGGTACGGGTCTTGCTGGCCATGATTCCTCCTGCCTTCGCCCGAGGGCGTTCCGTTGGTTCGATAGTTGCACTGAAACTAGTAACGGGTCAACTAGATACCAAAGAACTAGTTTCGGTGTGGATAGGATCGATGCATGAGCAGTCACCGGAGTTCCCCACTCGCCCTGACCGTCCTGTCGCTGCTGCACTACAAGCCGCTGCACCCCTACGGGATGCAGCGGCTGATCAAGGAGTGGGGCAAGGACGTGGTGGTCAACGTCGGCCAGCGAGCCAGCCTCTACCGGACCATCGACCGCCTGCAGGAGGTCGGTCTGGTCGCCGTCCGGGAGACCGGGCGGGAGCAGGCGTACCCGGAGCGCACCGTCTACGAGATCACCGACGCCGGTCGCGAGACCGCCCGCGAGTGGCTGATCGACATGCTGGCGGTACCCAGGCCGGAGTACCCGCAGTTCCCCGCGGCTCTCTCCAACCTGCTGATGCTCGACCCGGACGAGATCCCGGCCGTCCTGGAGCGGCGACTGCGCGCCACCACCGAGAAGCTGGCCGGACTGGAGGTCTCGCTCGCTGACGAGCCCGCGGACGGGCTGGGGCGGGTCAGCCTGTTGGAGATCGAGTACCTGCGCGCCGTGACCGAGGCGGAGGTCCGCTGGCTGCGCGCGGTGATCGAGGACTTCCACTCCGGCCGGCTGTCCTGGACGGCCGCCGACCTGCCGGCCGAGGATGCCCCGGAGCCGTCGGCCGGTAGCTGACCGCCTTGCTTCGCGGCGCCTCGGGAGGTCTGGTCCAGTGGAGATTAACGAGGGAGAACTTCTGTGCCAATGGCTGGCTTTGACGGATGCTCCGGCTTCCCGCCCGCCGGTGTGCACACGTAGCGTTGGACCCGGTGACGATCATTCAGCACGAGTCCCGCGGGGGCAGTGGTGGGTTCCGGACGTTCCGGAGAGCGTGGAACGGCCGGCGCCGGCCGGGAGGGGCTGCGGACCGAACGGGTGCCGAGCGGCCGCTTCCGGTGGCAGCTGAAGGCTCCGAACGGGCGGGTGGTCGCGGTCTCCTCACCTGTGTACGACTCCGCCCCCGCAGCCGAGCGCGCCTTCGCCGAACTGGCCGCCGCCGGGCCGGAGCTGGTGGCCAGGATCACCCACGTCCGGGAGGGCCTGGGCTGGATCTGGGCGGTCCCAGGCGCCCGGGACGATCCGGTGGCACGCTCCAGCCGGGCGTACGAGCGGTACGCGACCTGCCAGAACGCCTTCCGCCGGTTCGTCGCGCTGCTGACCAAGCCGGACCTCCCCGGGAACAGGGGCCTTCCCGCCGGGCCCGGTCTTCCCGCCGGGCCCGGTCTTCCCGCAGAGTCCAATCATTCCGCCGGGCCCGGACTGCCGCCATGACCGGCGGGCGCCGACCCCGGCTGCCGGCGCTCCAGGTGCCGGACCGCACGGTCGACTGGGCACTCGGCGCGGCCACCGGGCGGCAGCTCGGAACGGCCGGGGCTCTTCACCGACCCGGCCGCCCCATGCACCTTCGACTACGTCGAGGGCCGCTTCGGCTGAGGCGGCCACCCGTCGCACCGAGGAGCGGGGCTACCGCCCGCCGGGCGCCGGACCTACCGACCGTCAGCGCTCGCTCCGCCCCGGTGGAGCGAGTCCAGCAGCGCCAGTTCGTCCGCACCGAGGCGCAGTGCGCCGGCGGCCACGTTGGCGGCCAGGTGATCCGGGTCGCCGGTACCGGGGATGGCCAGTACGTGCGGGCCGCGGTGCAGTGTCCACGCGATCCGCACCTGCGCCGCGCTCGCTCCGTGCGCACGGGCGACGGAGAGCACCTCCGCGCTGTCGGTGCCGCTCGCGCCGGCCGTACTACCGGCGCCGGCGATCGCGTAGAACGGCACGAACGCGACGCCCTGCTCGCCGCAGCCGCGCAGGAACTCGTCCTGCTCGGGCCCTGCGCCGAGGCCGTACCGGTTCTGCACGCAGACCACCGGTGCGATGGCCCGGGCCTCGGCGAGGTGGTGGGGGTGGACGTTGGACAGGCCCAGGTGGCGGATGAGCCCGGCATCGCGCAACTCGGCCAGTGCGCCGAAGCGCTCGGCGATCGAATCCGTCCCGACGATGCGCAGGTTCACCACGTCGAGGTGGTCGCGGCCGAGCTGGCGCAGGTTCTCCTCGACCTGGCCGCGCAGTTGCTCCGGCGTGGCATGGGGCAGCCACGCGCCCGACGGGTCGCGGCCGGGACCGACCTTGGTGGTGATGACGAGGTCGTCCGGGTAGGGCGCCAGCGCCCGGTTGATCAACCCGTTGGCGGAGCGCAGCGGCGAGAAGTAGAAAGCAGCGGTGTCGATGTGGTTCACACCGAGTTCGACCGCTCGGCGCAGTACGCCGATCGCCTGGTCGCCCTCGCGCGGGACGGCGTCCGGGACGAGCGCTCTGCCGTGCTGCGGCAGGCGCATCGCGCCGAAGCCGATCCGGTTGACCGTCAGGTCGCCGAGCTTCCAGGTGCCTGCCGCCGCAGCGGTGATCGTCTGTGAGGTCATGCCGGAATGATCAGCGGACCGTAGACTGGCCGCCAATGATTCGGACATGGCTGAATCCTCGCCGGAGGCGCGGTGGCGGAGCTGGTGTTCTCGGTGCGGGATCTGGCGCAGATGCGCTTCGCCGTATCGCCGATGTGGGAGGTCGGTCCCAGCTTCCGGCTGCTGAGCTCCGGAGTCGTGCATCCCGTGCACCGGGTCTGGACCGGGCAGGTGCGGCCGCGGGTGACGGCCGCCGGGTTGGACCGGGGATGGCTGGCCGAGCTGGTCCCGCCGTCGGGCTACGTCCCGGACTTCCTCAACCCGACACCTCCCGGCCCGGCCCCGACCCTGGCGGCCGAGCTGGACGGCATCCTGGCCGCAGACACCGAGCGGGTGCGCCACGACCTCGACCGTCTCCGCCGCGAGCAGGGCGGTCTCGGTCCCCGCTCGCGCGCCCTGTACGCCAAGCCGCAGACCCGCCTGGCCAAGGTCGCCGAAGAGATCCGGACCTACTGGGAGGTGGCGCTCGCCCCGTACTGGGCGCGGATCCAGGCGGTGCTGGACGCCGACGTCTCCCACCGGGCCCGGCAGATCGCCGAGCGCGGGGCGGCTCACCTCCTCAACGACCTGCACGCCTCGATGCGTTGGGACGACGACACACTGCGGCTGCTCCGCCGGTCCAAGGCCCTCTCCCGGCAGACGGCGGGGCAGGGGCTGCTGCTGATCCCCTCGGTCTTCACCGGACCGGTCCCGTTCACCAGGGTGACACCGCCGGACCCGCCGCAACTCGCCTATCCCGCACGCGGCATCGGCTCGCTGTGGGAGGAGCGGACCGCCACCGGGACCGCCGCCCTCGCCGCGGTGCTCGGCCGCTCGCGGACCCTGCTGCTGACCGAACTGGGGAACCCCGCGTCCACCACCGAACTGGCCCGGCGCAGCGGGCTCTCCCCGGCCGGGGTCTCCCAGAACCTGACCGCGCTGCGCGACGCGGGCCTGGTCAGCGCTCACCGGGCCGGCCGCTCGGTGATCTACGCCCGCACCCTGGTCGCGGAATCCCTGCTCGCCGCAGTCCCTTAGCGCTCGGTCGCCCGGACGACTACCGCAGCGGGGCGGTGGGGCGGTCGTCGCGGAGGCGGTAGACGCTGTTCTCGCGGTCGAGGATGCGCTCCTCCACCAGGTCGCGGCGCAGGCCGGCATGGTCGGCGTCGCCGCCCTCGCACCAGCGCCGCAGGATCTCGTTGACCTCGGGCTCGGCGTACTCGACACCGGGCGTGAACGACTGTGCGGCGACGTGCTCCAGGACGACCAGTCGCTTGCCGCGCTTGACGGGAAGCCGGTTCAGGCGGCCGTCCCGGACGAAGGAGCGGAGTACGGCCCCCGTCTGCGGGGCGGCAGGGCTCGCCGGGGCGGTCGGATGCGCCGGGGACCCGGAGTCCTGCTGGTCGGTGGGGCCCTGCGCGGTGTGGGAGGTCATGTCGGGGGTCCTCGTCTTCGACTGGTCGGGTGCGGAGGTGGTCGACTACCGGAGCGGTCGCCGAGTCGCCGTCATCCTGCCGTTGCCGCTCGCGCCGGCGCACCCGAATAACGGGCCGCCCGCCCGAACGCCGGGTACGTGCCCGGCCGCCGGCGCCCGCCCGCTCCCGACTCCGCCGCGCCGGGTGCACCGCCCCGGCCACGGCGATCCGGACCGTCGGGCATCCGGGTGCCGACACCGTCGATGGGCCGAGTGGCGGCGCAGTCTAATGCATCATCAGTATTCCCTGCACTGCGACAAGTTGATCAGAATCGCGGAGGGGTGACGGGATGCATAATCCATCGCGTGATCGCTTCTCTTGATGACGTCGAGCGCCTGCTGCGCCCCGCCGGGTACCTGGGGTTCGCCGCGCGCCCGCTCTACCTGCTGCCCTTGCTGCGCACGGGCTGCCTCTCCGAGCTGTTGACCGTGGAGGGGGCGGACGTGGGCTGGGCCGAGCGGTTCGGGGCCCGGGTGCACTCGCTGGAGGAGCAGATCGCACGCCGGGAGGACACGCTCAGTGGACGACATCTGGAGGAGCTGATGGACCTCCTGCCGGCCCTGATCGGAAACCGTTGGCGCGGACGGGAGTTCGGGCTGGCCGCCTATGGCACGTACCGCGAGCACTGGCGCCAGGCGATCGAGCGGACCGGCGCGAGCCTGCTGGTGCCGCCCGCGCCCGGTGGCGGGGACCTGCTGACGGACAAGGTGCTGATGCGCGACTGGTTCGAGCACCTGGGCGTTCCGGCGCCGGCCAGTGTGGTGGTCGACAGCATCGACTACCAGCTGCTGAGCGGGAAGTTCGGGCCGGTCTTCGTCGCCCAGAAGCCGAAGGGCAGTTCGGGCGGCAACGGCACCTACCTGGTCACCGGCGAACAGGAGGCCCGTGAACTGCCGCAGCGCAGCCGCTGGTTGGTGAGCGAGTACGCGGGCGACACCACCTTCAGCTTCAGCGGCTTCGTGCCCCGGGAG
This sequence comes from Kitasatospora cystarginea, assembly GCF_039533515.1. NCBI lineage: Bacteria > Bacillati > Actinomycetota > Actinomycetes > Kitasatosporales > Streptomycetaceae > Kitasatospora > Kitasatospora cystarginea. Next base: position 44,134 of record NZ_BAAATR010000009.1, on the reverse strand, counting down.
GGGTTCCCCGAGGTGCTTCGGCCCGCGCTCCAGCTCACCGGCGTGGAGGGGCTGGGCTCGGGCTTCGGCGGGTACGTCGGCACCGACTTCCAGGCACCCGCCCTGCTGCCGGCCGATGCGCTGGCGACCGGGCGCGACGCGATGGAGCGGATCGGCCGCGGCCTGGCCGAGCTCGGCTACCGGGGCATCTACGGCGGCGACTTCGCGCTGCGCGCGGACGGCTCGGTGGCCACCCTGGAGATCAACTGCCGGGTGCTGGGCTCCACCTGGCTGCTCGGTGAGCTGGAGTTCGGTGCCGGTCTGCTGCCCACCATGGTCCGACACTTCGCCGAGCGGCACGGCCATGACACCATCGGGAAGCCGGACCTCGATCCGGTCGACGCAGTGCAGTTGACGATCCGTCACATCGACTCGGCGGCGGTGCTGCTGGAGGCGCCGACCGGCGGCGTGTACGCCCTGGAGGGCGACCGGCTGGTCTTCCGGCGGCCGGGGGCCGGGCTGCTGGAGTGCGGGCCGGCACGCACCCAGGAGTGCGTGCTGGTCAACCTGCCCCGTGCCGGGACCCTGCTGAACCCCGGCGGCATCCTCGGTCGGCTGGTCACCCGCCGCCCGCTGACCGTTGCCGACGGCCGCTCGCTCAACCCGCATGGTCAGGTCCTCGTCAACGCGATGCGCCGTCTGTACTCTTTCGTGAACCCGGCGAGTTGACACGGACGCCCGGCGGGACGGGTGGATCAGCGGGTCGCCGACGCGGCCGGCCGGTGGCTTCCCTGGTCAGGGCGCGGCCCCGGATCACCCTGCCACGTGCGGGCGCCCGACGGAATCGATGGAACCGACGGCATTGCTGATTCCGGCCTCCAGGTTTGGGGGTGGCGCTCCGGTGGGAGGTGTTTCATGATCGCTTCGGCCGGGAGAGCGACGATCATGGAAAGGGGTGGGCCGACGATGGCTTCCATGGGGACGGTCATGAGTACACCGGGTGGGGACCTGTTCGGGGCGCCACTGCCGGAGTCCGATCTCGCCCGAGGCGCCGACCGGTTCGAGGGGGATGCGCACGAGAGGCTGCGGCAGTCGCTACGGGCCGTCGAGCGGGCCTTCGGAGAGCTGGACGCCTGCGACGCCGTGCTCGACCGGGCCACCGCCCGGGGCCGGGAACTCGCTGGGGAGCTGGGAAGGCTGGTCGCCGCGGAGAGCGAACAGGACGTCCCACCCCTGTTGGACGCGCTGAAGGAGCTCGCCGACGAGGTCCAGCGCTCGGAGGAGAGCCGCCGGGTGGTCGGCCGGATCCTCGGCCAGGACGAGCCCGCGGCGCGGCCGGGCGCGCCCGTCCCACACCTCCCGGAGGAGCAGCTGCCGCCCGTCCCGTCGGTGTACGACGAGCAGCCGGCCCGCTCGGACGGGCCGAAGGGCGTGTCGGGGCTGCTGGCCGAGTTCGAGCCGCGCCTCAGGGTCGCCCATGCCGAGCGGATCCGGCAGGCGGCCGACCACCTGGTGGGGACGGTACGGCGGCTGGTCGGGCCGGAGTTCATCGACACCGGGTTCGTCCACGACTCGCTGGTGGAGGCCGATCTGACCTTCGAACTGTGGCGGCGCTGCCTCGCGGACCGCCGCCTCGACCTGGACTGAACGGCCGCAGCACGCCGACCAGCCACGGCAACCCCGGTCGAGCGCGGGCTGCGCTTGCGGGCACCGGTAGCGGCAGGCGACGGTGGGCTCAGATCAGCCGGTCGCGGTGGCGGGCCGCCCTGGCCCGGACCAGGTGGGCGAACTCCGCCCGGCTCAGGGCCTCCTCTCCCGTCGGCCCCTCCTCGTCGTCCGGGGCGTTCTCGACGTGCTCGGCGTACAGCAGCCAGCAGCCGTGGACGGCGGAGACCAGGTCCTCCAGGAGGTCGCGGGCCGGGCGGCGGGGGTCGAGCGGGGTGAGGCGGACCCGGGAGAGCTCGGCGCGGAGTTTGGGGTCGTCGGCACCGTACTTGGCGATCAGCTCCTCGACCGGTGCGATCTGCGCGCGGAAGGCGACCAGGTCGGGCAGGACGCCGTCGGCGACCTGGAGGGCTTCGCCGACCAGGGCGGTGACCGCGTCGTACGGGGTCACCCCGGTCTCCAGCAACTGCAGGACGTGGGTGGGACTTTCGTGTGGGAGGGCCTCGATGTCGTCGGCGAAGCGGATCACGGCGGCGGTCGGGTGCCCGGACCGCTCGGCGGCGACCTCGGCGGCGGCGTGCAGCCAGTGCGCCGCCGCGACGGCCGCGGAGGTCGGGTCCACCGCGGTGAACAGCGCCTCCTGGCCGAACGGGTCCTGGCTGAAGAGCTGGTCGGCGGCGGCCACCTGGACCGGTGACGCGTCTTCCAGGCTGAGCAGTACGGCCTGCCCGGCCCGCCCGGTGAGACCGCCGAGCTCGGCGCTCTCCACGGCGGCGAGCTCGACCCCGACCTCGGTGCGTACGGCCGCGGTCAACTCCCGGTCGGCCAGGACGTGCAGGGCCCGGCCGACCTCGTGTGCGGACTCCAGCAGCGGGCTGTACTCCAGGATGATCCCCTCCTCGTCCGGGAGGTTCGGGCGGGTGATCGCGCGCAGCGCCTCGCCGAAGGCCCCGCGCTCCTGTTCGCGCCGCCAGTCCTCGCCGGTGGGCTCGAGCGGGTCGAGGGCCGCGGCCGGGTGGGTGTAGGTCTGCCAGGCGGCGGTGGAGAGCCGGGCGAGCGCCGCCGTCAGCCGGCTCAGCCGCGCGGGCTCGGACGCGTCGGGCACGGTGGCGACGCGGGTGGCGAGTTCGCCCTCGCCGGTCTCCCAGGTGGCGATGAGTTCATGGCGCGCCGGGTCGATGGCGTAGCGGGTCATGCGGACTCCTCTCCCAGTCGCCTCCGTGATACCACCTGTCGTCGGCGCTTCGGGGGCCGATCGCGACTTCACCGGCCGGAGGCCGAAAAGGATCCCCAACCCCGTTCTGAAGTACGGCTGTTGTGCGACTCTCGTACAGCCCTTCGATCAGCCTAGCGGGGTCCAGCGCCAGGGGCGGGGGCCGTGCCGGCCCTGGAGGCAGGCGAGCCGGTGGTGCGCCTGCTCCCGGTGGCGGTGCGGGGCGTCGGCGGCGCACTGGAGGGCGTAGCAGACGGCGCGGAGTTCGCGGATGGAACGGAGCAGCGGGTATCCGGGCCACGTCGTGACGTCACTGCCGTAGGTCGCACAGAAGGCGGTGTACTCGCGGTCGGAGTGGAGGCCGAAGGTGCGGTGGTCCACCGCGGTCGAGACCAGGTCCCACTCGGGCGGGCCCAGGGCGGTGCGTTCGAAGTCGAGCAGGTAGGCGGCGTCGGAGGTGACGGCGACGTTGCCGCCCCAGGCGTCCCCGTGGATCACCGTCGCCGGCCGGCCCGCCGGCAGCTCGGCGGCCCAGGCGGCGGTCAGGTCGGCGAGTCGCCGCCGTAGCCAACTCCGTTGGGATTCGGCCAGGGTGGTGGCGCCCTCGATGCGCTCGGCGAGGCGGACGAAGGGGTCGAGTCGACCGAGTCGGAGGCCCGCGGGAGGCGCGGGCAGGCCGTGCAGGCGGCGGAGCAGCGGTGCCAACTCGGCCGCGCGAGCACTCCGGTGGGGTGGCAGTTCGTGCCAGAAGGTGACCGGGCGCAGGTCCACCTCGACCGGGCCGGGGCAGTCGTCGAGCGGCCGTACGGCGGGGAGGCCGCAGCAGCGCAGCCAGTGGGCGACGGCGACCTCCCGTGCCGCGGCGGACCATTGGCCGGGTCTGGAGATCCTGGCGACGACTCCGTGCGCGAGGCGCCAGATCTCGTTCTCGCCGAGCCGGATCGGTACGGCACCGGCGGCGTGGGCGGCGGACAGCCCGGCGGCAGCGCAAGCCCGGGGCAGCAACGCGCGGGATGCGGTGGTCACGCCGTCCAGGGTATCGGCCGTGGCCCGCGCTCATGTGCGTTGTCGTCAATAGGTACTGGTGGCAGCCGAGTCGGCAGTCGGGTGGCACGAGGAAGGGCAGAGCTTCTCGTACTCGGTCAGCACCTCGTCGATCACGTGCTTCCGCTTGGCCTCGCAGGCGGCCGTCCTGGCCGCGTCCTGGCACTCCAGCCCGGCCTTGGCCCCCTCGAGGACGGCGATGGCCTGCCAGCCCTTGAGGATGCAGACCAGCTCGCGGCAGAGGCGGTCGACATAGTCGGCGACGGTGGTGAAGCCGTGCCACACCGCCCTCCGCTGCCGGGCCAGGGACTCGAGGACGGCCGTGCGGGGCCGAGGAGTTGCGATCGAGAAGTGGACGCCGGCCGAGTGTGCGCGCCGGACTGTCACCGGCGCGTCGCCGGACGGTCCCCGGCGGTCGGCAACGCGGTGGTGACGCTTGACGGCGCAGCATCGGGCCATGGCTGGATACCGGGCACTCGCCGCCGTCGGGCGCAGCGTCGTCGCGCTGCTCGACCGGCGCTTCGCCGAGCGGATCCCGGTCGGCCGCCGGCCGGAGGCGGTGCTGGCCGGGCCGCTGGACTTCGAGAAGGTGGACACCCCCGGGGCGGTGATCCGGCACCCGGCGGTGTCGGTCTACTGCTACCGGCTGAGTATCGACAAGGAGACCAGACCCGGTTGGTCGGCGGTGGCTGCGCGGGACGGCGTACCCCGGTTGCCGCTGCGGATGCATCTGATGGTCGCGGCCTGGGACCAGTACGTGGAGGCCGAGTTGGAGTGGTCGGGCCTGGCGGCGCAGGTGCTGGAGAGCGACAGCATCCTCACCGGGCCGCTACTTGACCCGACCGGGGACTGGGAGGCCGGGGACATGATCCAGCTGGTCGCGGACGAACTCGCGATGGACTCGCTGAGCGAGGCGTTCCAGGCGTTCACCACCGAGTACCGGCTCTGCCTGCCGTACCTCGCGCGGGTGATCCGCATCGAGGGGCCGGCTCAGGGAGCCTCCGGACAGGTCGCCACGGTGGCGGCCGGGGTGTCGGAGGTGCGGCGATGACCGGCCGGCCGCCGGGCCGCGGGACGAGCGGAGCGGTGGGCGGCGGAGCCATGGGTGGAGAACCGGTCTACGGCGGGGCACCCGGCGGTGGAGCCCTCGACGTGCTGCACCGGCTCGCGCTCGCGGTGTCCCCGGTCGACGCCAGGACGAACGGGCCGGTCGCGCCCGGCGTCCGCGCCGACCGGGAGGCCGAGGGCCCGGTCGACCGGTTCGGCCGCTCGCTGCTGCGGGTGCTGCCGCTGGAGGCGCACGGCGGTGGTACGGCCTTCGTGCTGCGCTACGGCAGCGGCAGTTGCGGCGGTGGCGGGGTGCGCGGCCGGACGGTGAGCCTGCGGATCGCGGACCCGGCTGCCCGCTGGGTACCGCGCCGGTTCACCCTCCCGCTGTGGAGCCGGGCCGAGCTGGCCGAGGCCGACCGGCAGCCGCCGGGCATGTTCGTACCGGTGGCGGCCCGGCTGCTGCGGCCGTGGCTGCTGCCCGGGGTGGCCTACCCGGTGGCCCGGGGGGCGACCGGGCTCCGGCTGCGGGTCACCCTCGAGGGGGCACCGGTGCGCTGGCCCAGGGTGGAGGCGTTCGGCCCCGGCGGCCTGCGGGTCGGCTGGGCACACGGCGACCAGTACGGCCAGCTGCTGCTGCTGGTGGACGGCACCGGCGCGCTGCCACCGCCGGCGCCCTCGCACTTCGACGTCGCGCTGCGCGCCCACATCCCGGATCCGGCGGCCGCGCCACCGCCCGAGGCGCTGGACCGGCTGGACGCGCTCGACCCGCTGGACCCTCTGGGGGACTTGGTGGTGGAGGCCGTCGACCGTTCGCACAACCCGCCCCGGCCCGAGGACCTGGACAACGACGTGCTGCGTGGCATCGCCGTCCCGCCCGGCTATCTGACCGCCACCGGGGACGCCGTCCGGTCGCTCACCGTCGGCCAGGTGGTCCGCGCGCCCGACCTGCAGTTCAGCTGACGTGCCGACCCAGCGACCCGCGACCGAGGAGGTCCGCCCGTGCCCGAGTACCTGACCCCCGGTGTCTACGTCGAGGAGACCAGCTTCCGCTCACGCTCCATCGAGGGAGTGCCCACCAGTACCTTCGGCATGGCCGGGCGGACGGAGTACGGCCCGGTCCCGTACAGCGTGGCCGGTACGACGGTGGTGCCCGGGCCCGCACTGGTCACCAGCTTCACCGAATACGAGCGGGCCTTCGGCGGTCTGAGCATCGACGGCGATCCCTGCTGGCTCGCCCTCGCGGCGCGCGCCTTCTTCGCCAACGGCGGTCGGCGGCTGTACGTCTCGCGGGTGTTCAGCTACACCATGACCGGCACCGGGCCGAGTCAGGTGATCGACCAGGACCGGAACTTCGCCGCGCTCGCCCTTCCGCTCGGGGCCAAGACCCCGCTGCTGCGCTGGCGGGCCCGCCGGCCCGGTACGGCCGGCGCCCGGATCAACGTCTCGGTGGCGTTCCGGCGCAGCAAGAACGTGCTGGTCGGCGGCCGGCTGACGGGGGTCCAGCCGGCCACCCATGGCTCCGCCGCCCACCGCTCCGCTCGTCCCGCGGCCCGGCGGCCGGCCGGTCATCGCCGCACCTGGTCTGCGGCCTGGCGCCCGCGCTGCTCGGCGCGACCTCGCGGCCGGACGCCGGCGGGCCGCGCCTGGAGGTGGGCTCGGTGCACTTCTCGCGCGGTGACACCTGCCTGAGCTTCTGCGTCACCGCACCGCTCGCCGAGGGCTCGCTGGAGCACGCGATCGAGATCCACTCGCTCTCCGACCGCGGCCTGGGCTGGTCGCGGGACGAGGTGCAGTCGATCCGGCTGACCGACGGCGGGCTGCGGGTGGTGGTGGACCTCGACCGGGCGCCCGCCTACGAGCTGGTGCGGGTCCTGATCCGGGGCACCGGGCCGGCGCCGTGCTACGGGCGGGACCCGAGAGTCCCCTTCGCCGGGCTGCGCGGCGGCCCGCCGGGGAGTCCCGACGACGGCCACGACGCCGTGTTCACCGCACAGTTGACCCGTACCGACCGCGCCGGGAGGGCAGACTCATGACCACAGCGGCCGGCACCGGCGACACCACCGGTCAGCCTTCGTCGGGTTCGGACGGCACCCCGTCGACGGCCGACGGCGGCATCGACCGGCTCAACCCCTTCGACGGCCTGTTCCTGCGCGTCGAGCACCTCGTCCGGATGCAGGACTACGCCCTGGCGCTCGCCACCGCGGTCGGCGCGGCCGGCGGCCCCGGGGTGGTGGAGGGCTTCGAGGTCACCAACAGCCAGGGGGTGCTGCAGATCGGCGGCGGCCTGGCGATAGACGGGTACGGCCGGCCGCTGCGCTCCGGCCGGGCGGTCGCGCTGCCGCTGGCCGATCTCAGGCCCGACACCGACACCTACTGGTGGGTCGAAGTCACCTCCGCCGCCTGGGAGTACGGCGAGAGCGCGGTCCAGGGGACGCTCTGCGACGACCCCTGCTCGGGCGGCGCCACCCGCCGTCCGTACCTCGCCGAAGGGGTGCGGCTCAGGCTGACCCCCGCCACCGAGGGCGCCCTGGGCAGCCGGCCGCCCGCTGACCGGCGGGGCTGGCTGGCCTCGCGGCTGTTCGCCGCCGAGCGGGCCGAGGCGTCCCCGTGGCCCTACGATCCCGCCGGATGGTCCGTCCTGCCGGGGAATTGGGCCCCGCCGCCGGCCGCCGCGACCAGGCCGACCGCGGTGCGGCTGGCGGTGGTCCTCCCGGTCGGCGACGACCACAAGGCCTGGGAGGTGGACATCTGGGCGGCCCGGCGGGAGCGGGGCGCACCGCCGCCGCAGCGCTACTGGCAGGGCCGGCTCGGGATGCGCCCCTGGGACGTCTTCATCGCCTAAGTCCTCCAGTTCCAGGCCCTGTTGGCGGAGCGTGCGCTGGCGCGTCCGCTGCCCGTCTCGGGTCTGGCCGCGCTGACCGAGCGGCTGGCCCGGCTGGACGATTCCTATCTGCGGCGGCACACCAAGACCGAGCTGGGAGAGGAGATCGCCCGGATGGTCGAGCAGTCGGGTGCCGGTCTGCTCGACGGCGCACCGGCTGCCGGCCAGGACCAGGTCGCCCTGTCGGCGCTGGGCATCCACGAACTCCCGCCCGCGGGCTACCTGCCGTGCAGCTACAGCACCACCGGCGACCTCCGCGCGGTGCTGGACCGCCTGCTGGGCGACGGGGTCGACCTGCGGATCTGCCAGTACGGCCTGGCCGAGATAGCCCAGGCGGTCCAGGAGGCGCAGCGCCGGGACCGGATCCCGCTGGCGGCGGCGTGCCGGCCGGGCGTGGACATCCTGGTCCCGACCGACCCGTGCGGGGAGCAGCAGGGGAGTTGGGTGGCCTTCGTGCGGCGCGCGGTCCGGTACTGCGGCGGGGAGGGCGCGGTCGCGGCCGAGTCCGCTGTGAATTGAGGTGCGCAGCGGTACCGGAGGTCAACCGGTTACCCTCGGTTGCCGAAAGGTGACGTTGGGGTGACGAAGTGCGCATACCATCTGCAGGTCGGGCTTCGAGCAGGAGGGCCGTCCATGCACGCACAGTTCCCGGAGTCGCCGGTACTGATCCCCGGACAGGGGCAGGCGCCGACTCTGCATCTCTTCGGCGGGCCGCGGGTGGTCCAGGCAGGGCGACGGCTGGAGGTTCCCGAGGGGAGCAAACGGCTGCTGGCCTTCGTGGCCCTGAACGGCGGCCGGGTCGAACGGCGGCATGCCGCAGGAGTGTTGTGGCCACTCGGCGACGACCTGCGGGCCGCGGGCAATCTGCGCTCCGCGCTGTGGCGGCTGAGAGCCGCCGGCATCGACATCCTGGACTCCGACAAGTACGCGCTCAAGGTGCGCGAACACACCGTGGTCGACCTCTACGTCCTCTGCGACTGGGCGGGCCGGCTGATCGACGGTACGGCCACCGCCGGGGACCTCTGCGCGCTCAAGTGGCGGGCGGACGCGCTCGATCTGCTGCCCGGCTGGTACGACGACTGGGTGCTGATCGAGCGCGAGAGGATCAGGCAGCGGCTGCTGCACGCGCTGGAGGCGCAGAGCCGCCATCTGGTCCGGGCCGGGCGGTTCGCGGAGGCGGTGGAGTCCGCGATGGTGGCGGTCGGTGTGGAGCCGCTGCGCGAGAGCGCCCAGCGCTCGCTGATCGAGGCGCACCTAGCCGAGGGCAACCTGGTGGAGGCGCTGCGCAGTTACGACGCCTACCGCAGCCTCACCCGGCGTGAGCTCGGGGTCGAGCCCGGCGGCGAGCTGGCGGCGCTGCTGCGGATGTACTGCGAGTCCGGCCGCCGCCGGCTGCGGACGGAGGGGGCGGGCCGCTCCTGAGCCGGCGCCCGCGGAGCTCCCGCACGCCGGTGCGCCGGGCCCGCCGAGTCCGTCGACCTGCTGGTCCGGCGTTCAGGTCCCGTTCGGCGGTGTCGGGTTCCGTGTCGGCGTCAGGCTCCCTACGGCAGCGCCACTTCCGGGTGGCGCTAGTTGCCGGGTGGCGACGCCGGGTCCGGTTCCCCGGTCGTGTCGAGTTCGCCGGGCAGGCGTCACGTCCCGTACATCAGCAGGCTCAGCGCGGCGAGGGTGACGGCGGCGCCGGAGGTGAGGAAGACGTACTCCAGCCAGCGGCGCTCGCGCCCGTCCAGCAGTACCTGGGCCGGATCGGCGGGGTCGTAGGTGATCCACACCCGGCTGCCGTCGGTCAGGCAGCGGGAGCGGCTGGACGGTACCGGGGAGAACACCTCCACCACCTCGCCGTCCGCGGTGGTGAACTGCAGCAGCGGGCGTGGGCTGCCCAGCAGGTCCTCGGCGCTCAGCGCCCGGTACCTGACCAGCGCCCGGGCCGGCAGCCCCACCCGCCGCAGCCGCCGGATCTCCCGCAGCCCGGCCCGCCCCGCGAGCAGGGCCAGCAGGCCGCCGAGCCCCGCGAACAGTGCCGGACCGATCCAGAGCGTGCCGCCCATCGTCCCATCCCCCTGCTCCAGTGAACTTCCGGTGAACTCTGCCGACTTTCCGGGCGGTGGAATTCCCGGTTCTGATGTGACCTTCCCCTCGCCGAACCGGGGGGCTCGTCGATTTCCGCTAATTTCCGCGGACCAAGGAAGCGGTGCGGCCCTCTCCAGTCTGCGCCCGTTGCCGCCGGTCCACCCCTCTGTCCTGCGGATATTCCGGACCGCCCGGTCCGGGGCCGGGCCGGGGAGCGGCCGGGACGCGTCAAGACGGCGTCAGGAGAGCAGTGTTCATGGTCAACACGCCGTCAGGAGGTCTTGCGATACCGTGGATCCGGCCTAGCGTCGGTGGTGCCCTTCTCCGGGTCGAGGACGATCCGCAGAGCATTCCGCAGAGCTTTCCTTCGCAGCAGGAGGCCCGCTGTGACCAGCACCGAAACCGCCCCGGAAGAGCCTGACGAACATACCGCCAGGTACGTCCCGGTCCGGAGCGTCGGAACCGCGAGCGTGCTCCGGTTCTTCCGCCGACGGGACGGCAGCCGCTGTGTCCTGGCCTTTGGTTCGGCCGCGGATGCGCGCGAACTGCTCGGTCCCGAACAGGAGTTGATCGATCTGGCGCTCCCCGCACTGCGGGAGATGATCGCCCCTCTGGGCGTCCGGCACATCGTCCTGGATCCCAAACTGGTCGCCCCCGCCGTCACCGACACCCCGCAGCGCCCGTTCACCGCACTGGAGCCCCAGCGGTGAGCGCACTGCCGGTGCCCGCCGCGCGGCTGGACGAGCTGGATGTCGCCTTACTGCGGGCGCTGCGCGCCGACGGACGTGCCCCGGCGGGCATGCTCGCCGAGCGGCTGTGCGTGACCGAGGCCGCCGTGAACGCCCGGCTGCGGCGGCTGGCCGCCGACGGGGTCCTCACCGGGGTGCGCGCCGAGGTGGACCCCTCCGCCCTGGGGCGGCCGCTGCTGGCGGTGGTCCGGGTCCGCTACGGTCCGAACCCACTGGATTTCACCCGTTTGGCGGAACATTTCCCGGCCGTCCAGTCCGGGCTCGCCCTCGCCGGCGAGGCCGACCTTGAACTGCACCTCGCCTGCGTCGACCGGTGGGAGCTCCGCGCGGTGGTGCACGGGCTGCGCCAGGCCGGAGCCGCTCACGTTCACGCGGAACTCGTCCTCCGCCGTCTCACCGCCCACTGAACCGGCGGGGTGCCGGCCCCGCGGGGTGCGGCGGGGAAGTCCCCTGCGGGGCGCGGGAGACCGCGCCCCGCAGGAGCTGGTGCCCCGCCCCCGAGAAGGTCCGCCGGGGCCCGCGAGGTGATGCGCCGCCCTGCCGCCCGGCAGATGCTGAGGACATGTCCCACCACCTCAGCGGACCCGGCGGCCGCTCTCCCCGTGGCGACCCGAGACTCGACCTCACCGACGTGTACGCGTTCGCGGTGCACGGCGGCCGCACCGTGCTGATCATGAACGTCCATCCGGACGCCCCGGCCAAGGGAGCCGCCTTCCACCCGGGCGCGGTCTACCGTCTCAACATCGACACCGACGGCGACCACCGCGCCGACGTGGCCTACAGCTTCGTCTTCTCCGACCCCGCGGACGGCCCGCAGACCGCCGCCGTGCACCGGGCCACCGGCGAGCAGGCCCGCGCGCACCAGGTCGGCGGGAAGCAGCTGCTCACCGGCGTCCCGGTCGGTCTGGACATCGAGCCCGCCGTGGTCGTGGACCACACCTTCAAGTTCTTCGCCGGGCTGCGCAGCGACCCGTTCTTCGTCGACCTGGACGGCATCGTCAAGGGCTTCCAGTGGACCGGCGTGGACTGGAGCGGCGACAAGAACGTCCTGGGCATCGTGCTGGAGCTGGCCGACGAGGACCTGGGCACCGAGGGGCCGTTCGGCGTCTGGGCCAGGGTGAGCCTGCACGAGAACGGGCGGCTGACCCCGGTCGACCGCGGCGCCCACCCGTCCCTGATCGCGTACTTCGCCGAGAACGACGACGCCAGGGCCGCCTACAACGCCGGGGAGCCCGCCGACGACCTGGCGACCCATCTGGCGCCGTTCGCCGCCGTGCTGCAGCACACCGGCGGCTACGAGCGGGCCGCCGCCGAGCAGGCCGTGCGCACCGTCCTGCCGGACATCCTGCGCTACGACCGCAGCAGGCCCGCGGCCTACCCGAACGGCCGGACCCTCACCGACGACGTGACCTCCGCCCGGCTCGCCATGGTCACCGGCGGCAGGATCACCACCGACCACATCCCCGCCCACACCGACCTGCTGCACGACTTCCCCTACCTCGGCAACCCCCACCACGCCAGACGCCCGTAGCACTCCGGGCGCCTGGCCGGCTTATCGTGGGACCGGACGTACACGCGAGCGAGGAACGATCCCCCGTGGCCGCTGGTGGCGGAACCCTGCGCGTCTACCTCGGCGCCGCGCCGGGAGTCGGCAAGACCTACGCCATGCTGGCCGAGGGCCGGCGGCTGCGTGCGGGCGGCCTGGACGTGGTGGTCGCGCTGGCCGAGACGTACGGGCGGCGCGGCACCGAGGAGCAGCTCGGCGACCTCCCGGTGGTGCCGCGCCGCGCCGTGCACTACCGGGGCATGGCGCTCACCGAGATGGACCTGGACGCGGTGCTCGCCCGCCACCCGGCCCTGGCGCTGGTGGACGAGCTCGCCCACACCAACGCCCCCGGCAGCCGCAACACCAAGCGCTGGCAGGACGTCCGGGAGCTGCTGCGGGCGGGCGTCGACGTGGCCACCACCCTCAACATCCAGCACCTGGAGAGCCTGAGCGACGTGGTCGAGCAGATCACCGGGATCGTGCAGCGCGAGCAGATCCCCGACGCCGTGGTGCGGGCCGCCGACCGGATCGAACTGGTCGACCTCAGTCCGGAGGCGCTGCGCACCCGGATGGCACAGGGCGAGCTCTACCCGAGCGACCGGATCGACGTCGCCCTGGACAACTACTTCCGCGCCGGGAACCTGGGCGCGCTGCGTGAGCTCGCGCTGCTCTGGCTGGCCGACCGAGTGGAGGAGGAACTCGCCGACTACCGTGCCAGGCACGGCATCCGGGCACCCTGGGAGACCAAGGAGCGGATCCTGGTCGCGCTCAACGGCACCCGGCAGGGCGAGCACCTGGTCCGGCGCGGTGCCAGGACGGCCGCCCGGGTCCACGGCGACCTGATCGGCGTTCACGTCCGCACGGACGACGGAGCCATCCAGCACGAACCGCCGGGCCTGGCCGCGCAGCGCGCCCTGCTGCGCGAACTGCACGGCAGCTACGTGGAGATCGGCGGGACCGACGTCGCCAGGACCCTGGTGGACTTCGCCCGGACGGAGAGCGCCACCCAGATCCTGCTCGGCCCGACCGGCCGGTCCCGGTTGCGGGAGCTGCTGACCGGCTCGGTGATCAACCGGGTGATCCGGATGGCCGGACCGATCGACATCCGGGTACTGCCACCGCCGTCCCCCGAGCAGACGGCGCTGCCGAGGGCCCCGCGCCCCCGCCGGCCCGCCCGCGTCCCGGCCCGGCGGTGGTGGACGGCCTGGCTGCTCGGGCCGCTCGGGGCACTCGCGGTGGCTGCCGCGCTGTCACCGCTGCGCGGCTCGCTGGGCCTGTCCGAGATCCTGCTCTGCCTGCTGCTGCTGGTCGCCGGGGTGGCCGGGCTCGGTGGACTGGCACCGGCCGCCGGGACGACCCTGACCTCGGTCCTCGCCGCGGACTACTTCTTCACCACGCCCTGGCACAGCCTGGTGGTCAGCCAGGGCGCCGACCTCGCCCCGCTCGGGGTGTTCCTGTGCGTCGCGGGGATCATCAGCCATCTGATCGACGGGCTGACCCGCCGCTCCCAGGAGGCGGCCCGGGCGCGGGCCGAGGCCCAGGCCCTGATCAGGCTGGCGGGGGAGACGGTCCGGGGCGAGGGCCGCACGCTGCGCCGCCTGCTGTCCGAACTGCGCCGGGCGTTCCGGCTGGAGGCGGCGGGCATCCTGGCGCCGACCGGTGCGGGCTGGCGCCCGGTGGCCTCCTCCGGCGGTCCGCTGCCCGCCCGCCCACAGGACGCCCCGTTCGCTGCCGAACTCGGCCAGGGCACCGTGCTGGTGCTGGCCGGCGGGCCGATCGACGAGGAGAACACCCGGCTGCTGGGCCCGTTCGTCACCCAGTTGCGGCTGGCCGAGGAGCACGAGCGGCTCACCCGGGAGGCGGCCGCCGCCCAGTCGCTGGCCCGTACCGACGCGCTGCACACCACCTTGCTGGAAGCCCTCGCCCATGACCTGCGCGGACCGCTGGCCGCCATCCGGGAGGCCGCGGCCCGGCTCGATGCCGCGCCCGAGGCCGAGACCATCGCCGCCGAGACCGAGCGGCTGAACCACTCCGTCGCCAACCTGTTGGACCTCAGCCGGCTGCGGGCCGGTCGGGTCCCGGTCGCACTCCGCCCGACGTCGCTCGGCGAGGTCCTGCACGCGGCCGTGGCCAGCCTGCCGGGTACGTGGGCGGAGCTGGCGCTCGGTCCCACCACCGGACTGCCACCGGTCGAGGCCGATCCGGGACTGCTGGAGCGCGCGCTCGCCAACGTCCTGGTCAATGCGCGGGCCTGGTCGCCACCGGGCGCGGCGGTCCGGGTCGACACCGGGACCGTGGCGGACCGGGTGCACCTGCGCGTCATCGACCGGGGGCCGGGCATCGCCCCCGAGGAGCGCGAGCGGATCTTCCAGCCCCTGCGCGGGCGCCGGACCGGGCCGGGCGGAGCACGGGAGACCGGTACCGGGTTCGGACTCGCGGTGGCCAAGGGCTTCGTCGAGGCCATGCGCGGCGAACTCTCCGTCGAGGGGACCCCGGGCGGCGGCGCGACCTTCGTGTTCAGCCTCCGCCGGTCCGACCGCTGAGCCGACTGCCGATCCGACCGCAGGACTGCCGATCCGACCGCAGGTTGGTCCGCCGGGTTGGCCGGTCAGCTCGCGGTCGTGCCCGCCGGACGGGCCCAGGCCGCCGCCCGGCCCGACAGGCGGGGCATCGGCGCCCCGCTGCGCACGGTGAACTCCAGGCTCTCCAGCAGTTCGGACGGTGAGACCACCAGGACCTCGCATCCGGCGTGCGAGCGGCAGTGGCGGGTCACCGAGCCGTGGATCACGTGCTGCAGGCGGCCACCGCGGCTCGAGCCGAGCACCAGCAGGTCGGTGGGCCGGTCGGCGGCCGCGACCAGGGCCGGGCCCGGATCGGCGCGCACCACCACCGGGCGGATCACCAGGTCGCTCGGGTAGCCGCCGAAGGCCTGCTCGAAGACGGTGTCCATCATCCGGTGTGCGGAGTGCTCCAACTCCGAGAGCGGGCGCAGCCGTTCGGCGTCGGCACGGCTCCAGGCCGTGACCGGGACCAGCACCGCGCTGCGCCGGGCGGCCTCCTCCACGGCCCGGTGCACCGCCGCCAGGCTGCTCAACGAGCCGTTGACCCCAACGACCACCCGGACACTCTCGACCATTGCCATCCGCTCCCATCGGGATCCTGGACCAGTGCCGGCATTCCACCTCCATTCGACCTCGAACGGCCCGCCCGGCAGCGCGGTTTGACGCGGACCGTACGCCGTGACCGGCAACCTTGACGCGGTCTTGACGCAGCGCGCCCGACGGGCGGGCCGAGGGCGTCAAAGCGGTGTCAAGGTTTTCTGACGCGACATCAGGAATGCGTCAGAACCAGGGAGGACGCCCCGGCCCGCGCGGTTGGCTGCGGCTTGGCCCGTACCCGTACCGATTCGCCGCCCGCCTCGCACTTCCCCGCCGCGGGCCCGTCCGAGAAGGTCGCCCGATGTTCCAGCAGGCTCCCGAGAGGGACGTCAACGTCCGTACCGTCACACCCCGTGCGTCCCAGATGCCCGCCGGGAGGCGACATCGGGCGGCAGGCGGGCTCTTCGATCCCAAGCAACTGGTCACCTCCTTCCCGGAAGCGCTGCGCAAGCTGCACCCCCGGCTGATGCTGCGCAACCCGGTGATGTTCGTGGTCGAGGTCGGCTCGGCGCTCACCACCCTCTCGGCCGTGGTCTCGCCGAGCGTGTTCACCTGGTTGATCAGTGTCTGGCTCTGGCTCACGGTGGTGTTCGCCAACCTGGCCGAGGCGGTCGCCGAGGGGCGCGGCAAGGCGCAGGCGGAGTCGCTGCGCAAGGCGCGGACCGGGACGGTCGCCCGGCGGCTGCTCAGGTGGCGGGTGGGCCTGGAGCACTGCGCGGAGGAGCGGGTACCGGCCGAGGCGCTGCGGCAGTACGACTTCGTGGTGGTCGAGGCGGGGGAGACCATCCCCGGTGACGGCGACGTGGTCGAGGGCATCGCGGCCGTGGACGAGTCCGCGATCACCGGTGAGTCCGCGCCGGTGATCCGCGAGTCCGGCGGTGACCGCAGCGCGGTGACCGGCGGAACCAGGGTGCTCTCCGACCGGATCGTGGTGCGGATCACCTCCAAGCCCGGGCTGACCTTCATCGACCGGATGATCGCCCTGGTCGAGGGCGCCGAACGGAAGAAGACCCCGAACGAGATCGCGCTCAACCTGCTGCTCGCGACCCTGACCGTGGTCTTCATCCTGTGCATCGTCAACCTCCAGCCGCTGGCGATCTACGCGGGCGCTGAGCAGAGCCTGACCGTCCTGGTCGCCCTGCTGGTGGCGCTGATCCCGACCACCATCGGCGCGCTGCTCTCCGCGATCGGCATCGCCGGCATGGACCGGCTGGTGCAGCGCAATGTGCTGGCGATGTCCGGCCGGGCGGTGGAGGCGGCCGGCGACGTGGACGTCCTGCTGCTGGACAAGACCGGCACCATCACCTTCGGCAACCGGCAGGCCACCCGATTCGTCCCGCTCCCGGGCGTGGACGGTGCCCAGCTCGCCGAGGCCGCCCAGCTCTCCTCGCTCGCCGACGAGACCCCCGAGGGTCGCTCGATCGTCGTCCTCGCCAAGCGCCACGGGCTGCGCGAACGGGCCGAGGGTGAGCTCGGGCGGATGGAGTTCGTCCCGTTCAGCGCGCAGACCCGGATGAGCGGGGTCGACCTGAGCTGGCCCGACGGCAGTCCGACCGTCCGGGTGCGCAAGGGCGCGTCCGCCGCCGTCTCCGCCTGGGTGTACGAGCTGGGGGGACAGGTCCCGCCGCAGGCGCACCAGGCGGTCGAGATCATCTCCTCCGGCGGCGGCACCCCGCTGCTGGTCGCCGTCCACGACCGGCACGGTGCCCGGGTGTTGGGCGTGATCCAGCTCAAGGACGTGGTCAAGGACGGCATCCGGGAGCGCTTCCTGCAGCTGCGCCGGATGGGCATCCGCACCGTGATGGTCACCGGGGACAACCCGCTGACCGCCAGGGCGATCGCGGACGAGGCCGGGGTGGACGACTTCCTCGCCGAGGCCACCCCCGAGGACAAGATGGCCCTGATCAAGAAGGAGCAGGAGGGCGGCAAGCTGGTCGCGATGACCGGCGACGGCACCAACGACGCCCCCGCGCTGGCCCAGGCCGACGTCGGTGTCGCGATGAACACCGGCACCATGGCGGCCAAGGAGGCCGGCAACATGGTCGACCTGGACTCCAACCCGACCAAGCTGATCGAGATCGTCGAGATCGGCAAGCAGCTGCTGATCACCCGTGGTGCGCTCACCACCTTCTCGATCGCCAACGACGTCGCCAAGTACTTCGCGATCATCCCCGCGATGTTCGCCGGCGTGTACCCGGGTCTGCACCACCTGAACATCATGGGGTTGCACAGCCCGACCTCGGCGATCACCTCGGCGATCATCTTCAACGCACTGATCATCGTGGCGCTGATCCCGCTCGCCCTGCGCGGCGTTCGCTACCGCCCCTCCTCGGCCTCCGATCTGCTCGCCCGCAACCTGAGGGTGTTCGGGCTCGGTGGTCTGGTGCTGCCGTTCGTCGGGATCAAGCTGATCGACCTGGTGGTGCAGTTCATTCCCGACCTGTGAGCCAACCCGCCCGAGGCGCCCTTGGGTTCGACACTCCCCGGAGCGGCAGCCGGTGGCGTGCCTGCGGCGCTTCGGAGCGGCCGTACCGAACGGTCAGGGCTGTCCGGCGGGCTCGCGCTGCGGGCTGCGGCCACTGGTCTTCGGCCGGAGCGCCGAGCTGTCCCCGCCGCCCGGTTGTGCGGTCGGGGTCTGCCGCGTCCGGGCTCCGGGCGGGCCGGCCAGGCGGGCCCAGGTGACCAGGACGAGCGGAAGTGCCAGGTAGCCGAACCGGCCCGCCGGGGCGAGCGAGAAGGCCAGCGTCAGGCCGAGGGCCAGCCGATCCGCGGCCGCGACCAGGGACGCGGGCGGGCGCAGGAACAGCGACACGGCGAGAACGGCACCACCGGCGGCCAGCATGGCGACGGCCGTGGACCACCCTGCCGGACCTGACCCGGCCAGCAGACGGCCCGGCAGCGGGCTGCCGGCCGGGGTCGGCACGGCGGCGCGGCCGGTGGGGAACGCCAGTACCTGCTCGGCCATCTCGTGCGGCGCGACGAGTGCCACCGGCAGCACCAGCGCCGCCGTGGCGGCCAGGCAGACAACGGCGCACCGGACCGCCGGCCGTCGGCCGTGCACGGCGGCGAGCAGTGCGAGCGCCACCGGGAGCGCAGGCCAGGCCGACCACTTGATCGAGCAGGCCAGCGCCAGTGCCAGTCCGGTCGCGACCGGACGTCCGCGCGCGGCGAGCGCCAGACCGAGACAGCACGCACCGGTCAGCGGCAGGTCCACCCCGCTGACGCAGAGCGGCAACGCCACCACCGGCGAGGCGACAAGCGCCACCAGTCCGGGACCGAACGGCGGCCGGCCGTCGACAGGCCGCCGACCCGCGGACCCTCCGGCTGCCACTCGCCCGCCCGGCAGCCGACCGGCGCCGGTCCGCCCGTGCGCCGTCTGCCGCCCGAATGGCGTCCGCCCGGAGCCCACCGCCTGCCCGAATCCCGTCCGGCCGCCCGCACTCCGCCGACGGCGCGGGCGCTGCACCAGCCGGCCGGCCACCAGACACCCCGTCAGTACGGCGGCGCACCACAGCCGAGCGTCCGCGAGCGGGGTCGCGCCCAGCAGTACACGGGGTAACCCGAGCAGGGCCACCCCCGGCAGGTAGGGGGTGAAGTCCTCCACCTGCCGCGGGTCCGGGTGGTACGGGCTGCCGCTGTGGATGAGCAGGTCCGCCGAGCGTTCGATGACCGCGACCTCGGACTGCCCCTGCCCGGTGGCGACCAGTACCGTCAGCGGCAGCAGCACCGCGCCGGCCAGCGCCACCAGCGCCGAAGCGGCGCGAGAGCGAGAACCGGGCGCCCAGGCCGCCACGGCGGCCGCCAGCAGATAGCCCATCGCCGCGAACAGGCCCCAGCGCCGGTGCGTCGCCAGCCCGGACAGCAGCGGGAAGGACCCGGCCCAGGCCGCCGAGAGCAGCCACCCGGCCGCCCAGAGGGCCGGAGTGTCCCGCCAGGTACCGTTGCGGCGGCCGGTCGGACCGGGAACGGTGTCGGTGCGTTTGAGTCGGTAAGTCGTCACCTGCTCATTGGACTGTCGAAGCCGACGGATGGTCAGGAGACCTGCCTTGAACATCGATGGTCGACTTTTCCCCACCCTCCCTGTCCCTTCCCGCTCCGGACGCGGCCGCCGTCACCCGCCCGGCCGTCGACTAGGGTCGAGTGGTCCGAGCGGCATCGACGGAGAGGGGGCCGCATGTCGGGAGAGCCGGCCGCCGAGCCGTCCGGGCTCGCGCTGTGGAACTCGCTGAGGTCGCGCCCGGTGCGCTTCCTGTGCTCGGGTTGGCCGTGGCGCTGCTGGGCCTACCTGCTGAGTGGCGCGCTGCTGGGTGCGGTCACCCTCGTGTCGGCCGCCTGACCCCGCGCGAGCGCGAAGTCCTCGCGCTGATGGTCGAGGGCTGCAACAACCAGTCCATCGCCCGCCAACTGGTCGTCACCGAGGCCGCCGTGGTCAAACACGCGGGCAGCATCTTCACCTTTGTTCTCCCAGGATGCCCCGGGCTTAAGGCTGGGGAGATGGGGGTCCCCCCGCCCGGAGGGTGGGGGAGGGTCCTTGGGTCGGAGCCGTGAAGCGGCGGAGTGATCTTCGGAGGTTTGGACGTGAGCTGTTGTCAGTGACCTTCGGTAGGTTGACCGTGTGCACCTCCGGTACCCCTACCGCGTCTGCCCGATGCTGGGTCAGCGTGCCGCGCTGGCCCGGACGTTCGGGTGTGCGCGGGTGGTGCACAACGACGCCCTTGCGGCGCGGAGGGAAGCCCGGAAGGCCGGGCAGCCGTACCCCAGGAGCACCGACCTGCAGAAGCTGGTGATCACGGAGGCGAAGAAGACCCCGGAGCGGGCGTGGCTCGCTTCGGTCGGTGTGGATCCGCTGATCCAGTCCCTGCGGGACCTGGACACGGCATACCGGAACTTCTTCGATTCCGTGTCCGGCAAGCGCGCCGGAAGGCCGGTTGGGCTCCCCGGATTCAAATCCCGCAAGGAGTGCGACACGAAGTCGCTGCCCATCAGTGGTTCTACAGGAAGAGAGGAATAGTCAACGACTGGGCCAGGTGGTTCACGGCCTCGATGAGAGGCATCAACGTGCACCACCTTACGTACCGCAGCAAGGGCGGCAGCGACCTCCCAAGCAATCTGGAACTGATTCACACGCAATGTCACCGGCAAGTACACGCCGGAGACCGGAAGATGAGTTCCTGACTAGCGGGCAGAGACCTGCCCGAGCCGGATGCGGTGAAAGTCGCACGTCCGGTTCCTAGGGGGCCGGGGCACAGCAATGTGCCCCGGCTACCCGACCAACCGGCAGTCGCTTCGCTTCTCCCGCAACGGGTTCCGTATCCGCTCGAACGGGAAGCTGAACTTGGCGAAGATCGGCGACGTGCGGGTGAAGTGGTCCCGTTCCCTTCCGGCGGAACCGTCGTCCGTGACGATCGTGCTGGATCCGGCGGGCCGGTACCACGCTTCGTTCGTCGTGGACGTCGAACCCGAGCACATGCCGGAGGTCCCCTCAACAAGCTCGACCTCGACCCGGCCGACGGCAACCGACGCGTCCTCGCCCACCTGCGCGCGGACTCCGGGTAGCGGTCAGCCGCGGCCCTGGCCGAAACGCAGCTTCCACGGGGTGAGCGCGGATTCGAGCTGCACGCCGAGGCTCATCTTCGATGCGCCCTGCACCCGCTCCTCGAACCGGATCGGCACTTCGAGGATGGCCAGCCCGCGGCTGACCGTGCGGTAGTTCATCTCGACCTGGAAGGAGTAGCCGTTGGAGTGGACCGACGGCAGGTCGATCGCCCGCAGCGTGTCCGCCCGCCAGGCCTTGAACCCGGCGGTGGCGTCCCGGACCCGCAGTCGCAGGATCGCGTTGACGTAGAAGTTCGCCCAGGCCGAGAGGGCTTTGCGGGTCCAGGGCCAGTCCGCGGCCGTCGAGCCGCCCGGGACGTAGCGCGAGCCCAGGACCACGGCGGCATCCTGGGACAGCAGGGTGTCGATCATGGCCGGGATCGCCGAGACCGGGTGCGACAGGTCCGCGTCCATCTGGACCACCACGTCCGCGCCTTCGTCCAGTGCACGCGCCATGCCGGCGAGGTAGGCGCGCCCGAGTCCGTCCTTCGCGGTGCGGTGCAGCACGCCGACGGTGTCCGGCGACTCGGTGGCGAGCTTGTCGGCGACCTCGCCGGTGCCGTCGGGTGAGTTGTCGTCCACGACGAGCAGGTGCAGGTCGGGCACCGGCAGGTCCGCGAGCAGGGCGGCGAGGGCGGGCAGGTTCTCCCGCTCGTTGTACGTCGGGACGACGACGGTGACCTTGGGGGAGGAGACAGCCATGATCAGCCCTTCGGGTGCGGGAGGTCGTGGTGGTTTCGGCCGGGTCGCTCAGCCGGCGGTCGCGGACCACGGGTGGCGACGGCCGCGACGGCCGAGGGCGCTGCCCGTTCCCGGGGCCTGGCGGTCCCGGCGGCCCCGGAACGCGCCGGGGCAGCGGCGGACCGGGCCGTGGTGAGGGCTCACGCCGGGCTCACCCCGAGGCTCCGCAGCCCCACCGAGGCGACCTTCGCCATGGAACGCAGCTCGTGCTCCAGTACCTGGCGGCCCTTGCGCGTCAGCCGGACGGGCCGCTGGCGCCCCTGCTCCTCGGCGGCCTCGATCAGCTCCTTGGCCTCCAGGCGGGCAAGTGCCCCGTAGAGACTCCCGGGCCCCAGCCGCTCCCCGACCAGTTCCTCGATCGCCGTGTTGATGGCGTAGCCGTGCAGCGGTCCGTCGGCCAGCACGCACAGCACCAGCGTCTGGGCGTCGTTCGCCTGCATCCGCCGCGCCTCCTTTCCTTGCCCTCCGGCGCCACGCTACTACGCGCCTGGTACTACGCGCCAGGTAGTACGTGGCAAGTAGTACGCGCCGTGTACTCTGCCGTCATGCGTGACACGGCGGCCCCTTCACCTCCTTCGTCGGACCGGCCGCGCTGCGGATCCGGGCGGGGGCGCCGATGCGACGCGCCGGCTGGTGGCACTGCTCCAGGCCGACGGGATCCGCCCGGAACGGACCCCGGACGGTATCCGCACGGCCCCGAGCCGGGTCGAGCAGGTCGACCTGACGGTCCGGCGGGTCTTCGCCGCCTCGGCCGCCCTCGCCGGGGGCTTCGCCGTCACGGCGGGGCTGGCGGCCTCAATCCCGGTCTCCGGAGCGGGGGTTGACCACGAGCGGGGTGGACGAGCCCGCCCCGCCCGTTCAGTGCGGGATGGGCGGGGCGGCGGCGGGGAGGCCCTGCCGCAGGCGCGGCAGACCCTCGGCGATCCGGTCCCGGTCGATCGCGCCGAAGCCGAACACCAGCCCAGGCCGGGTCGGTTCCCCGGCGCTGAAGTCGGCGACGGTGTTCACCGCGACCCCCGCCCGCCGCGCGGAGGCGAGCACCGGTCCGAGGTCCACGCCGGGAGCGGTCCGCGCGCAGACGTGCAGTCCGGCGGCCGAGGGCACCGGCTCCAGCCAGGGGGCGAAGTCCCGGGCCAGAGTGGTGGTGAGCAGCGCGTGGCGGGCGGCGTACTCCCGGCCGGCCCGGCGGATGTGCCGTGCCAGCAGGCCCTCGTCGATGAAGCGGGCCAGTGCCGCCTGGGCGACCGGGTCGCCGTGCCAGTCGGACAGCTGCTTGGCACTGTGCAGCGCCGCTTGCAGCGAGGCCGGGGCGACCAGGAAGCCGAGGCGCAGCGCGGGCAGCAGGGTCTTGGAGTAGGAGCCCACGTAGACCACCCGGCCGCCGGGGTCCAGGCTCTGCAGGGGCTCCAACGGCCGCCCGGTGAAGCGGAACTCGCTGTCGTAGTCGTCCTCGACGACCACCGCGTCGTGCCGTTCGGCCCAGTCCAGCAGGGCGGCGCGGCGGGCCAGCGACATCGGGGTCCCCAGTGGGAACTGGTGCGAGGGAGTGGTGTAGACCAGTCGGGCTTCTCGGGGGAGGGCGTCCACCATCAGCCCCTCGGTGTCCACCGGTACGCCGACCACCCGCGCGCCCAGTGAGCCGAACAGCAGCCGCGCCGGCGGGTAGCCCGGGTCCTCGACGGCCACGCAGTCCCCGGGCTCGATCACCACCCGGCCGACGAGGTCCAGTGCCTGCTGCGCCCCCTGGGTCACCAGGACGTCCTCGGCCGTGGCCCGAACCGAGCGGGAGAGGCCGACATGGCGGGCGATGGCCGCGCGCAGGTCGGCGTGGCCCTCGGGCGGCCCGTAGTCGGCCCGGCCGAGCCCGCTCGGCCGCAGCTCGTCGGTGATCAGCCGCCGCCAGGTCCGGAAGGGGAACAGTCGCCCGTCGGGCGTGCCCACGCGGAAGTCGTAGGTGGGTTCCGGGGATTGCCCCCGGGCGGCCGGCACGGACTGCCAGACCCGCCTCGGCTGTGCCCCGGGGCCGGCCGGCGCACGGCGGGCGGCCAGCGTGCCGACGGACTGCCCGGACACGAAGGTGCCCGACCCCGCCCGGCCCTGGAGGAAGCCCTCCGCGGCCAGCCGCTCGTAGGCCGAGGCCACGGTGTTGCGGGACACTCCGAGCCGGCGGGCCAGCTCCCGGCTGGGCGGCAGCCGTTCGCCGGGGCGCAGCCGTCCGTCCAGCACCGCGTCCAGCAGTTGCCGGTAGATCCGGGCGGCCCGGTCGCCCCGTCCGCCGAGGGTGACATGCACATCCACAATTGGCCCAATCAGATCGATCCGAATTGGAGCTTAGCCAAGGCCAGTTGGTCACGTAGCGTCTCCTCGGACACTCAAGGAGCAGGAGATTCGTACATGACGACTGTCGAGACGACCGTTGAGACGACGGCCGTGGACATGTGGTTCGACCCGGTGTGCCCGTGGGCGTGGATCGGCTCGCGCTGGCTGCTGGAGGTGGAGCAGGTCCGTCAGGTCCGCAGCCGGTTCCGGGTGTTCGGCCTCGCCGCGCACAACGACGGCCGCGAGGTGGACGACTGGTACCGCCAGTGGCTCGCCGAACGGCGGGGCCCGGCCAGGGTGGTGCTGGCCGCCGAACGCGCGCACGGCAGCGAGGTGCTGCGGGACCTGTACACCGCCCTCGGCAACCGGATCCACCTCGAGAAGGCCCCCATCGGCCGAGAGCTGTACCTGGCCGCGCTGGAGGAGGCGGGCCTGCCCGCCGGACTCGCCGACGCCGCCGACGACGCCGGGCTCGACCCGGTCCTGCTGGCCGGCAACCGGGCGGCCCTCGACCCCATCGGCGAGGACCTCGGCGTGCCCGCGATCCACATCGCCGGTCCCGACGGCTCGGTCAACGCGTTCTTCGGTCCGGTGGTGAGCCCGATCCCCCGCGGTGAGGCGGCCGGGCGGCTGTGGGACGGCATACTGCTCGTCACGGAGGCCGAGGGGTTCTTCGAACTCAAGCGCGGCCGCACATGCGGGCCGATCGTCGACTGACGCGCGCCGGCCGCCTCGTCCGCCCCCCCCGGGGGGCGGTGGCCGCCGTGACCGCCATGGACAGTCGAGAGATTTGTCCGATTAGGGCACTTATGCAGCATTGTGTCAGTGAATATGGCAATCCATCAGATCTTCACTGGATGTCCATGTGATGCGCATGATACGAACTTGTGTCTTCCGGGTCGATCTGCCTAGCGTTCAGGCTGTTCGCACCTGCGGACCCTGCCGCCGGGACGCCGAGTCCTGTCCACCGGTCGGCCGGACGTCGAGCAGTGCACCGGGCAGGAGCGGGGGAACCAGGTAGTTTGCCGCGCCCTGCTCGACCCGTTCGCGGGCGAGACGAGCGCGGCTAGGGGTGAAGCCGCCGTGTGCGGCCGGGCTACCTCACGGCCCGAACCCGACAGCTCACCTCGCAGGCGTCGCAGAGGGACGCCCCATGCTGACTTCAGGTACCGGCCGGCATCGCCGCGCGCGCCGGAGGCACACCCCGCGGCTGGCCGCCACCGCCGGGATCGCCGGCGCCGGCCTCATGCTGCCGCTGCTGAGCGCGAGCGGAGCCTCCGCCGCGCCCGGCTCCCACACCTACGCGAGCCATGCCGGGTGGCAGGAGCACCACCAGTACCGGCACCAGGACGACTCCGATCAGCACCACCACCAGGCCGGCCCGCACGCCGCGCGGCCCTCCGCTCCGGCCTCGGCCGAAGCCTCGCACGCCTCGCCGTCGCCGTCCGCCCCGGCCTCCCACGCCTCGGAATCCGCGACCGCGCGCCCAGGCGGCGAGTCCCAGGGCTCCCACTCCGTGCGGCCCTCCGCTCCGACTTCGGCCCCGGCGTCGCACACGTCCGCGCCGTCGTCCCCGGCCGCCTCTCCGTCCGCCCCGGCCACGCACGCCCCCGCCCCCGCGGCCACCACCCCGGCCGCGCAGACCGGTTCGAGCTCGGACGCCGTGCAGCAGGTGCTCGGCCTGATCAACCAGGCGCGGGCCGCCCAGGGTCTGCCGGCCTACACCATCACGGCAGGGCTGACCAGCAGCTCCGAGGCCCACAACCAGACGATGGCCGGCGGCTGCGGCATGTCCCACCAGTGCCCGGGCGAGGCCGAGTTGGGTGCGCGGGTGACGGCCGCGGGCGTCCAGTGGAACGCCGTCGGGGAGAACATAGGCTACGGCAACGGGGTCTCCACCTCGGCCCAGGACATCGCCGCAATGGCGGTCAGTCTGACCCAGGACATGCTGAACGAGACGCCGCCGGACGACGGCCACCGCAAGAACATCCTCAGCAGCGAGTTCACCCACATCGGCATCGCCGTCTACCGGGATGCCAGTGGAACCGTCTGGCTCACCCAGGACTTCTCCAACTGACCCGTCCGTCAAGGACGTAGGCCGAGGTCGACCCGCCCCCCCGGGGGCGGGTCGGGTGCCTCCGCCTCGCGGGCGCCAGGCCCGTGGGGCGGAGCGCGCGCGGCGGAACCTCGCACGGTCGGGCGGGTCGGCGGTCGCCGGCCCCTCGGCGACGACCCCGATAGCCAAGTGGGGATATTTCCTCAAATATTTGTCGATGTACCGTCATTTCAGTGCGAGGGGGTGGTTAGCGGCCCGGCCCGGGTGGGCAGAATGCATCCGGTTCGTGCTCGTACGCTCCCCGCGTGCGCTGCGCGCCCACTCACGCCGTACGTCCGCCGTCCAGTACCACCGCACGCCGAGCCGCGCCGCCGCGCACTGCACCACCCCGCCGTGCGCGGGCGCCGCTTGCACCGCTCGCGCCGCGCGATCCGCACCGCACCACCCGCTGAACAGCGTGGGGCTCGACGCCGTGAGCTCCGCCGGCCGAAGGGGGAATCGAGATGCCGCTACCGGTTGGCAGAGCCGCTGTGCTGGGAGGCAGCCTGGCCGGACTGCTGCACGCCTGGGTCCTCGCCGAGGCGGGCTGGCGGGTGACCGTGGTGGAGCGCGACCGTCGGCCGGGCAAGGCCGAGTTCGCCGGGGGAGTCCCGCAGGCCCGGCAGGCGCACCTGCTGATGCCGGCCGGCCTGTACGCCATCGAGCGGCTGCTGCCGGGCACGACCGAGCTGCTCACCGGTGAGGGCGCGCAGCGCTTCGGCCTGGCCACCGACATCCGCTGGCTCACGCCGGCCGGCTGGCTGGACTCCTTCTCGCCCCGGCACACCATCGTGAGCTTCACCCGCCCGTTGATCGACTGGGCGCTGCGTCACCAGGTCCTCCTCCACCCGGGCGTCGAGGCGCGGGATGGCGTCGAGGCGGTCGGACTCGCCGTCGCCGGAACGCGGATCGCCGGAATCCGCTGCCGTGAGCGCGGAACCCGCGACCGCACCGAGTCGGTGCTGCCCGCTGAGGTGGTGGTCGACGCCACCGGCCGGACCTCCCGGGCCCCGCACTGGCTGACCGAACTCGGGCTCGGCGCACCGGAGGAGAGCGTGGTGGACGGCGGTGTCGGCTACTGCACCGGGCTGTTCCGCCGGGCCGGGGCGGACCTGGCCGGCGGCCGTGCGATGTACCTGCAGCCCAGGCCCGGCCGCAATCCCCGGTTCGGGATCCTGGTCCCGGTGGAGGGTGATCGCTGGATGGTGACGGTCGGCGGGATGCGCGGCTTCACCCCGCCCACCGATCCCGATGGATTCCTCTCCTTCGCACGGGAGTTGAGCGTCCCGGAGTTCTACGAGGTGGTCCGGGGACTGGAGCCGGTAGCCCCGATCCACGGCTTCCGTCCGCCGCCCAGCCGGCGGCGGCACTACGAGCGCCTGGCCGACCTCCCCGAGGGGCTGCTCGTGGTCGGTGACGCGGCCTGCACCTTCAATCCGATCTACGGGCAGGGCATGTCCGTGGCGGCCCGGTCCGCGCTGGTGCTGCGCGAACTGCTCCCGGCCGGCGCCCGTCCGGCACGCGGGCCGGGCGCGGCAGGAAGAACAGGTGTCGCACTCCCGGTGGACTCCCGGAGGATCCAGCGCGCGGTGTCCCGCGAGGCGGGGGCGGCCTGGCAGATGGCCTCCTCGGAGGACCTGCGCTACGAAACCACCGTCGGCGGCCGCAGGAATCCGCTGCTGAAGCTCCAGCACGCCTATATGGACCGGGTGTTGAGTGCCGCCCTGAGCCACCGGGCCGCACAGGGCGCCTTCATCGACGCCCTCTCGCTGACCGCACCGCCGAGCGGGCTCTTCACACCCGCGGTGCTCTGGCAGGCCGCCCTGCACGGCGGTTCGAGGGGCCGGCGCGCCGAATCCCGATCTCGGAGCGGGCGGTAAATCGGCTCATTGATACCGGAGTTGCGCGGGGTGGCACCGGGGTTCCCGTTCGGACCGAGAGGAACGGTCAAAATTCGGTAAATGTGTTCGGCGCGCCCTTCCGGTGGGTCTACGCTTGACGAGGTTTGAAAAGGCACCTCGTTCGGTGAGGCGTCTTCACGGACACAGGCCACTGATCCCAACCGTCGAGAGACGCTCCGGATCAGGACAGATCCTCCCGACCTAAGGGTTGATCCCAAGTGGCTTCCGACCTGCGGGCCGGATCACGCCGTGGAGTGCCAAAGCTCTGACGAGTTGGGGTGAGCCGGCCGCTGAGGCTGGTCCGCTCCTTGCCGTGTCGATACGACGCACCGCTGCGTCCCGGCCGGAAGGAGGCGAGAGACATGGATTCGAGTTGCAGTAGTCCGGGCCATAAACGGGCCCATAACCGCATGTCCTCGTTCTCCATCGGCACGCGGTAACAACCCCCTCCACGAGAATTTCTGACATACCGTCGGCTCAGTGCGGCGCCATGCCCTCATTTCCTTATGACCTCATGGCGTTATTTCGCCATGGGCTGCCGCGGTATGCCCTGGTGGCGGGGATTGCTGCTGCGCGCCGCCCGAACTCTCCCCCTGAACCGGGGGGCAAGGGAGGTTCGCCATGACCGACACCACCATGACCCCACCGACGATCCCGGCGCCGCGCGCCGCGGTCCTCGACGACGCCCACATCGGCGACATCCAGGGCGCCCTGGGCACCATCAGCCTCAGCGACACCGCGCCGCGGCAGGGCCTCTCCGCCAAGCTCAAGACGCTGCTGGCGATCGTCGGCCCCGGCCTGATCGTGATGGTCGGCGACAACGACGCCGGCGCGTTCTCCACCTACGGCAGCGCCGGCCAGAACTACGGCACCCACCTGCTGTGGACCCTGCTGCTGCTGGTTCCCGTGCTCTACGTCAACCAGGAGATGGTGCTCAGGCTGGGTGCGGTCACCGGTGTCGGCCATGCCCGCCTCATCCTCGAGCGCTTCGGCAGGTTCTGGGGCGCGTTCAGCGTGATCGATCTTTTCCTGCTCAACGCGCTGACGTTGGTGACGGAGTTCATCGGGGTCACGCTGGCGGCGGGCTACCTCGGCCTGCCGAAGGTCGCCTCGGTGGTCCTGGCCGCCGCGGTCATCATCGCCTCCGCCTTCACCGGGTCGTTCCGCCGCTTCGAGCGGATCGCGGTCGCGCTGTGCGTCGGCTCGCTGCTGCTGGTGCCGATCTACTTCATGGTCCACCCGAAGACCTCGCAGATGGCGCACGACTTCTTCGTCCCCGGCATGCCGGGCGGCGGTGGCGAGTTGGCCACCGTGATGCTGCTGATCATCAGTATCGTCGGCACCACGGTCGCCCCCTGGCAGCTCTTCTTCCAGCAGTCGTACGTCATCGACAAGCGGATCACCCCGCGCTTCATGAAGTACGAGAAGGTCGACCTGTGGATCGGCATCGTCATCGTGGTCGTCGGCGCCGCGGCGATGATGGGCTTCACCGCCGCCGCGTTCGCCGGCACCGACGGCGCCGGCCAGTTCACCGACGCGGCGGGCGTGGCCAAGGGACTGGAGGAGCACGCGGGCAAGCTGGTCGCCGTGCTGTTCGCGATCGCCCTGCTGGACGCCTCGATCATCGGCGCCTTCGCGGTCTCCCTCTCCACGGCCTACGCCATCGGCGACGTCTTCGGCATCAAGCACTCGCTGCACCGCGGGGTCGGCGGCGCCAAGGGCTTCTACGCCGTCTACGCGGGTCTGGTCGCGGCCGCCGCCGTCATCGTCCTGGTCGCGAGCGACGGCACGCTGGGCCTGCTCACCCAGGGCGTCCAGGTCCTGGCCGGTGTGCTGCTGCCCTCCGCCTCGGTCTTCCTGCTGCTGCTGTGCAACGACAAGGAGGCCCTGGGCCCCTGGGTGAACGGTCCCAGGACCAACGCCTTCACCTCCGCCGTGATCGGCGTCCTGGTCACCCTGTCCGTCATCCTGACCGCCTCCGTCCTGTGGCCGGACATCAGCTCCGGGGCGATCCTCGACATCATGGCCGGCTGCGGTGTCCTCGGGGTGCTGGCCGCCGGGTACTCCTTCACCCGCCGGCGCACCGCCACCAAGGAGGATGAGATCGACCGCACCGGGCGCGAGAACTGGCGGATGCCCCCGCTGGAGACCCTGGCCAAGCCGAAGGTCTCCACCGCGTACAAGATCGGCATGGGCGCGCTGCGCACCTACCTGCTGGTCGCGATGATCCTGGTCGTCGTGAAGCTCATCGAGGTGGCCCTCTCCCGCTGACCCCGGCGGTGACGGCCGGCCGCGCCTGGAGGCCACCCGGCGTCCGGCCGGCTGAGCCGTCCGCCGACCGCCCCGGGGCCGAGCTTCGATCCGAACCCGTACTCGTACCGCCAAGGAGGCCGACATGGTCGTGCGCTACCCACGGCTGAACGTCATCTTCTCGGACCACCACACCACACGCCACCAACCCGCGCCGCCCGCCGCCCACGGGCAGCCCGCGCACTCCCCGCTGGTGGTCGACCAGGCGCTCCGGACCGCCACCGTCGGGAGTGCGAGCGGAAGGCGGAGACGCAGATCCGCGCGCTGCTGCTACAGGCCTTCGCGGCCTCGGGGCTGGCGCCGATCGCGCTGCGTGCCCACCGCGAGCACGGCGAGGTCACCGCGGTACGGGCGACCGTGGCGGTCACGGGCGACGTCACCTCCGCCCTGGAACAGGTCGTCTCCCGGCTCTCGCTCGAACCCGCCGTGCGCGACCTGCACTGGCACCTGGAGGGCGGCAGCGCCGGCGCGGACGAGGAAGCCCTCGCCTGAACCCCCTCGCCCGATCCCCTCGCCGGGGTCGCCGGTCCCGGGCGGCGGTTCCGGCCCGTACCGCTGGTGACCGGGGACCGGGGACCGGGGACCGGTGCGAGACTTGAATGCGGAGGCACTCCCATGAGGCCGCTCATCAGCTCCCGGGCCACGCCGCCCCGAGGCAACCGCCCGCACATCCGGTACCTCCACCCCCGTACACGGGAGGGGGCGGCGGTGCTGTGCGCACTCGCCCTGCTGCTGGTCGAGGTGATCGTGCTCGGTCTGGTCCCGAGCCACGCCCGGCCGCTGATCGGCACCCTGCTGCTCGGGGCCTGGGTCATCGCGTTCGTGCTGGTCGCGGCGGTGCTGCGCGGCCGGCGCTCGGCCGCCCGAAGGGCCGGCCGCCCCACCTGGCCCGTCCCGCCGCCGGGTGGCCAGTGGTACGGCGAGGACGCTCTGGAGGGCTACCCGTCCGAGGAGGTCGCCCGCCTGCTCCCGGCCTCGGCCGATCCCGGGCAGAACCGGCTGCAGACAGCCTGGGTGCTGGCCAGCCACGGCCACGATGCCGCCTGGATCGCCCACCACCTCGACCTCCCCGCCGATCTGGCCCACC
This sequence comes from Kitasatospora cystarginea, assembly GCF_039533515.1. Taxonomy (NCBI): domain Bacteria; kingdom Bacillati; phylum Actinomycetota; class Actinomycetes; order Kitasatosporales; family Streptomycetaceae; genus Kitasatospora; species Kitasatospora cystarginea. The sequence goes on along the minus strand of NZ_BAAATR010000009.1, from coordinate 12,731 downwards.
TCCTCGCCGACACCGCCGCCCACCGGGCCACGGCACACAGGGCGTGACAGGCCTGCCACCGGTCGCGGGCGTCCCCGCGCAACCGGGCGCAACAGGGGCTGAAGGGGCGTCAAGGAGCCGTCAGGGATGCGTCAGAGGGGGCGAACCGTCCTTGCCCGGACGATCCGAGGTCGACTTGAATGCGGGTATGACCTGCTCGACGCGCCACCACGACCGCCCGCCGCATCCGCGGGCGGAGGCTGCAGTCGCGGTCTTCGCCGCGGTCCGGTAGCGCTTCCTCCCCGCGAAGTCCGCTCCGGTCGCGCCGTGGGCGGGCTCCCGGTGCTGTGGCCGGGGCCCGCCCTGGTTCAGTCACCCTGCGCACCGCCGTACGCGCGGGGCGACATGGTCCCCGAGGGCAGTGGATCACGGTGATCGGCCTCGACCCGGGGCTGTGCGCCACCGCCCTGCCGCCCCTGTACGGGCGGGTGGGCGCACCCGCCGGCGGAGGGCACGGCCGCGGTGGTCCGACTCTGCCTGCCGGAGGTAGAGTTGGTGGACGGTGAGTACCACGAGGGCGGTGGCGTCGCACCGACCGCCCTGGCCGCGCACGAGGAACGCTCCCGTCGCCGGCTGTCCGGGCTCGCCGACCGGTTGGTGAGCGGCGTCTGAGAGTCCGCCATGCCTGACGGCGCGTCAGGAAGCCTCCATCATCGCGGAATGCCGTCGCGCGTTCGCCATCTCCCGTTGCAGAACGCCGGAAGGGGAACTGGCATGTCCAAGCGCGCCCGGAAGCAGAAGGCCCGTAAGAAGAAGAGGGCGAACCACGGCCGCCGTCCCAATCAGTAGGCCCGATCAGTAGGTTCGGTCAGCAGGCCGCCACCGCGGTAGGCCCTCGCTCCGCTCTCGGTCATTCCACCCGGCCCCGGGAGGCCGTCCGTCCCCGCCTCGAACAGCGCGGACGGGCCGTCTCCCGGGGCCTTCGCCGTTCCCGGAGCGCGTTGCGGCACGGTCCGGCCAAGGTCAGGTCTCAGGTGTGTGAAGCACGCATCAAGGCTGCGTCAATGTTTTCGATACGCCCGTATGGACGGCGTCAGGGGCGCGCAAACGGCGCTCGGTGGCTGGTTTGCTCCTGGTGCCGGCCTCCCGCCGGCGTCGTGAGGGGCTTCCGGGGCGCCTGCGACCTCAATCCCTGAACCACTTTGGTGGAACCCATGCCCGATCTCATCTACGTCGGCGTCACGGTTGCCGTGTTCGTCGTCCTGGCCCTGATCGCGAAGGGGGTGGAGAGGCTGTGAGTGCCGAGAACATCGCAGGTCTCGTCGTCGCCGTCGCGCTGGTCGGCTACCTCGTCGTGGCGCTGATCTACCCGGAGAAGTTCTGACATGAGTTCTACGCTCGCGGGCTGGTTGCAGGCCATCGCCCTGGTCGGCGCCCTGGCCCTGTGCTACCGCCCCCTTGGCGACTACATCGCCAAGCTCCTCACCACCGCCAAGCACCTCAGAGTCGAACGCGGCCTCTACCGCGTGATCGGCGTGGACGGCGACGCCGACCAGCGCTGGCCGGTCTACCTGCGTTCGGTGCTGGCGTTCTCCGCCGTCTCGGTGCTCTTCCTCTACCTGCTCCAGCGGATCCAGGACAAGCTCCTGCTGAGCCTGGGCGACAAGGCGGTCGAGCCGCACACGGCGTTCAACACCGCCGTCTCCTTCGTCACCAACACCAACTGGCAGTCCTACGGCGGCGAGTCCACCATGGGCCACGTCGTGCAGATGGCCGGTCTGGCGGTGCAGAACTTCGTCTCGGCCGCCGTCGGCATCGCCATCGTGGCCGCGCTGATCCGGGGCTTCACCCGCAGCAAGACCGACCGCGTCGGCAACTTCTGGGTGGACCTCACCCGGATCTCGCTGCGCCTGCTGCTGCCGCTCTCGATCGTCTTCGCCGTGGTCCTGGCGGCGAACGGCGTGATCCAGAACTTCCACGGCTTCCACGACATCGCCACCCTCGGCGGCGACACCCAGTCGATCCCGGGCGGCCCGGTGGCATCCCAGGAGGTCATCAAGGAACTGGGCACCAACGGCGGCGGCTTCTTCAACGCCAACTCCGCGCACCCCTTCGAGAACCCCAACGGCTTCACCAACTGGCTGGAGATCTTCCTGCTGCTGGTGATCTCCTTCGCCCTGCCGCGCACCTTCGGCAAGATGGTCGGCGACAACCGCCAGGGCTACGCGATCGTCGCGGTGATGGGCCTGTTCTGGGTCGCCTCCGCCGCGCTGATGACCCTCGCCGAGCAGCACCACGGCGGTGCCGCGCTGCAGGCGGCCGGCGGTGCGATGGAGGGCAAGGAGCAGCGCTTCGGCATCGCGGCCTCCAGCCTGTTCGCGGCCTCCACCACGCTGACCTCCACCGGTGCGGTCGACGCGGCGCACGACTCGCTCACCCCGTTCGGCGGCGGCCTCACCATCTTCAACATGATGCTCGGCGAGATCGCCCCCGGCGGTACCGGTTCGGGTCTGTACGGCATGCTGATCCTGGCCGTCGTGGCGGTCTTCGTCGCCGGCCTGATGGTCGGCCGCACCCCCGAGTACCTGGGCAAGAAGCTCGGCGGGCGGGAGATGAAGTTCGCCTCCCTGTACATCCTCACCACCCCGGCCCTGGTGCTGATCGGCACCGGTGTCGCGATGGCGCTGCCGGGTGAGCGGGCCGGGATGCTGAACTCCGGTGCGCACGGCTTCTCCGAGGTCCTGTACGCGTTCACCTCGGCCAGCAACAACAACGGTTCGGCGTTCGGCGGTATCACCGTGAACACCGAGTGGTACGACACCGCGCTGGGTCTGGCGATGCTGTTCGGCCGCTTCCTGCCGATGATCTTCGTCCTGGCGCTGGCCGGCTCGCTCGCCCAGCAGCAGCCCGTTCCCGCCACCCCGGGCACCCTGCCCACCCACAAGCCGCTGTTCGTGGGCCTGCTGTCGGGCGTCGTCCTGATCGTCGTCGGCCTCACCTACTTCCCGGCCCTGGCTCTCGGGCCGATCGCGGAAGGTCTCCACTGATGTCGTCCACCCTTACCCCCGCTCCGGCCGATCAGGCCGACACGACCGAGGCAGCCGCCGCTCCGCACAGAGTCTCGGCCGGCCTGCTCGACCCCAAGCTGATCGTCTCCTCGCTGCCCGACGCGGTGAAGAAGCTCGACCCCCGGGTGATGGTCAAGAACCCGGTGATGTTCGTGGTCGAGGTCGGCTCGGTGGTCACCACCGTCTCCGCGATCGCCCACCCGTCGGTCTTCGCCTGGGCCATCACGGTCTGGTTGTGGCTGACCACCGTCTTCGCCAACCTGGCCGAGGCCGTCGCCGAGGGCCGCGGCAAGGCGCAGGCCGACACCCTGCGCAAAGCCAAGACCGAGAGCGTCGCCCGCCGACTGGTCAACTGGCCCGCCAGCGACCAGGAGGAGGAGGTGCCCGGCACGGCACTCCAGCTCGGTGACCACGTGGTGGTCGAGGCCGGGCAGATCATCCCGGGCGACGGCGACGTCGTCGAGGGTGTGGCGAGCGTGGACGAGTCGGCGATCACCGGTGAGTCCGCGCCCGTCATCCGCGAGTCCGGTGGTGACCGCAGCGCCGTGACCGGCGGCACCAAGGTGCTGTCCGACCGGATCGTGGTGAAGATCGCCACTGAGCCCGGCAAGTCGTTCATCGACCGGATGATCGCGCTGGTCGAGGGCGCCGCCCGGCAGAAGACGCCGAACGAGATCGCGCTGAACATCCTGCTGGCGTCCCTGACGATCGTCTTCCTGATCGCCGTGGTCACCCTGCAGCCGATGGCGACCTTCGCGGGCGCCCCGCAGACGATGATCGTCCTGGTCGCGCTGATCGTGGCACTGATCCCGACCACCATCGGCGCGCTGCTCTCCGCGATCGGTATCGCCGGTATGGACCGGCTGGTGCAGCGCAACGTGCTGGCGATGTCCGGCCGCGCGGTCGAGGCCGCCGGTGACGTCAACACCCTGCTGCTGGACAAGACCGGCACCATCACCTACGGCAACCGCCAGGCAGCCGAGTTCCAGCCGGCCCAGGGCGTGACCGAGGCGGAGCTGGCGGATGCCGCCCAGCTCTCCTCCCTCGCGGACGAGACCCCCGAGGGCCGCTCGATCGTGGTCCTGGCCAAGAACGAGTACGGCCTTCGGGCCCGCGCCCAGGGCGAGCTCACCCACGCCACCTGGGTCCCGTTCACCGCCCAGACCCGCATGTCGGGTGTGGACCTGGACGAGGCGGAGGGCGTGCACTCGGTCCGCAAGGGTGCGGCCGGGTCGGTCATCAAGTGGGTGACCGAGAACGGCGGCACGGTCGGCGACGACATCGCCCAGCTGGTCGACGGCATCTCCGCCGCCGGTGGCACCCCGCTGGTGGTCGCCTCCCGGATCGGGGAGGCCAACCCCCGCGCGCTCGGCGTCATCTACCTCAAGGACGTCGTCAAGGACGGCATGAGGGAGCGCTTCGACGAGCTCCGCCGGATGGGCATCAAGACCATCATGATCACGGGTGACAACCCGCTGACCGCCAAGGCGATCGCGGACGAGGCCGGCGTGGACGACTTCCTCGCCGAGGCCACCCCCGAGGACAAGATGGCCCTGATCAAGAAGGAGCAGGAGGGCGGCAAGCTGGTCGCGATGACCGGCGACGGCACCAACGACGCCCCCGCGCTGGCCCAGGCCGACGTCGGTGTCGCGATGAACACCGGCACCATGGCGGCCAAGGAGGCCGGCAACATGGTCGACCTGGACTCCAACCCGACCAAGCTGATCGAGATCGTCGAGATCGGCAAGCAGCTGCTGATCACCCGTGGTGCGCTCACCACCTTCTCGATCGCCAACGACGTCGCCAAGTACTTCGCGATCATCCCCGCGATGTTCGCCGGCGTGTACCCCGGTCTGAAGCACCTGAACATCATGGGGCTGCACAGCCCGACCTCGGCGATCACCTCGGCGATCATCTTCAACGCGCTGGTCATCATCGGGCTGATCCCGCTCGCCCTGAGGGGTGTGAAGTACCGTCCGGCCGACGCGAGTTCGCTGCTGGCCCGGAACATCGGGGTCTACGGCATCGGCGGTCTGATCGTCCCGTTCATCGGGATCAAGCTGATCGACCTCGTCGTGCAGTTCATCCCCGGCCTGAGCTGAGAGAAGCAGGAAATGTCCAAGCCACTGCCCACCGCCGTGCGTACGCACGCGACCGCGCTGCGGATGCTGCTGGTGATGACCGTGATCCTCGGCATCGCCTACCCGCTGCTGGTCACCGGGATCAGCCAGGTCGCCTTCGCCGACAAGGCCAACGGTTCCATCGTCAGCTCCGACGGCAAGGAGATCGGCTCCAGCCTGCTCGGCCAGAACTACAACCTCCCCAAGAAGAACCCCGACGACCCCAACGAGCAGGCCCAGCCGGACCCCAAGTGGTTCCAGCCGCGCCCCTCCGCCGCGGGTACCGGCTACGACGCCAAGAGCTCCGGCGCCAGCAACCTCGGCCCCAACAGCGCCGACCTGCTGAAGGCGGTCGAGGACCGCCGGTCGTCGGTCGCGGCCTTCGACGGCGTCGACCCGGCCACCGTCCCGGTGGACGCGCTGACCGCCTCCGGCTCCGGCCTCGACCCGCACATCTCGGTCGCCTACGCCAAGGAGCAGGTCAACCGCGTCGCCAAGGCCCGCGGCCTGTCCGCCGACACCCTCAACCACCTGATCGACAAGTACACCGACGGCCGTTCCCTCGGGTTCCTCGGCCAGAGTGGAGTCAACGTCGTCCTGCTCAACAAGGCGTTGAGCGAAGAGAAGTGACAATGTCACCCACAAATCGGTGACCGACCGACCCGGGTACGGGGGCCACGCCCCGCACCCGGGTCGGTCGCCCGTGTACCCGCTCGTGTGCTATCCGCTTGTGTGCCCGGCCCTCTCCGGGGCCGGGCACACCCTCCGTATGGAAAGAGCAGCGCTCATGTCCCGTGACCTCAACCCCGGCACTCCCGTCCGCCGTGGGCAGTTGAGGGTGTACCTCGGCTCGGCACCCGGTGTCGGCAAGACGTACCGGATGCTGGACGAGGCGCGCAGACGGCGGGACCGCGGGGCGGACGTGGCGGTCGGGTACATCGAGTGCCACGGGCGCCGGCACACCGAGAACATGCTGGACGGGCTGGAGCTCATCCCGCGACTGAGCCGCACCTACCGGGAGACCGAGTTCCAGGAGATGGACCTGGAGGCGGTGCTCGCGCGCAGGCCGACCCTGGTCCTGGTGGACGAGCTGGCCCACACCAACATCCCCGGCGGGCGCAACGCCAAGCGCTGGCAGGACATCGACGACCTGCTGAACGCCGGCATCGACGTCATCACCACCGTCAACATCCAGCACCTGGAATCGCTCAACGACGTGGTCCAGAAGATCACCGGCATCCCGCAGCGGGAGACCGTCCCCGACGAGGTGGTCCGCCGCGCCGACCAGATCGAACTGGTCGACATGGCCCCGCAGGCACTGCGCCGCCGGATGGCGCACGGCAACGTCTACAAGGCGGAGAAGGTGGACGCCGCGCTCTCCAACTACTTCCGGGTCGGCAACCTGACCGCGCTGCGCGAACTCGCCCTGCTCTGGGTCGCCGGACGGGTGGACGAGGGCCTGCGCGACTACCGGGCCAGCCACAACATCGACCGGGTCTGGGAGACCCGGGAACGCGTCGTGGTCGCCCTCACCGGCGGGCCCGAGGGCGAGACCCTGATCCGCCGCGCCGCCCGGATCGCCGACCGCACCGCCGGCGGCGAGCTGCTCGCCGTACACGTCACCAGGAGCGACGGCCTGGCCGGCGCCTCACCCGGGGCACTGGCCCAGCAGAGACAACTGGTGGAGACCCTCGGCGGCAGCTACCACGTTGTGGTCGGCGACGACATCCCCACCGCGCTGCTCGCCTTCGCCCGCGGCCGGGACGCCACCCAGCTGGTCCTCGGCACCAGCCGCCGCGGCCGGATCAACCGCTTCCTCACCGGACCGGGGAACGGACAGACCACCGTGGACGCCTCCGAGGACATCGACGTCCACATGGTCACCCACGAGTTCACCGGCCGCGGCAGGCTGCCCTCGCTCGGCCGGCGCCACTCCAGGCGGCGCACCGTCGCCGGCTTCGCCTCGGGCCTGGCGGTGCCCAGCCTGCTGACCTTCGTGCTCTCCCAGTTCCACAGCCAGGTGAACCTCACCACCGACGCGCTCATCTTCCAACTCGGCGTCGTGGCGGTCGCGTTGCTCGGCGGCGCGGTCTCCGCACTGGTCGCCTCGCTGGTCGCCTCGCTGCTGCTCAACTACTTCTTCATCCCGCCCATCCACACCTTCACCATCGGCGAGCCCAACAACGTCATAGCGCTGCTGGTCTTCGCGGCCGTCGCACTCACGGTCTCCACCGTGGTCGACCACGCCGCCAGACTCACCTCACGGGCGGCCCGCGCCACCGCAGAGGCGGAGACCCTGTCCACCCTGGCCGGCAGCGTGCTGCGCGGCGCCGACGCGGTGCCCGCGCTGCTGGAGAAGTCCAGGACGGCCTTCGGGATGGACTCGGTGGCGCTGCTCGACCGGGCCGGCGGCGAGGTACTGGCCCGAAGCGATGCCGAGACGGAGGCGGGCTTGGCCGAGAGCCCCGCGATCACCGAGATCGCGGTCGGCAAGGACGCGGTGATGATACTGACCGGCCGCCGGCTCCCGGCCGCCGACCAGCGGGTGCTCACCGCCTTCGCCGCCCATGTCGCCGCCGCCCTGGAACGCGACCGGCTGGCCACCGCCGCCGCCGAGGTCGAACCGATCAAGGCCGCCGACCGGATGCGCACCGCCCTGCTCGCCGCCGTCAGCCACGACCTCCGCACCCCGCTCGCCGCCGCACTCGCCTCGATCGGCTCGCTGCGCAGCCCCGACGTCGAGTTCTCCCCGGAGGACGAGGCCGAACTCCTCAGCATGGCGGACGCCTCCCTGGTCAAACTCACCCGCCTGGTGGACAACCTGCTCGACATGAGCCGGCTCCAGGCCGGCGCGCTCACCCTCCACCTGGCGCCCACCCACCTGGAGGAGGTCCTGCCCCGAGCGCTGGACTCCCTGTCCGACCCGGACGCCCCCGTCCAGCCGCTCGACCTGGACACCGCACCGCCCGTCCTGGCCGACCCGCCGCTGCTGGAGCGCGTCCTGGCCAACGTGATCACCAACGCGCTGCGCCACAACGCCCCCGGCGCGCCCGTTCTGGTCGCCGCCTCCGCCTACCAGGACCGGGTGGAGGTCCGGATCGTCGACCGCGGCCCGGGCATCGCACCCGAGGACCGCGACCGGGTCTTCCTGCCCTTCCAGCGCCTCGGCGACACCGACAACACCACCGGCGTGGGCCTCGGCCTGGCGCTCTCCCGCGGCCTCGCAGAGGCCATGGGCGGAACCCTGGAGGTCGAGGACACCCCCGGTGGCGGTACCACCATGCTCCTCACCCTGCCTGCCGCCGGAACGGGAGAACCCCAGCCATGAACCACATCCTGGTCGTGGACGACGAACCCCAGCTGCTGCGCGCACTGCGGATCAACCTGCACGCCCGCGACTACGCCGTCCTCACCGCCGCGACCGGCGCCGAAGCACTGGAGTCCGCCGGACGCCTGGCCCCCGACGCGGTCCTGCTCGACCTCGGCCTGCCCGACCTGGACGGGATGGACATCATCCGCGGCCTGCGCGCCTGGAGCTCGGTGCCGATCATCGTGCTGTCCGGCCGGAGCACCACCACCGACATGGTGAGCGCCCTCGACGCGGGCGCCGACGACTACCTGACGAAACCGTTCGTCATGGACGAACTGTTCGCCCGGCTGCGCGCCGTGCTGCGCCGGCCCGGCAGCGAGGACGCCCCGAGCACGGTCACCATCGGCAGGCACGTGGTCGACATGCCCGCGGGCACCGTGACCGGCCCGGACGGACCGGTCCGGCTCACCCCGACCGAATGGAAGATCCTGACCCTGCTGCTCGCCACCCCGGGCCGGCTGGTGCCCGGCCGCCAGATCCTGCGCGAGGTCTGGGGCCCGCAGGCCGAGGAGCACGGCAACTACCTGCGCGTCTACCTCGCCGCCCTGCGCCGCAAGCTCGAACCCAACCCCACCCGCCCCCGTCACCTGATCACCGAACCGGGCATCGGCTACCGCTTCGAACCCTGACGGGTAGCCGGTCCAGGGCACGCGGAGCCGAGGCGCGAGGACGGGTGTGCGGCCGACGCGCCGGGCCCGCGCGGAGCAGACCTCGCACCTCGGCCCGGCCCGTCGTACGGCCTCGCGCACCGGCCGCCACACGGCTCCCCGCGCCCCGGACCAGCCGCCCGTTAACAAGGTGTCAAGATCGGTCCCGGAGGTGCCAAAGGCGCGTCAGGGAGCGCGAGTATGGGCTCCGCACGCCGTAGCGTCAGCGGTACGGACGCGGCTGTTCCTCGGGGGAGAGACAGGCCGCGACCACCGCCGGTGATGAGCTTCACCGTTCGACAGCCGGCGGCCAGGTGATGGGGAGGGGACGCGCGGCGATGGCAGCGGGTGTATCGGGCAGACCGGTCAAGCCGGCAGGGGAGACCAGTCCGCCGGGGGCGGCGGACGACGGCCAGCCCGGTCCGATACCCGCACCGCGCGTCCCACGCACCTCAGCCGAAGCGCATGGAGCACCTCCGGGACCGGCCGTGGAAACCTCACCGCCGCGGTCGGTCCCGCGAGGCCTGACCGGGCTCGTCGAAGTGCTCAAGTCCACTGCCCGGAAGCCGGGTTCCTGGACCACCCCACGGCTGGTCCGGGCCCTCACCGCGCTCTGCCTCGCCGCCCTCATCACTGCAGGCGCCATCGCCGCCACCGTCCTCGACGGCGCCCGCACCGGCACCGACACCATCGGCCACGACAAGGCCCCGCAGGCCGTCCGCGCCGCCGACCTCTACTTCGCGCTCGCCGACATGGACGCCCAGGCCGCCAACCTGCTGCTGGCCGGCGCCGACCCCGACTACGCCAAGCTGCGCGCCGAGACCCAGCAGACCTACGAGCAGCGCCGCGTCCAGGCCGACTCGGACCTCCAGCGCGCCACCGAGGCCGCCGCCGGGGACCCCGCCGGCGAGCAGGCCGTCCACACCGTCATCGACGACCTCGGCCAGTACGAGAGCCTGGTCGCGCGAGCCCGGCTGCTGGAGGAGCAGGCCCACGCCCCGGCCGGCCGCCCCTCGCCCGACGCGCTCGCCGCCTACCGCCAGGCCACCGACCTGCTGCGGCAGCAACTCCTGCCCGCCGCGGACCGGGTGAGTTCGGACAACGCCACCATCGTCGACCGCGTCTACGCCAGCCGGCGCGCCGACCTCGCCGCCGGACGCTGGTGGCTGCTCGCGGCCGGACTGGCGGCCGTCGCCGCCCTGGTCCTGCTGCAGCGCACGCTCGCCGTCCGGTTCCGCCGGGTCCTCAATCCGGCCCTGGCCGGCGTCACCCTGCTCACCGTCGTGGCCGTCGCCGCCGGCTACACCCTCGCGGGCACCGCCGACCGCAACCTGGTGGTGGCCAAGAGCAACGCGTACGACTCGGTGATCGCGCTCAGCCGCGCCCGCGCCGTCGCCTACGACATGAACGCCGATGAGAGCCGCTACCTCACCGACCCGACCCGCGCCGCCGCGTACGAGCAGACCTACCGCGACAAGAGCCAGTCCATGGCCCGCGTCGGCGGCTCCACCCTCGCCGAGTACGACCTCCGGCTGGCCCAGGCGGTCGACTCCCACCGGGCAGACCCGCACGGCACCGTGCCCTTCGACGGCTTCCTCGGCGACGAACTGCGCAACATCACCTTCCCCGGCGAGGGGGAGGCGGCGGAGAAGGTGCTGACCGACTACCACCAGTACCAGCGGGACGACCGGGAGATCCGCCAACTGTCCGTCCAGGGGCGGCTGAAGGAGGCGGTCACCTACGACACCGGCAGCGCGCCAGGTCAGTCCAACGCCGACTTCGGCCTGCTCTCCGACGCGCTGGACGGGGTCATCGCGATCAACCAGAAGTCCTTCGAGGGCGCCGTGGCCGCCACCGACCGCGACCTCGGCGCCGGCCTCGCCGTCGGCGGCGGGGTGCTGCTGGCCGCCGCCCTGGCACTGACCGTGCTCGCCGTCCGGCCCCGGCTGCGCGAGTACCGCTGAGCGCGGGCCGGCCCGTCGGCCACCGTTCCACCCTGGACGCGGGCCCCTGGGGAGAGCAGCCCTGCGAGGAGCTCAGGGCGCGAAGCTCATGATCATCAGCTTCTCGGGATCGGGGAACGGGACGAAGCCGACCCTGGCGTAGACCTCGTGGGCGTCGACGGTCGACAGCAGCACGCGTTTGAGCGCGTAGGGGGCGAGGTGGTCGCGGACGGCGGCCGCCAGCCAGGTGCCGAGGCCCAGGCCCCGGTGGTCGCGGTCGATGTAGACGTCGCAGAGCCAGGCGAAGGTGGCCAGGTCGGTGACCACCCGGGCGTAGCCGACCTGCGAGCCGTGGGCCGCGTAGACACCGAAGTTGACCGAGGCCCGGACGGACCGCTCGACCGTCTCGCGGGAGCGGCCGAGCGCCCAGAACGCGTCGGTCGACAGCCAGTGGTGGACCAGGTCCTTGTCGAGGCGCTCCGGGTCGGTGTCGACCTGGTACCCGTCCTCCCTACGAGTGATCATGGATCCGGACGGTAGCACCGGGAGCCAGTCCGTGTCCGTGACTTCGACCGGCCGGAGCGGTCACGCCGGGGCCACGGCCGTGGCGCGGTGCTCGCGCAGCGGGCCCAGGCGCAGCCCCCGGGCGCGGCAGGTGTCGACGAGGCGGGGGAGGGCACCGAGGGCGGAACGCCAGGAACCGGGGGCGGCGGTGCAGTCGGTGTCGTGGAGGAGGACGGTGCCGCCGCCGGCCAGTCGGCGGGTGACCGTGCGGTGGACCGAGTCCGGGGTGGCGGTGGCGGTCCAGTCGCGGCCCCAGGTGCTCCACAGGACGGGGGTGAGCCCCAACTCCCGGGCGGTGGCCAGGGCTCCGGCGGTCAGGACACCGTACGGCGGCCGGTACCAAGCGGGTTGAGTGCCCGTCAGATCCGCGATCACGTCGCGGGCCCGGGCGATGTCGTCGCGGACGGCGCTCGGCGTGCGGGCCAGCAGGCAGCGGTGCTGGTAGCCGTGCACGGCGATCTCGTGGCCCGCCGCGACCAGTTCACGGCCGAGGCCCGGATCGCGGACCAGCATCCGGCCGAGCAGGAAGAAGGTCGCCCGGACGCCCGCCCTGTCCAGTTCCGCCAGGAAGTGGGGAGTCGAGGCCGGGTCGGGGCCGTCGTCGAAGGTCAGGGCGACATGGTCGGTGTCCCCGTACCCGCACAACTCGGGGGTGAGCCAGGGCCGTACGGCGTTGAGGGCGCTGAGCGCGGGCGCGGCGTGGGCGACCGCCAGGGAGCCGGCCGCCAGCACACCGGAGACGGCCAGGGCCTTGGCCACGGGGTCGATCAGGTTGCTCACGAGGCCAGCTCCCGGGTGTTCTCGAGGTGGTGCACCGGCTCTGCGGCGGCGCGGTCGCCCGGTGCGGCCACGGTCGCGCCCGCCAGGGCGGCTATCACGTGGTCCGCGGGGACGGCGGCCTCCGCCGGGCGGGCCGGGGTGGCGCGGAGTGCCTCGCGCAGCCGCGGGGCGAGTTGTCCGGGCGTGCGGATCCACGGGGCGAGCCCGGCGTCGTCGAGGGCCGCGGCGTTGGTGACGCCGTGGCCGGGCAGGCAGCGGTA
>NZ_BAAATR010000008.1:0-226283 GCF_039533515.1 Kitasatospora cystarginea | reverse complement strand
GCAGGGGGGACCCTGTGGGAGAGTAGGACGCCGCCGAACAATTTTTAGTGAAAGCCCCTCCCGGGGATACCGGGAGGGGCTTTCCGCATTTCCGGGCAGATCCGGGATCGGGCCGGCGGGCGAGGACGCGGACAGGGCCGGCGGTGTTGGATGTCCGGGACACCGTGAAATCCGTGGACTTGGAGTCTGTGATGCTCAGCTACCCTCTTGCGTCCGGCGCGGAGCTGCGTGCCCTGGAGCCCTGGCGGGCTGCGGAGTTCTTCGCGTTCATAGTGCGGGCGCGCGAGCATCTGGCGCCCTGGATCCCGTGGGCCACCAGCATCACTGACGTGGACGGCGCGCGGCGCTGGCTGAAGCACTGCGCCGAGGAGCAGGCACGGGACGAGGGCCGGATCTACGGCATCTGGCTGGACGGGGAGTTGGTGGGCGGGGTGGTGTTCCAGGCCTTCAGGGCGCGGGCCGGGGTCTGCGAAGTGGGGGCCTGGCTGGCACCGGAGGCGGAGGGACGGGGGCTGGTGACGGCGGGGGTGCGGCGGATGGTCGAGTGGGCCTTCGAGGAGCGGGGGATGGCTCGGGTGGAGTGGCGTACCGAGCCGGCGAACCTGAGGAGCATCGCGGTGGCCAGGCGGCTGGGAATGACCCGCGAGGGGTTGTTGCGGCAGGTGTTCCGCTTCCACGACGGCCGGCGGGACCTGGAGATGTGGTCGCTGCTGGACTCGGAGTACCGGACGCCGTCGGTCGGTGGAGTCGCGGTGTAGCCCGGGGTACTCGTCCCCGGGCGGTCCTCCTCGACCGGTCTACAGCCGTCCGGCGGCCTTGAGCGCCAGATAGGCGTCGGCGAGGGCCGGGGGGAGGGCGGTCGGCGGGGCGTCCAGGACGGTGACGCCGTGCCGGGGCAGGCGCTCCGCGGTGCGGCGGCGATCGGCGCGGGTCTGTTCAGCGGCGGCCGCGTGGTACACGTCCCGGACGGTGCCGCGGGCGGCGGCCAGCTCGTCCAGGCGGGGGTCGGCGACGGAGGCCAGTACGACCTCGTGACGCCGGGTCAGCAGCGGGAGATGGGGCAGCAGCCCCTCCTCGACCGGGCGGGCGTCGAGGCCGGTGAGCAGCACGATCAATGAGCGGTGCGGGGCCATCCGCAGCGCGGTCGCGGTGAGCGCGCGCATGTCGGTCTCGAGCAGTGCGGGTTCGAGGCAGGCCATGGCGTTGGTGAAGGCGGGCAGGATCTCGTTCGGGGAGCGGCCGACGACGCTGCCGCGCCGGCGCAGGTCGTGGGCGAGCAGGTCGACACGGTCGCCGGCCCGGGTGGCGAGGGCGGTGAGCAGCAGGGCGGCGTCGAGGGCGGCGTCCAGCCGGGGGGCGTCGCCGACGCGTCCTGCGGAGGTGCGGCCGGTGTCGAGGATGATCAGGATGTGCCGGTCGCGTTCGGGTCGCCAGGTGCGAACGGCGACCGTGTTGCGGCGGGCGCTGGCCCGCCAGTCGATGGAGCGGACGTCGTCGCCGGGCAGGTACTCGCGCAGCGAGTCGAACTCTGTGCCCTGACCGCGTGCCAGTACCGAGGTGCGGCCGTCGAGTTCGCGCAGCCGGGCGAGCCGGGAGGGCAGGTGCTTGCGGCTGGTGAAGGGCGGCAGGGCGCGGATCGTCCAGGGGACGTGGTGGGAGCCCTGGCGTCCGGCGAGGCCGAGCGGCCCGAGGGAGCGTACGGTCACCCGGTGGGCGTGGTGGTCGCCGCGGCGGGTGGGGGCGAGCCGGGTGGTGAGGCGGCGGCGTTCCCCGGCCGGGATGGTGAGGGTGTGCCGGGAGCCCTGGACGGCGGTGCCGGGCTGCCAGGCGGACGGCGGCCAGGCGTCGCGGAGTTGGGCCCGCAGCCGGCGCCCGGACGGGTTGGTGACGGTCAGTTCGACGGTGGCGCCCTCGCCGAGCCGGACGGCGGTGTCGCCGCTCCGGTCGAACCGCAGGGTGCGGACCGGAGCGGCGAGCGCCAGGTCGGCCAGGACGCCGAGGAGTACGGGCAGGGTGACCGCGCCGATTCCCGCCCAGGAGGGCAGCAGCAGGCCCACGACGAGCGCGCCGAGCGCGGCGAGCAGGGCGGTGCGGCCGGTCAGGGCCATGAAGCGAACTCCCTTGGTGATGCCAGTAGGTGACGGACGTCAGCGCGGTGCGGGGGTCTGGGCGAGGACGGCCTGGATGACCGAGTCGGCGGTGACGCCCTCCATCTCGGCCTCGGCGCGCAGCTGGATGCGGTGCCGCAGGGTGGGCAGGGCGAGGGCCTTGACGTCGTCGGGGGTGACGTAGTCGCGGCCGGCCAGCCAGGCCCAGGCGCGGGAGGTGTTCAGCAGGGCGGTGGCGCCGCGCGGGGAGACGCCGATGGAGAGCGAGGGGGACTGCCGGGTGGCCCGGCAGATGTCCACGATGTAGGCGAGTACCTCGGGCGAGACGGTGAGCTTCGCGATCTGCGCCTGAGCGGCGGCGAGGTCGGCGGGGCCGGCGACCGGGCGGATGCCGGCGGCGGCCAGGTCGCGGGGATCGAAGCCGGCCGCGTGCTTGCTGAGGACCTGGAACTCCTGGTCGCGGTCGGGTAGCGGGAGGACCAGCTTGAGCAGGAAGCGGTCCAGCTGGGCCTCGGGGAGGGGGTAGGTGCCCTCGTACTCGACCGGGTTCTGGGTGGCGGCGACCAGGAACGGGGTGGGCAGGCGGCGCGGTTCGCCGTCCACGGTGACCTGTCGCTCCTCCATGGCCTCCAGCAGGGAGGACTGGGTCTTGGGCGGAGTGCGGTTGATCTCGTCCGCGAGCAGCAGGTTGGTGAAGACCGGTCCCGGCTGGAAGGAGAACTCGGCGGTGCGGGCGTCGTAGACCAGCGAGCCGGTGACGTCGCCGGGCATCAGGTCCGGGGTGAACTGGATCCGCTTGGTCTCCAGGCTGAGTGCGGTGGACAGGGTGCGGACCAGCAGGGTCTTGGCCACCCCGGGGACGCCTTCGAGCAGTACGTGGCCGCCGCAGAGCAAGGCGACGACCAGCCCGGTGACGGCGGCGTCCTGGCCGACCACTGCCTTGGCGATCTCGGTGCGCAGGGCGGTGAGCGCGGCGCGCGGGTCGTCGGGGCTGTCGGCCGGGGCTGCCGGGGTCGTGGAGACCTGTTCGGTCACGGCTGTCGTACCTGCCTTTCCAGGGCGTCGAGGGCGTCGATGAACCGCACCAGGGCGGCGTCGTCGGTGGGTGGGGTGCCGTACAGCAGCTCGTGGACCTCGGCGGCGTTGTGGCCGCAGCGGTCGGCGACGGCGGCACAGAGTGCGACGGGGTCGGCCTCCCCCGCGGTGAGCGGTACGCCCAGCACCGGGGCGAGCCGGTGCCGGGTGGCCTGGCGCAGGGCGTCGGCGGCGCGGCCGCGGGCCCTGGCGCGTTGGTAGAGGCGGGCCCGGCCCTCGGTGGTCTCGGAGGCGCGGACAACCGCGGGGAGGTTCTCGGTGACCACAGGTCCCAGGCGGCGGCCGCGCCAGAAGGCGGCGAGCATTGCGGCGAGGGCGAGTTGGAGTCCGGCCCAGCTCCAGCCCTCGGGGATGTAGTCGGTGAGCGTGCGCTGAGCCCGGGCGGGTGCGCCGGAGGCCGGGGCGGTGTAGTCGGGGAGGTACCAGACGAGTTGCCGGTGGGAGCCGAGCAGGCCCAGACCGAGGGCGGCGTTGCCGTCCTCGGCGAGGCGTTCGTTGCTCAGCAGGCGTCCGGAGCCGAGGACGACGAGTTCGCGGAAGCCGGGGTCGGTGTGCCGGACCAGCGGGTAGCCGCCGGACCTGGGGTAGCAACCGGTGTCGTCGGCGCCGGGCTGGTAGAGCAGGCCGCCGAGCTCGGCGTGGCCGGCCAGTACGGCCTCGGGGAGGCGGCACTCAGCGGGGACGCCGGTGGAGCCGGCGCTCTTCGGGATGCCGCCCGGGGTGGTGGCCACGGTGATGCCGGGCGCGAAGACGGAAAGTGACGGGGCCTCGGGGGAGATCAGCACCAAGCGGCTGTCGCTGCCGCGGCGGACCTGGGCCAGTCGGCGCAGCTGGGTGAGGGACAGCAGGTCGGGTTCGGGGAGGACCACGGTGCTGCCGGGTTCGGCGAGCGCGGCGGCCAGGGCCTCCTCGGTGTCCACCGTACGGGTCGTCAGGCCCTGGTTCTCCAGCAGGTGGACGACGGCGCGGGCGCCGTCCCGGTCGGGGGAGCGCGGGTCCAGTGGTGGGTACTGCGGCGAGCCGCCGAGACCGGCGACCAGCAGGCCGACGAGCAGCAGCAGAACGGCGAAGAGCAGGAACCAGCGTGAGCGGAGCCATAGTTGGCGACGGGTCGGGGAGATGCTGGTGGCGGGCTCGGGGCGGGTGGCGGTGAGCGTCATGCGGTGCCTCCGCCGGTCGGGGCGGCCGTCGGCGCGGGGGCCGGCGCGGCGGTCGGGGTGAGGACGGGCGTGGTCCGCTGCAGGGCCCGGTCGAGGTCGAGCAGCGACTGGTAGGCGGCCTGGTCGGCGATCCTGTCCCCGTAGGCGATGTCGTCGAAGGCGTGGGCGGCGGCGGTGAGCGCGGCGGCGTGGTCGGGCAGCGCGCGGCCCGCTTCGGCGGCGGCCTCGTCGGCGGTGCGCCCGGGGCGGACGTCGAGGACGGTGCGCTCCTCCATGGCCCGGACCAGGGCGCGCATCTGCTCCCGGACTGCGGCGGACCACTCGCCCGCGGCGGCGTGCGCGGCGGCGGCGCTGCGGTGCTGGGCGGCGGTGCGTGGTCCGTCGGCGGCGAACAGGGCCGCGGCGCTGTGGGCCTGGCGGCGGGGGGCGCCCAGGCGCCACCACAGGGCGGCGCCGATCAGCGCGGCCACCACCAGGAAGAAGACCAGGCCGGTGACACCGTTGCCGCCCATCGAGCCGAGGCTGGACAGGGCGCGGTCGAGCTGGTCCTGGATCCAGGTCATCAGCCGCTGGACCAGGCTCGGGTCGTGCTGGTGGTAGACGGGGTTGAGGAGTTCCCGGCGGGCGTCGTCGCGGGCCGGATTGCGCGGGACGGTGACCGGGGCGCCGCCCGCGAGCAGCGCCCCATCCCCCCAGAAGGCCATCTTCGTCAGATCCTCTGCGGTCCGCCCGGAGCGGTCGAGCCCTGCGGGCCGGTCGGAGCGGTGCCGCCGAACTCCGGCACGCCGGCGGCGCGGGCCAGTCCGATGTCCAGGGCCTCGCGGCGGATCCGCTGGTCGATGTAGAGCAGGACGTTGACGGCGGCCAGCACCGGGATGGTGATGGTGGCGACCAGGGTGCCGCCGACGGCGACGCTGGCCAGCATCGCGGGCGGCCCGCCGGCCAGTTGGCCGAACGGGCTGCCGGCCGAGGTCGGGTCATCGGGGCTCAGGACCATGCCGATGACGATGAACGGCATCGCGATCACCGAGCTGAGGATGCCGACCACGATCTGGCTGAGCAGGGTGATGCCGAAGACCCGCCACCAGGAGCCCTTGACGAGCCGTCGGGAGCGCGCGAGGGCGGTCCTCACGCCCTGCTTCTCCAGCATCAGGGCGGGGGCCGAGAAGTTGAGCTGGATACCGAGCCAGAGCGCGACCGGGACGGCCGCCAGGATCGGCAGGAAGGTGAGCGCGACCAGCTCCGGGCCGGGGTCGCCGGCGATCAGCACGGCTATCAGCGGCGCGCAGGCCACCAGGAAGACCCCGCCGATGATCAGACTGGTCAGGAAGGTCACTCCGGCCAGCTTCAGCAGCTGCGGCCTGGCGTCCCCCCACACCTCGCCCAGGGTGGTCGGGCGGCCCAGGACGGCCTTGCTGACCACCATGGTGAGCAGGCCGGCCGCGATGATGCCCAGTACGAAGTTCACCGGGTAGGTGGCGAACAGGGCGACGACCGGGCCCGCGGTGTGCGGGCTCTCGTACGCCCACCAGCGGGCGAGCGCGGAGAGGGTCTGCTCCACGGCGGCGACGCCGAAGGAGAGGCCGAGGGCCGTGCGCCAGTGGCGGCGCACGGTGGTGACGGCGCCGTCCAGGATCTCGCCGAAGGCGAGGGGGCGCAGCGGGATGACTCCGGGCTTGGGGCTCGGCGGCGCGCCCCAGCCGGGGTGGAATCCGCCGGGGCCCGGTTGCCCGTTCCAGCCGGGCTGTCCGCCCCAGCCGGGGTGCCCGTTCCAGCCGGGCTGGGGGCCCGGCGCCGTGCCGTAGCCGTGGTGCGGGCCCGGGGCGCTCCAGCCCTGCGGCGGCGCGTCCTGCGGCCCGCTCCGGGGCGTGTCCGGCCCGGGGGCGGGTGCCGGCGGCCCGGCGGCCTCACGGGGCGCTGCGCCCTCCGGGGCCGGTGTCGAGGGGGTTGCCGACGGCCCGGCGGCCTCACGGGGTGGCTCGGGCGAGCCGGGCGGTGCCCAGCCCGGGTTGTCGGTCATCAACGCTCCTCGTGGCGGCTCTACGGAACATCGCGGGCGCTCGTGGTGATCGCCGAGTGGTGCCCTTGTGCCGCCCATCGTGCCATGGTGGTGCGACGGGCCCCAGAGGTGTTCCCATTGCTGATCGGCAGCGGCTCGAGCAACCAGGCCGAGCTGCGAACTTTGCGACGTTATGACCGAGTTGGCAGTATGCTCCACGCCGAAATGGCACGGCTGTGCGGCAGGTCACAATCCCGTAATGAGAGGATGGACGCATGAAGGGACGCGTCCTCGTCGTTGATGACGACACCGCACTGGCCGAGATGCTCGGCATCGTGCTGCGTGGTGAGGGTTTTGAACCGTTTTTCGTCGCGGATGGGGACAAGGCGCTAGCCGTGTTCCGGGAGACCAAGCCCGATCTGGTGCTCCTCGACCTGATGCTGCCCGGCCGGGACGGCATCGACGTCTGCCGGCAGATCCGTTCGGAGTCCGGCGTGCCGATCGTCATGCTGACGGCGAAGACCGACACGGTGGACGTCGTGGTGGGCCTGGAGTCCGGCGCCGACGACTACGTCACCAAGCCGTTCAAGCCCAAGGAGCTGGTGGCCCGGGTGCGTGCCCGGCTCCGCCGCGCCGAGGAGCCCACCCCCGAGCAGCTGACCATCGGCGACCTGGTGATCGACGTGGCCGGCCACTCGGTCAAGCGGGAGGGCCGGGGCATCCCGCTGACCCCGCTGGAGTTCGACCTGCTGGTCGCGCTCGCCCGCAAGCCGTGGCAGGTGTTCACCCGCGAGGTGCTGCTGGAGCAGGTCTGGGGCTACCGGCACGCCGCCGACACCCGGCTGGTCAACGTCCATGTGCAGCGTCTGCGCTCCAAGATCGAGAAGGACCCCGAGCGGCCCGAGATCGTGGTGACCGTGCGTGGCGTCGGATACAAGGCCGGGCCCAGCTGACGTGACGTACGACGCTGACGACACCCCGTCGGGCTCCGCCGCCGACGGGGATGCCGCTGTCCGCGGGGCCGTGCTGAGCTCGACCGTCCAGGGCCGCGGGCCCAAGCGCGGTCCCGTGGCCCTGCTGGCGCTGGTGGCGCGTCAGTTCCGCCGCCCGCTGCACCGCCTGGCGGCGCTGTACCGCCGGTCCATCCAGGTCCGGGTGGTCGCGACGACCCTGCTGCTCTCGCTGGCCGTGGTGCTGGTGCTGGGCGTGGTGGTGGTGGCCCAGGTCCGCACCGGGCTGTTGGACGCCAAGAAGCACTCGGCCAAGGGCCAGGCCATCGGTGGCTTCCAGATCGAGCAGGAGAAGATCAACGAGGCCATCAACCAGCAGGCGAAGGCCGGGAGCGGCGGCGGCGAGTCGAACGCCGACGAGCTCAGCACCTGGCTGATCAAGCAGGTCTCCGACCTCGCCAGCGGCGGCAGCGGCGTCTACTCGGTGGTCGCCCTGGTGCCGAACAGCGACAAGGAGGAGACCGCCCCGAGCGCCGGCCTGCGCGGTGCCTGGTACTCCGGCAACATCCTGCCAAGCAGCATCCCCGACCAGCTGCGCAAGGACGTGGCCGGCGATCCCTCCGTCGCGCACGAGAAGGTCACCGACATCCAGCGGGGCGACGGCGGCCCGGTCTACCGCGAGCCCGGCCTGGTCATCGGCAAGCAGTTCACCGGTCCGGACGGCCTGCCCTACCAGCTGTACTACGTGTTCTCCTTCGGCCAGGAGACCAAGACCCTCGGCCTGGTCACCGGCACCCTGGCGACCGCCGGTGTGTTCGTGGTGATCCTGCTCGGCGGGATCGCCTGGCTGGTCGTCCGCCAGGTCGTCACCCCGGTCCGGATGGCCGCCGGGATCTCCGAGCGGGTCGCCGCCGGGCACCTGGAGGAGCGGATGAAGGTGACCGGGACGGACGACATCGCCCGTCTCGGTGACTCCTTCAACCGGATGGCCAACGGCCTGCAGGCGCAGATCCGCCAGCTGGAGGAGCTCTCCCGGGTGCAGCGGCGCTTCGTCTCGGACGTCTCGCACGAGCTGCGCACCCCGCTGACCACGGTCCGGATGGCCGCCGACCTGATCTACGACAGCCGCGAGGACCTGGATCCGATGGCGGCCCGGTCCGCCGAACTGCTCCAGGACCAGCTGGACCGCTTCGAGTCGCTGCTCGCCGACCTGCTGGAGATCAGCCGGTTCGACGCCGGGGCCGCGATCCTGGACGCCGAGCCGGTGGACCTGCGCGACATCGTGACCCGGGTGGTGGAGGCCGCCGACCCGCTGGCCCAGGCCAAGGGGAGCGCGGTGATCATCCGGGGCGCCGAGGACCCGGTGGTCGCCGAGGTGGACTCCCGGCGGATCGAGCGCATCCTGCGCAACCTGGTGGTCAACGCGCTGGAGCACGGCGAGGGCCGGGACGTGGTGGTGCGGCTCGGCTCGGCCGAGGGCGCGGTCGCGATCGGCGTCCGGGACTACGGCATCGGGCTCAAGCCGGGTGAGGCGTCCCGGGTCTTCCACCGGTTCTGGCGGGCGGACCCGTCCCGGGTGCGCACCACCGGCGGTACCGGCCTCGGTCTGTCGATCGCGGTCGAGGACGCCCATCTGCACGGCGGCTGGCTCCAGGCCTGGGGCGAGCCGGGCGGCGGCTCGCACTTCCGGCTCACACTGCCCCGCACCAGGGACGGCGAGGTCGGCCGGGCGCCGTTCCGCCTGGAGCCCGAGGACTCACGCCACAACCTCGGCCTGGGCACCCGGGGCGCCCCGTACCGGCGGACCCGTCCGGCGGGTGCGACCGCGCTGACCGCGGCGGAGGAGGGCGCCGTTGCCGCTCCCGCCGCACCGGAGGCGCCGGAGGGCGGCGGGAACGGTCCGGGCGGCGGCCTGGGCGGGATGCTGAACCTTGGCCCGGGGCTGGGCAAGCTGCCCTCGGCCCCGGTCGCGGACCCTTCCGACGTCCGCGCGGCCGCGTCGGGGTACGGTGCCACCGGCGCTCACGTGGTGGTGGACCGGCCGCTGGTCCGTCCGGCGGCGCCGGAGGCCGCGGAGGACACGGCGGGCGGCGAGCCTGCGGACGGCGCCGCGGTGGATGACGCCGCCACGGGCGGTGGAGCGGCTGGGCAGGGTGCCGACAGGGACGGTGCCGCGGACGGAGACACGGAGGGGGCGCGGCATGCCAGGAACGGACGGCAGGACGGCTGAGGCGCGCCTCGGGTCCACCGCCGCACGGGCCGCTGCCGGTGTGGCCGGGCGCGTGGACACCGGCGCCGGGCCGGGTACCGGGCGCGGCCGGATACCGGGCCGTCGGGGCGCCCGCGGGCTCGGCTGGTCGGTGACGGCCGGGCTGGCCGCGACGGTGCTCACCGGCTGCGTGTCGATGCCCGCCGACGGGCCGTCCGAGCGGGTGGAGGTACTGCAGGCGGCCGGGGCGGAGAACCTCCAGGTCCGGGTCTTCCCCGTGCCGCCGCACCCGGGCGAGGACCTGGCCAACCTGCTGACCGGCTTCCTGGACGCCTCCAGCGCCGACGAGCCCGAGTACACCACCGCCTCCAAGTACCTGAGCGCCGCCGCCCGCAGCCGGCACCGGTGGAACCCGGAGGCGGGCGTGACGGTACTGGTCAAGTCCCCGAGCCGGACGATCACCGAGCCCAAGCCCGACGACGTCAGTATCGACGTCCCGGTGTCCGGGACCAAGACAGGGCAGATCGACGCGGCGCACACCTACCGGTCGGTGGCCAACGAGCCCTACCAGGAGAAGTTCACCTTCGTTAAGGAGAAGGAGGGGCCGGACAAGGGGGAGTGGCGGATCGACCAGCTGCCGGACGGGCTGATCGTGGACCAGACCGGCTTCAGGAACGGTTACCGGGCCGCGCACCGCTACTTCTACACCACCGCCGACTCGTCGGCGGGCGTGCAGCGCCCGGTACTGGTGCCGGACCCGATCTATCTGCGGCGCCGGACCGACCCGCTGACCGCCGCCGCCCGGGCGCTCGCCGACGGGCCCTCGGCCTGGCTCGGCAAGGCGGTCTACTCGGCCTTCAACGGCGCGAAGCTGGTCGGCGACGTCTCGGTGAACGACAGCCGGGTGATCTCGGCCAAGGTGGACGTTCCCGACTTCGGCGGGCAGCCGAAACTCTGTCAGCAGATGGCCAGTCAGCTCTACTTCACGCTGCTCGACCAGCAGGGCAAGGGACAGATCGACCGGCTCGACCTGGGCGGGATCAAGGGCGGCTGCTCGGTGAACGCCGCGCAGGCCCAGGCCGTCGCCCCCGGCAGCCTGGCCGTCGGCGGCTCGCAGAGCACCCCGCAGGCCTACTACCTGTCGGATGCCGGGAAGTTGATGCAGACCCAGAGCGCCGGCGAGGGCGCGCCGGTGCTCGGCGAACTGGGGCAGCCGAAGCCGGGTCAGCCGCAGATCGGCGCCGTCGCGGTGCGGCGGGACGGGGCTGCGGCAGCGGCGATCAGCGTCGACCAGCGGCAGCTCTTCGTGGCCGGCCTCGGCCCGAACGAGAAGCTCGGCAGCCCGGTCCTCACCAGTGCCGCGGCCCGGCCCGACCAGGGCCTCACCTCGCCCAGTTGGGACGGGCGAGGAGATCTGTGGGTGGTCGACCGCAACCCGGCGGGTCCCAAGGTCCTTATGGTGCGCGGACGTTCGGTCGTCCCGGTCTCGGTCGGCGAACTCGGCGGACGCGCCGTGCAGGCGCTCAGGATGTCCTCGGACGGGGTGCGGGTGGCGCTCGTGCTGGTGGACGGTTCCGGCGCGCGGACGCTGATGGTCGGTCTGGTGGCGCACTCGGGCACGTCGACCGCACCGGAGGCGCAGATCACCGGACTTCGGCCGGTGGCGCCGCTGCTGAGCGAGATCGCCTCGGTCTCCTGGGCGGACACCGACCAGTTGCTGGTGCTCGGCAAGGAGCCGGGCAAGCTGCAGCAGCTGCACTACGTGGGCACGGACGGCTCGCAGAACACCGACTCTCCGCTGCAGGGCGGCGAGTCGATGATCGCGGTCTCGGCCGCGGAAGTCCGCTCGGGTGACCAGACGCAGGCCCGCCCGGGCGAGCAGACCCTGCCGGTGCTGGCGGTGTCGAAGGACAACGAGATCTACCGGCTCCAGGGCAGCCAGTGGCGCGAGGCCGCGCCGCAGCACCACGGGACCTCGTTCGGCTACCCGGGGTGAGCGACTAGCCCGCCGCGGGTACCGGCCCGGGCGGAACGCCGGCGATACGGGGCCGCGCGCCAGCGCGCTACGGAGGGACGGGGTCTTTCGGGCAACTTCCCGGACCGAGGTCCCGCTCGGCCGGTCGGGTGCCGTGCGGCTCGGGTGGTTCGCCGCGGGCCGTGCGGCCCCCGGCGCCGCCGGGACCATGCCTGGCCGTGCCCGCGCCCGTGCCGGTGCCGCGGATGGTCGCGGCGACGGTCGCCGCGACCAGTGGCGGGCAGCCGGCCGCGTGCAGGGCCCGGGCCGCTTCGGCGAGGCTCGCGCCGGTGGTGACCAGGTCGTCCACCAGGACCGGCCGGCCCCCTGAGAGCCTGGCCGTCAGGCGCGCGGGCACCGTCAGCGCGCCGTGCAGGTTCCGCCGCCGTTCGGCGGCCAAGAGCCCGGACTGGTCGGCCACGGCCCGCCGGTGCCGCAGGACCGGAGCGACCGCAGCCGCGATCCCGGCGCGGCGCAGCTCCCGGGCCGCGGCGCGGGCCAACCGCAGGGTGGGATCGTGCCCGCGGGCCCGGACGGCCCGGCGGGCGGAGGGCATCGGCACCAGCAGCAGGGGCCCGGCGCCCGGCCCCGTCGCGAGCCCGCCCTCCGGGGGCTCGAGCGCGGCGCGGACCGCGGCGGCGAGCGCCTCGCCGAGCGGTCCGGCCAGTGAGAGCGCGCCGCGCTCCTTGTGGGCGAGCAGCAACTGCCGTACCCGGTCCGCGTACGGTGCGGCGGCGTACAGCGGCGGCAGCCCCGGCGGTGGCGGCTGCGGGCCGGCCGGGCGGGCGCGAGCGGTGCGGAGCTCCGCCCGGCAGGAGGCACACAGCGGACTGCATCCGGTGCGGCAGCCCGCGCAGTGGGCGGGGAGCAGCAGGTCCAGCAGCTCGCGCAGGATCCGGAGGGCCGGGTTGGCGGCCGGGGTGGCGGTGGCGATGCGGGCGGTAACGAGATTTGTCACGACTCCTCCCGAGGGGGCTTCCAGGAGCGGAGACTGGGCCTTACGGTGGACGCCCCCGGTGTCGTTGTCCAGCCGTTTACCGATGTTTCACCCGCAAGGGGGTAAACAAGGTAAAGCGGCCGGACCGGCGACACCCCACCGCTACCTTGTTCGACTGGGGAGGCGAAAACCCCTCAGCAGGTGTTCTATAAGGCTCCAAGGGGTTTCAAGCGTTTCTGGTGGGGAGGAAGTGAGGTGAGGGCCAGTCGCGATCGCCGGACCCGGCGAAGCGAGGGGTCGGCGGAAGGACTGGTCCGGCTGGGTCTCAGCCCGATCCGGTGAGCTCTCCGGATCGGCGTCAGCACAAGGGATCGGAGTTCTGCGTGGACATCGTCGTCAAGGGCCGCAAGACCGAGGTGCCCAAGAGGTTCCGCGAGCACGTGGCCGAGAAGCTGGAGAAGGTCCAGAAGTTCGACACCAAGGCGATCAGCCTGGATGTCGAGGTGTCCAAGGAGCACAACCCGCGGCAGGCCGACCGGTCCGACCGGGTGGAGATCACCCTTCGCAGCCGTGGCCCGGTGATCAGGGCCGAGGCCGCCGCCACCGACCCGTGGGCCGCGCTCGACCTGGCCTCGGCGAAGCTCGAGGCGCAGCTGCGCAAGTCCGCTGATCGGCGCCGGGTGCACAAGGGCGGCACCGGTGGCCGTACTCCGGTCAGCGTCTCGGAGGCGACGGCCGCACTGGCGGCGCTCCCCGAGACCGAGCCGGCCGGGAGCGTGACCAACGGCGCGGTCCGCAAGACCATGATGGGATCCCTGGAGGTGGAGGGCGAAGGACCGCTCGTCGTCCGGGAGAAGACGCACCCCGCCGCGCCCATGTCGCTGGATCAGGCGCTGTACGAGATGGAGCTCGTCGGCCACGACTTCTACCTGTTCGTGGACAAGGACAGCGGGATGCCGAGCGTGGTCTACCGCCGGCACGGCTACCACTACGGCGTCATCCACCTGGAGCCCAACGGCTCGGCCGTCGGGGAGATCGGCGGCGTCGGCGGTGCCGGCGGTGCCGGCGGCGCGATCGGTGAACCGGACGAGGAGTGACTCCGGCCGGTAGGCGTTGACCGATGGACCACTGAGCGCACAGCGCCGGTCAACCGCACTCACAGCCGGCTGCGGCTGGGCCCCCGCCGCCGGTACAACGGAACAGATCGACAGTCCGGGTGACCCCGGCGGCGCCCGCCGCCGGGGTCACCCAGCTGGGCGGTCCGGTACCGGAGGGTGACCGTGGGTCGGGTCCGCCGTGGAATGATGGCTCGGACACTGACCGACGAGGGGGGAGGAGCGGATGGGGGAGCACTTCAGGCCCGGTGCGGGGGGAGGCATCGGTGCAGGGCGCAACCGGGAGCGGGCGGGCGAGTTCGCACCGCGGGAGTGCCCGCCGGACCAGGCCGAACCGATCCGGGTCCTGGTGGTCGACGACCATGCGCTGTTCCGCCGCGGCCTGGAGATCGTGCTGGCCGAGGAGGAGGACATCAAGGTCATCGGCGAGGCCGGAGACGGCGCCGAGGCCGTTCTCAAGGCCGCCGATCTGCTGCCCGACATCATTCTGATGGACGTCCGGATGCCCCGGCGCAGCGGGATCGAGGCCTGCACCGCGATCAAGGACGTAGTGCCCAGCGCCAAGATCATCATGCTGACGATAAGCGACGAGGAAGCCGACCTCTACGAGGCGATCAAGGCCGGGGCCACCGGCTATCTGCTCAAGGAGATCTCCACCGACGAGGTCGCCACCGCGATCCGGGCGGTGGCGGACGGCCAGTCGCAGATCAGCCCGTCGATGGCCGCCAAGCTGCTCACCGAGTTCAAGTCGATGATCCAACGGCGTTCGGACGACCGGGAGTTGGTCCCTGCCCCGCGGCTCACCGACCGCGAGCTGGAGGTGCTCAAGCTGGTGGCGACCGGGATGAACAACCGGGAGATCGCCAAGGAGTTGTTCATCAGCGAGAACACCGTGAAGAACCACGTCCGCAACATCCTGGAGAAGCTGCAGCTGCACTCCCGGATGGAGGCCGTGGTCTACGCGATGCGGGAGAAGATCCTCGAAATAGGCTGACCCGCGGCCGTGTTGCGGCGCGCGTCGCCGAGCGCACTCCAGGTCACTGCTCCAGCAGCCGCTCCAGGGCGGGCCGGAGCCTCTCGTCGGCCAGGGTCTCGACCCGGACGGCGTCGCAGCCCACCCACTCGGCGGCCTCGCGAAGCGCCCCGGCCAGCGCCTCGACGTGCTTCGGCGCGTCCAGCGAGACCTGACGGGCCACCAGCGTCCGCCCGGCGCGGGCCGGATCCACCCGCCCGACCAGTCGGCCGCCCGCCAGCAGCGGCATCGCGAAGTACCCGTGCACCCGCTTGTGTCTGGGGGTGTATGCCTCCAGTCGGTGCGCCATGCCGAAGATCCGCTCCGTCCGGGCGCGGTCCCAGATCAGCGAGTCGAAGGGGGAGAGCAGCGTCGTCCGGTGCCGCCCGCGCCCCGCGGCGGAGCCGCTGATCGACCCTTCGCCCGCCAGCGCCGCCGGGTCGGCCCAGGCGGGCGAGTCCCAGCCCGCCACTTCGACCGGCACCAGGCCGGAGTCGGCCAGCACCGAGTCGACCTGGTCGGCCCTGAGCCGGTGGTAGTCCGTCAAGTCGGCCCTGGTGGCAACTCCGAGTGCGGCCCCGGCCTGGGCGACCAGCCGCCGCAGGCACTCCTCGTCAGCGGGCTCCCGCCCGAACAGCTCGGCGGGGACGGCCTGTTCGGCCAGCTCGTAGACCCGTTTCCAGCCGCGTCGCTCGTTGCAGACCACGTCGCCGAAGGCCAGCGCCCGCTCGACCGCGATCTTGGTGTCGGACCAGTCCCACCACTCCGAGGTCTTCTTGGCGCCGCCCAGTTCGGTGGAGGTGAGCGGCCCCTCGGCGCGCAGCCGGTCCAGCACGTGGCGGTACGTCTCGGGCGCCACCTGGTGGCCCCAGAGGTGGCCGCGGTCGCGGTAGCGGCGGCGCCGGAAGGCGAACAGCGGCCATTCCTCCACCGGCAGGATGCAGGCCGCGTGCGACCAGTACTCGAAGGTGCTCCCGGCGCCCCAGTACGCGGACTCGACCGCCCCCCGCCCCACCGCGCCGAGGCGCGCGTACGGAACCAGCTCGTGCGAGCGGGCCAGTACCGAGATGGTGTCCAGCTGTACCGCGCCGAGGTGCCGCAGCACGCCGCGCACACCGGCCCTGCGGTCGGGAGCGCCGAGCAGCCCCTGGGCGCGCAGGGCGATCCGGCGAGCCTGGTCGGCGGAGAGCGTCGCGACGATGGTCATGCCCGCGAGCCTAGGACGCGGCACTGACAACGCCCGCCCCCGGCGGCGATACCCTGAGCGCACCGTACAGAGGGGGAGCAGGACATGGGCTGGCTGTGGGCGGTCATCCCCGCCGTGGTCATCGGCGGTGGCTGGGTCGAGCGGAACCTGCGCTACGTGCTCAGGACCAGGCACAAGCGGAAGTTGGAGCTGTTGCAGGCCACCGAGCGGCAGCGGCGCGAGCTGGAGGCGGCGAAGCGGCCGCCGGAGCCGATCTGCGGCTGCACCCACCACCTCGCCAAGCACGACCGGACCGGCCGCTGCCACGAGGAGGTCGAGGCCCCGGTCGCCTGGGACGCGGAGCGCAAGCCGCTGCGCTACGAGCCGCGGCCGTGCAACTGCCAGCAGTACATCGGCCCGGAGCCGCTCGGCACCGTCTTCGCGGCGGAACTGGTGGATCCCCGTTGAATTCTCATCCGCGTCCTCATCCGCGGCGAACTGCCTTGGCCGGCGCCCCTTTTGTCCACGAGCGGGCGGCTAGGGGGTATTCCTCTCCCGGGTGACACGGGAATAGCGTGCTGACGCACCTCCCACCGGATTGGCCTCCTCGCATACGATGGCCCGTACGGTGGGGTGTCCCGCCTCGCAGTAGTCCAGCGCCGATCCAGGCAAGGAGCCCGCTCTAGTGTCCGTCTTCGACAAGATCCTGCGCGCCGGCGAAGGCAAGATCCTTCGCAAGCTGCAGCGGATTGCTGCCCAGGTCAACTCCATCGAAGAGGACTTCGTCAACCTCACGGACGACGAGCTGCGCGCACTGACCGACGAGTACCGGCAGCGCCTCGCCGACGGCGAGAGCCTGGACGACATCATGCCCGAGGCGTTCGCCACCGTCCGCGAGGCCGCCAAGCGCGTGCTCGGTCAGCGCCACTACGACGTCCAGCTGATGGGTGGCGCGGCCCTGCACTACGGCTACGTCGCCGAGATGCGCACCGGTGAGGGCAAGACCCTGGTCGGCACCCTGCCCGCGTACCTCAACGCGCTGACCGGCAAGGGCGTCCACCTGATCACCACCAACGACTACCTCGCCGAGCGCGACTCGGAGTGGATGGGCCGGGTGCACCGCTTCCTCGGCCTCGAGGTCGGTGTGATCCTCGCCAACATGTCGCCCGCCGAGCGCAAGCGCCAGTACGCGATGGACATCACGTACGGCACCAACAACGAGTTCGGCTTCGACTACCTGCGCGACAACATGGCCTGGTCGAAGGACGAACTCGTCCAGCGCGGCCACAACTTCGCGGTCGTCGACGAGGTCGACTCGATCCTCATCGACGAGGCCCGCACCCCGCTGATCATCTCCGGCCCGGCCGACCAGGCGACCAAGTGGTACGCCGACTTCGCCAAGCTGGTGCTGCGCCTGAAGATCGACCGCGACTACGAGGTCGACGAGAAGAAGCGCACCGTCGGCATCCTGGAGGAGGGCGTCACCCGGGTCGAGGACTACCTCGGCATCGACAACCTCTACGAGTCGGTGAACACCCCGCTGGTCGGCTTCCTGAACAACGCCATCAAGGCCAAGGAGCTCTACAAGCGGGACAAGGACTACGTCGTCATGAACGGCGAAGTCATGATCGTCGACGAGCACACCGGCCGCATCCTGGCCGGCCGCCGCTACAACGAGGGCATGCACCAGGCGATCGAGGCCAAGGAGGGGGTGGAGGTCCAGAACGAGAACCAGACCCTGGCCACCATCACCCTGCAGAACTTCTTCCGCCTGTACGACAAGCTGTCCGGCATGACCGGTACCGCCACCACCGAGGCGGCCGAGTTCCACCAGATCTACAAGCTCGGTGTCGTTCCGATCCCGACCAACAAGACGCCGCTGCGCATCGACCAGCCCGACCTGATCTACAAGTCGGAGCCGGCCAAGTTCGCCGCCGTGGTCGAGGACATCGTCGAGAAGCACGAGAAGGGCCAGCCGGTGCTGGTCGGTACCGTGTCGGTCGAGAAGTCCGAGTACCTGTCCCAGGAGCTGCGCAAGCGCGGTGTCCCGCACGAGGTGCTGAACGCCAAGCACCACGAGCGCGAGGCGCTGATCGTGGCCCAGGCCGGCCGCAAGGGCGCCGTCACCGTCGCCACCAACATGGCCGGTCGCGGTACCGACATCATGCTGGGCGGCAACGCCGAGCACCTCGCGGCGGCCGAGCTGGCCCAGCGCGGTATCACCCCGGACAGCCCGGAGGAGTACGACACGGCCTTCCCGGGTGCGCTGGAGAAGGCCAAGGCGGCCGTCAAGGCCGAGCAGGTCGAGGTCCAGGAGCTCGGCGGCCTCTACGTGCTGGGCACCGAGCGGCACGAGTCCCGCCGGATCGACAACCAGCTGCGCGGCCGCTCCGGCCGTCAGGGCGACCCGGGCGAGTCCCGGTTCTACCTCTCGCTCGGCGACGACCTGATGCGCCTGTTCAAGGCCGGCATGGTCGAGCGCGTGCTCTCGATGGCCAACGTGCCCGAGGACGTGCCGATCGAGTCCAAGATGGTGACCCGCGCGATCGCCTCCGCGCAGACCCAGGTCGAGCAGCAGAACTTCGAGATCCGCAAGAACGTCCTCAAGTACGACGAGGTGCTCAACCGCCAGCGCGAGGTCATCTACGCCGAGCGCCGCCGGGTGCTGGAGGGCGAGGACCTCCAGGAGCAGGTCGGCCACTTCATGGACGACACCGTCGAGGCCTACGTCCACGCCGCGACCGGCGAGGGCTTCGAGGACGACTGGGACCTGGAGAAGCTCTGGGCCGCGCTCAAGCAGCTCTACCCGCTCACCCTCGACCTGGACCAGCTCGAGGAGGAGGCCGGCGGCCCGTCCGAGCTCACCCCCGAGTTCCTCATCCGGGTGCTGCAGGAGGACGTCCAGGCCCAGTACGGTGCCCGCGAGGACCAGCTCGGGTCGGAGATCATGCGTGAGCTGGAGCGCCGGGTGGTGCTCTCGGTCCTCGACCGCCGCTGGCGCGAGCACCTCTACGAGATGGACTACCTGCAGGAGGGCATCGGCCTGCGGGCGATGGCGCAGCGCGACCCGCTGGTCGAGTACCAGCGCGAGGGCTTCGACATGTTCACCGCGATGATGGAGGGCATCAAGGAGGAGTCCGTCGGCTACCTGTTCAACCTGGAGGTCCAGGTCGAGCAGCAGGTCGAGGAGGTCCCGGTCGCCGACCAGGAACAGGCGGAGATCGAGGAGACCGGCGTGATGCTGGACAAGCTCGCCAGGGACTCCGCGCGGCCCGAGATCAAGGCCAAGGGTCTGGAGGCTCCCAAGCCGCAGCGGCTGCACTACACCGCTCCCACCGTGGACGGCGACGAGACGGTGATCGAGGGCGACTTCGACGAGTCCGCGGCCGACTTCGAGGGCGACGGGATGACCCGGGCCGAGCGCCGCAAGGCCGCGAAGGCGGCCAAGGGGCGCCGTCGCAAGGCCTGACGCTTCACCAACGCCGGTTCACCGGGCGCCACCTCCCGCTTGTGCGGGGGTGGCGCCCGGTGGCGTTCGCACCCTGGAGGCTCGGACGGGGTGCTCGGGCGGCCGTGCGTCCCCGGGTGGATCCCGGGCGTTGATCTGCCTTCGGGCGCTCAGCGGGCTTCGACAGCGGCGCACTGCCACTGCTCGGTGCGGCGGTGCTGTTCGAGGCGGAAGGCGACCACGTGGTGCCGGTGCCCGAACTCGACCCGTACGCAGACCTCCAGCGCGCCGGGCGCCGGCGCGGAGTCGTACACCTGGCCGAGCCGGTGGCCGACGACCTGGCCGCGCGGGCGCAGCGGGCCGCTCCTGACCAGGGCGGTGAGCTGCTGGTAGCCGGGGACGGTGGTGTGCCGCTGGAGCTGTCCGGCCGGACGGCGGCCGGTGAGGACCTCCACCAGCCGGTGCGCGAAGCGTGCGGCGAGCTCGCTGTGGCCGCCGCCGTGCGCCGGGGCGCAGGCGGCGCGTGGGTGGCGCGGGCGCCGCGGTTCGCCCGGGACACGCACCGGTGCGGGGGTGTGGAGGGGGGCCGGGGTCGTGGATGGGCCCTTCGAGGCGGCGCCGACGGGGCCGGTCGACACGCTGCCGGTGATCGGGGAGGTGACGGTGGTCGGTGCCGGGGCGGTGCACGTGCGTGGCCGCGGGAGCGGGCGCCGGGAGTGCGGGTGTCCGGCGGCGGTGTGCACCAGGGGGCGTACGCGCGGAGCGCGGAGCGTCGCGAGCTGCGGGACGGCTGCGGGCTCGACCATGGACGGTACCTCCGGCGGATGTCGGTGGGGTGGCTTGGCCTGTCGAAGACCTTGGTACCCGTGCCGCCACGGGGCGGCAATCACCCGTCGGCGCAGCGCCGGGGCCACACAGGGAGTCACCTATCCGGGTGACGTCCCTTGCCGCCCGAGGGCTCCTGGGCCGGGCATCCGGGCCACCGGTTGACGCCAGCGGTAGTTCGGTGGCGCTCGAAGGGGGACGTACGCTGGGTGCCCGATCGCGGCGCGGCCCGGGTGCCGTTCCGGTTGTACCGGTTGGTAGCCGGGAGGATCGGGGAGGACGATCCGGACACCGGAGAGGCGGCAGCGGAATGGTGACTCAGCCCTCGGCCGAGTCGGCGGGGACGGCGGCGGGGTCCGTCAAGGCGACCGGCGCGTCCGCGGCGGCCGCCGCGGCGGGTGCCGGAGCCGGGAGGACCGGGAGCGGCGCCGACGGCGGGGGTGAGCCGGCCCGTGCCGGCAGGGCCGCGGTCGAGCGGGAGCCGGGGCGCGCCGGGGGCAGGGTGGTGAACGGCGCCGCCGTGGACGTGGTCGCGCGGACGGGCGGGGGGCCGGCCGGCCCGGGCGTGGACGGGGTGCGGCGCGGCCTGGTGCTCGGTGGCGGCGGGATGCTGGGCGCGGCATGGACCATCGGGGCGCTGTGCGCGATCGAGGAGAGCACCGGCTGGCAGCCCGGCCGCGCCGAGGTGATCCTCGGGACCTCCGCCGGCTCGATCCTGGGCACGATGCTGGCCGCCGGTGTGCGCGCCGAGGAACTGCGGGACCACCAGCGCGGCCTGCCGATCCGCACCGGTCCGCTGGCCGGAGTGGAGTTCGACTACGACACCGCCGTCGGCGGTGCGCTGCCGCCGCGCCCCCGTCCCGGGATCGGCTCGCCCGGCCTGCTGCGGGACGCCGTCCGGCACCCGCGCGAGTACCCGTTCCTGACCATGGTCTCCGCCGTGGTGCCGACCGGGCGCGGCTCGGTGGCGCCGGTCGGCGAGCTGGTACGCGGGCTGGTGGACGGTGACGGCTGGCCGCGCGGGTCCGGGCTGCGGGTCGCGGCGGTGGACTACCGCACGGGTCGCCGGGTGGTCTTCGGCGATCCGGACGCGCCGGAGGCCGACGTGGCCGAGGCGGTGATGGCCTCCTGTGCGATCCCCGGCTGGTTCGCGCCGGTGGAGGTGGCGGGCAGCCCGTACGTGGACGGCGGCTGCTGGTCGGCCACCAACGCCGACCTGATGGCGGAGCGCGAGCTGGACGAGGTGTACGTGCTGGCGCCGATGGCGCTGCGTCCCGCGTGGGCGGGCTCGGCACGGGTGGACGCGGGCCGCGGGACGGTCGCCGCCCTGCGCGAATGGCGGGCCAGGGACCGGCCGAAGGGCGTCCTGGCGCAGCTGGTCAGCCGCTACCGGCGGACCGTGACCCGGCAGATGCTCCGGGAGGCCCGGCGCCTGCGCGACTCGGGCGTGCGGGTGCGGCTGCTCGCGCCGACCCTGGAGGACCTCGCGGTGATGGGGCCGAACATGATGGATCCGGCGCGCCGGCCGGCGGTGCTGGAGACCGCGCTGCGGACCAGCCGGACGGCCCTCGAGTCCGTACGCTGACGTTCGGTCCGTGCAGGTGTCCGGCTCTCCGCCGCTCGCCCGGCGGGGAAGGCCGGGGTGCGGGCCGTATTCTTGGTGCGCGGTGTTGATCAGCCGTCCGAGGAAACCGAAGAACCGGAGTGCCCCCGATGCGCGTGTACGTGCCCACCACGTTGAACGGTCTGGCGGCGGCGCATCCGGGCGGTGCACTCGACCAGTCGGCGGCGTACGCGGTCACTCCCGCGCTGCGCGAGTGGTACGTCAGCGACGACCTGGAGGAGCTGGAGTACGCGGCGCTCAACCGGGCCGCGCAGGGTTCGCTGCGCCTGCTCGCCGCCGATCCCGAGGCTCCGCGCCGGCGGGTGGTGGTGGCCGTCGAGGTGCCCGATGCGGCGGTGGCGCCGTTTCCCGGCGACGAGTACCAGGACCAGGCCTCGCTCGGCCGGGTGGTGCTGAAGGAACCGGTCCGGCTGGCCAAGGCCGCCGCCGTGCACGCCGATGCCGCCGACACCGAGGTGATCGAGGACGTGACGGCCGCCGCCGAGGCGGTCGAGGCCGCCGACAAGGGCGACGCGGACGCCCAGTTCACCGTGGACGGCGCGGAGGACCACGACCTGCTCTGGTTCGCCACCCAGGAGATCCCGTCCCTGATCGCCTGATCGCCTGATCGCCTGATCGCGTGGCCTCCTGGCCGCCTGCCGGGCGGTCGGGCGGGGACCGGGCGTGCCTGCCTGTCAGGGGGTCCGGCTACCGTTCCCGGGTGCGTACTCACATCATCTGGGACTGGAACGGAACTCTCTTCCACGACATGGAGGCGGTGCTCGAGGCGAGCAACGCCGCCTTCGCCACGATCGGGGTCGCCCCGATGACCCTGCAGCAGTACCGGGACTCGTACGAGGTCCCGGTCCCGCGTTTCTACGAGCGGCTGCTCGGCCGCGCCCCGAGCCAGGCGGAGTGGGACCACCTGGACGGTGTCTTCCACGACCGCTACACGGAGCTGCGCGACCGGTGCGGCCTCACCGACGGCGTGCCGGCGCTACTGCGCGAGTGGCAGGCGGCGGGCAACAGCCAGTCGCTGCTGTCGATGTACGAGCACGAGCAGCTGGTGCCGGTGGTGGACGGCTTCGGGATCACTCCGCACTTCGTCCGGGTGGACGGCCGGGTCGGGGACGCGGGCGGGCGGAAGGCCGGCTTCCTGGTCCGGCATCTGGCGGCGCTGGCCCCCGAGGTCGAGCCGGAGCGCACCGTGCTGATCGGGGACGCGGCGGACGACGCGCTGGCGGCGCTGGAGTCGGGTGCGCACGCGGTGCTGTACACCGGCGGTTCGCACAGCCGGGCCAAGCTGGAGCAGGTCGGAGTGCCGGTGGTGGACACCCTGGCGGAGGCGGTGGAGCTGGCGGCGCGGATCACCGTGTGACGCCATTCGCCGAGCCGGCTCCGCTGCCTCCGGCCACGGGGCGTGCGGTTCCGCATCCGGTTCCGCGCGCCCCCGGACGGGGCTTGCGGGGGAGCGGCGGTTCAGCCGCCGGAAGCGCGGCTCGGGCGCGGCTCGGACCCCTGGAGGCGCGCTGAATCTGACAGCGCCTGACAAGGCGCCAGGTGACTTTGGACAAGATGTCCAGGTGGACTCGGTCTTCCTACGACTTTGTGCCTCGGTGTCCCCTGACACCTTCGTTTGGTGCGGCTAGGCTTTCTGGCGTCGTCGGGTTGGCAATCCAGGCCAATCGACCTCACGTACCCAGATGGAGGGCAAGTCATGCGTGACATGGCCGCCTTTCGTAACCACCCATTAGGGCGGAATCTGGATCATGAGGGAGGATTGCAGACAGACCCGGCGGTGCACACCCGACACCACCGAGTCACGCAACGGCGCGCGACAGGAGCCAGACAGCCATGCAGACCAAGCTGGACGCAGCCAAGGCCGAACTGCTGACCAAGGCAGCAGCAGCCGCTGAGAACAGCCAGGTGGGGGGAGCGGTACAGGGGGAGGGCCTGAGCAACGGTGCTCTGACCGCGTACCTGCACCACTACTACCTCCACACCGCGCCCGAGGACCTGATCGACCGGGACCCGGTCGACGTCTACGGCGCGGCCGCCTCCCACTACCGACTGGGGCTCAAGCGGCCCCAGGGGACCGCCGAGGTCCGGGTGTACACCCCGACCGTCGAAGAGAACGGCTGGTCCTGCGGCCACACCGTGGTCGAGGTGGTCACCGACGACATGCCCTTCCTGGTCGACTCGGTCACCAACGAGCTGACCCGCCAGGACCGCGGCATCCACGTGGTGGTCCACCCGCAGCTGGTGGTCCGGCGTGACATCACCGGCAAGCTGCTGGAGATCCTGGACATCGACGCCTGCGCCCGCAGCCAGGCCGCCGGTGCCGAGTGGCCGGCCGACGCCGTGGTCGAGTCCTGGATGCACATCGAGATCGACCGCGAGACGGACCGCGAGGACCTCCGCTCGATCGAGGCCAACCTGCGCCGCGTCCTGGGCGACGTCCGCGAGGTCGTCGAGGACTGGACCAAGATGCGCGACAGCGCGCTGCGTCTGGCCGACGAGCTCGCCGAGCAGCCCCCGGCCCACCTGGCCGAGCAGGAGGTCGGCGAGGCCTGGGAGCTGATGCGCTGGCTGGCCGACGACCACTTCACCTTCCTCGGCTACCGCGAGTACCTGCTGGCCGAGCACCAGGGCGAGGAGGTGCTGCGGGCGGTCCCCGGCACCGGCCTGGGCATCCTGCGCTCCGACCCGGTCAGCCACGACGCCGACCACCACCCGGTCAGCGAGGCGTTCGGCCGGCTGTCCGCCCCGGTCCGCGCCAAGGCGCACGAGAAGAAGCTGCTGGTGCTGACCAAGGCCAACAGCCGTGCGACCGTGCACCGCCCGGCCTACCTGGACTACGTCGGCGTCAAGAAGTTCGACGCCAACGGCGAGGTCATCGGCGAGCGCCGCTTCCTCGGCCTGTTCTCCTCGGCCGCCTACACCGAGTCGGTCACCCGGATCCCGGTGGTCCGCCGCAAGGTGCAGGAGGTGCTGGCCGACTCCGGCTTCAGCAACGAGAGCCACGACGGCCGCGACCTGCTGCAGATCCTGGAGACCTTCCCCCGGGACGAGATCTTCCAGACCCCGGCCGCGGGCCTGCTCTCCATCGCGTCCAGCGTGCTCTACCTGCAGGAGCGCCGCCGGCTGCGGCTGTTCCTGCGCCAGGACGAGTACGCCCGCTACTTCTCCGCGCTGATCTACCTGCCGCGCGACCGGTACAACACCCGGGTCCGCGAGCGGATCACGGCGATCCTCAAGGACGAGCTCAACGGCGACACGATCGACTACACGATCTACTCGACCGAGTCCGTGCTCACCCGCCTCCACCTGGTGGTCCGGGTCGCCAAGGGCAGCGAGCTGCCCCAGCTCTCCGACACCGACATCGAGCGGATCGAGGCCAAGCTGGTCGAGGCCGCCCGGTTCTGGATGGACGGCCTCCACGACCAGCTGCACCTGGAGCTTGGCGAGGAGAAGGCCGCCGAGCTGGGCCGCAAGTACGCCAACGCCTTCCCCGACGGCTACCGCGCCGACTTCACCGCGCGCACCGCGGTCGCCGACCTCAAGCACATCGAGTCGCTGAGCGGCGAGGGCGACTTCCGGCTCAACCTGTACCAGCCGGTCGGCGCCGGCGACGACGAGCGCCGCTTCAAGATCTACCGGGTCGGCGGCCCGATCTCGCTCACCGAGGTCCTGCCGGTGCTGCAGCACCTGGGCGTCGAGGTGCTGGACGAGCACCCGTACGCGCTCACCCGCGCCGACGGCACCACCGCCTGGGTGGTCGACTTCGGCCTGCGGCTGCGCGAGGTGACCGGCCTCACCGAGGAGGCCCGCGAGCGCTTCCAGGAGACCTTCGCGGCCACCTGGACCGGCCAGGCCGAGAACGACCGCTTCAACGAGCTGGTCATGACCGCCGGGCTGAACTGGCGGCAGGCCATGGTGCTGCGCGCCTACGCCAAGTACCTCCGCCAGGCCGGGAGCACCTTCTCCCAGGACTACATGGAGGACGCGCTCCGCAACAACACCCACACCACCCGGCTGCTGGTCAACCTCTTCGAGGCCCGCCTGAGCCCCGGCCACCAGTCGGGCGCCCGGGAGCTGACCGAGGGCATCCTGGAGGAGCTGGACGGCGCCCTGGACGAGGTCGTCTCGCTGGACGAGGACCGCATCCTGCGCTCCTTCCTCCACCTGATCAAGGCCACCCTGCGGACCAACTTCTTCCAGCACGACGCCGAGGGCAACTGGCACTCGTACGTCTCGATGAAGCTCGACCCCAAGGCCATCCCCGACCTGCCGGCCCCGCGCCCGGCCTTCGAGATCTGGGTCTACTCGCCCCGGGTCGAGGGTGTGCACCTGCGCTTCGGCAAGGTCGCCCGCGGTGGTCTGCGCTGGTCCGACCGGCGCGAGGACTTCCGTACCGAGATCCTCGGCCTGGTCAAGGCCCAGATGGTCAAGAACACCGTGATCGTCCCGGTGGGCGCCAAGGGCGGCTTCGTCGCCAAGCAGCTGCCGGACCCGTCGGTGGACCGCGACGCCTGGCTGGCCGAGGGCATCGCCTCGTACAAGACCTTCATCTCGGCGCTGCTGGACATCACCGACAACCTGAAGGCCGGCAAGGTCGTCCACCCCGCCGACGTGGTCCGCCACGACGAGGACGACACCTACCTGGTCGTCGCCGCCGACAAGGGCACCGCGACCTTCTCCGACATCGCCAACGGTGTCGCCGAGTCGTACGGCTTCTGGCTGGGCGACGCCTTCGCCTCCGGCGGCTCGGCCGGCTACGACCACAAGGGCATGGGCATCACCGCCCGGGGCGCCTGGGAGTCCGTCAAGCGCAACTTCCGCGAGCTGGGCGTGGACACCCAGGCGCAGGACTTCACCGTGGTCGGCATCGGCGACATGTCCGGTGACGTCTTCGGCAACGGCATGCTGCTCAGCGAGCACATCCGCCTGGTCGCCGCCTTCGACCACCGGCACATCTTCCTCGACCCGAACCCGGACGCCGCGACCTCGTACGCCGAGCGCCGCCGGCTGTTCGAGCTGCCGCGCAGCTCCTGGGACGACTACGACAAGTCGCTGATCTCGGCGGGCGGCGGGGTCTTCCCGCGCAGCGCCAAGGCGATCCAGCTGAGCCCGCAGGTGCGCGCGGCACTGGGTGTCGAGGCGGCCAAGCTCACCCCGGCCGACCTGATGAAGGCCATCCTGCAGGCGCCCGTCGACCTGTTCTGGAACGGCGGCATCGGCACCTACGTCAAGGCGGCCGCGGAGAGCAACGCCGAGGTCGGCGACAAGGCCAACGACGCCATCCGGGTCAACGGCTCCCAGGTCCGCGCCCGGGTGATCGGCGAGGGCGGCAACCTCGGCTGCACCCAGCTCGGCCGGGTCGAGTACGCCGCGTCGGGCGGCCCTGAGGGCACCGGTGGCTGGATCAACACCGACGCCATCGACAACTCGGCCGGTGTGGACACCTCGGACCACGAGGTGAACATCAAGATCCTGCTCAACCAGCTGGTGGCCGACGGCGACATGACCGTCAAGCAGCGCAACGCCCTGCTCGCCGAGATGACCGACGAGGTCGGCCACCTGGTCCTGCGCAACAACTACGCGCA
This sequence comes from Kitasatospora cystarginea, assembly GCF_039533515.1. Taxonomy (NCBI): domain Bacteria; kingdom Bacillati; phylum Actinomycetota; class Actinomycetes; order Kitasatosporales; family Streptomycetaceae; genus Kitasatospora; species Kitasatospora cystarginea. Next base: position 199,016 of record NZ_BAAATR010000008.1, on the reverse strand, counting down.
GAACGTGGTGCTGGCCAACGCCGTCAAGCAGGCGCACAGCCTGGTCAACGTGCACTCGCGCATGATCAACCGCCTGGAGGCGGACGGCCAGCTCGACCGCGCGCTGGAGTTCCTGCCGACCGAGCGCCAGATCCGTGAGCGCCAGGCGTCCAGCCGCGGGCTCTCCCAGCCCGAGCTGTCCGTACTGCTCGCGTACACCAAGATCGTGCTGGCCGAGGAACTGCTCGCCACCGACCTGCCGGACGACCCGTACTTCCGCACCCTGCTGCAGGAGTACTTCCCGACCGCGCTGCGCACCCGCTTCCCCGAGGCGATCGACAAGCACCCGCTGCGCCGGGAGATCATCACCACGCTGATCGTCAACGACACGATCAACCGCGGTGGCTGCACCTTCGCCTTCCGCCTCCGCGAGGAGACCGGGGCGACCATGGCCGAGATCGTCCGCTCGCACACCGCGGCGCGCGCCGTCTTCGGTCTGGAGACCATCTGGGACGAGGTCGAGGGCCTGGACAACCAGGTGTCGGCCCGGATCCAGACCAAGATGCGGCTGCACTCCCGCCGGCTGGTCGAGCGGGCCACCCGCTGGATGCTCAACAACCGGCGCCAGCCGCTGGACATCGCCGTCACCATCGAGTTCTTCCGCGACGGTGTCGAGCAGGTCTGGAGCAGCCTGCCCAAGCCGCTCCGCGGCGAGGACCTGACCTGGTTCGACTCGGTCTACCAGGAGCTGGCCGAGGCCGGCGTCCCGGAGGGCCTGGCCACCCGGATCGCGGGCCTGTCCTCGGCCTTCCCGACCCTGGACATGGTCGGGGTCGCGGACAGCGCGGGCGCCGAGGTCGCCGAGGTCGCCGAGCTCTACTACGACCTCGCCGACCGCCTGCAGATCAGCCACCTGCTGGACCGGATCATCGACCTGCCGCGTACCGACCGCTGGTCCTCGATGGCCCGCGCGGCCATCCGCGAGGACCTCTTCGCGGCCCACTCCGCGCTGACCGCCGACATCCTGGCGTGCGGCCCCGAGGGCGCCACCCCCGAGCAGCGCTACGAGGCATGGGCCGAGGAGAACGGCACCCTGCTGAGCCGGGCACGCACCACGCTCGACGACATAAGGGGTTCGGACAACTACGAGCTGTCCAGCCTCTCGGTCGCGATGCGGGTGATCCGCACGCTGCTGCGCACGGGCTCGATGCGCTGAGTCTGCCGACGGCCTCACGAGGGCGGTACCGGGTTCTTCCCGGTGCCGCCCTCGCGGGTTTCCGGGGCGGGGCGGATGAGCTGTCAGGGGCGCGGGGAGCGGCGCGGGGCGGAAGGCGGTTGTGCCGCGCTGAACCCGGGTGCGGGAGTTGCAGCCACTCGGGGGCGCGGGGAACGGCGTGACCGGTCCGGTAAAGGAGCTGCAGGGCCTCTCGCGCAGTCCCCCGCGCCCCTGAGGGCTCACGCTCACCCGAGCCTGAGGGCTCACGCTCACCCGAGCCTGAGGGCTCACCCGCGCTTGAGGGCTCACCCGCGCTTGAGGGCTCGCCCGCCCCCCCCCGAGGGGGCGCTGCGCGCCCCGTCAGGGGGCGGCGGCGCGCTGGAGGGCGCTGGCGAGGAGGGCGAGGTCGGTCGGGCCGTTGCCCAGCTCGCGGACCGGTCGGCGGGTCGGCGGAGCGCCGAGCTGTGCCGGGTCGACGGCCACGACGGTCGGCCGGAGGGTCGCGGTGCGCGGGATGCGCCCGCTCACCCTGGCGGCCTGGAAGGCCGCCACCCCGCCGTCGGGCCGCCGCAGGTAGCCCCGGCCGGGGGTGCCTTCGGGGAGGGCGGCGGCATCGCCGAGGTGGATCAGCAGGTCGGAGTCGGCCGGGTCGGCCGTCCGCAGGGCGATCCGCAGCTGGGCCGCCTCGTCGACCTCCGTACCGGCGGTCTCCTCGGGGGAGCCGGTGCTGACCGCCAGGTGCACCCCGAGTCGCCCGCCGCGCCGGGCGACGGCCGCCAGGGCGCGGGCCAGTGGCCGTCCGGCGGGGGAGGTGGGGGCGAGCAGCGCGTCGTAGTCGTCGACCACCACGACCAGCCGGGCGGGTGCCGGCGGCCGGACGTCCGCCCCGGTGAGCGGCCCGGACGCCCGGGAGGTGGCACCGGCGCCCGCCAGGGCGGCCGGACTGACGCCGCCCGCGATGACCAGGGCCGCGCCGGGCGTACCGCCGAGGACGCGGGTGGTGTGCCAGGAGGTGAAGTCGAGGTCGCCGAGGACGGCCTCGCGCCGGTCCAGCTCGTCCAGCAGCCACTCGGCGGTGAGCAGGGCCTGCCGGGGCTCGGCGGCGGCGTCCAGGTGCTCGGTCACATGCGGCAGGTCGGTGCAGCTGCGCAAGCCGGACGGGTCGTCCGGGCCGGTCGAACCGCGTCCCTCGACGACCATGATCCGCAGTCGCTCCGGCCGCTCCGAGACGGCGAGCGAGGCGACCAGCGTGCGCAGTAGCTCGGTCTTGCCGGAGCCCTTGGCCCCGCCGACGATCAGGTGCGGCCCGGTCGTCTCGCCGCCGGTGAAGGACGGCGGACCGGCCAGGTCGGGGTCGGCGAGGTCGATGGTGCAGTGGTCGTCGCGGGTGGTGCCGAGCAGTGCGGTGGCGGTGCCCGGGCTGGCGGGCAGGGCGTCCCAGCGGGCGGAGAGCTTGGCGGGTGTGACGGTGTCCAGCCGCAGCAGGTCGAGCAGGCGCAGCGCGTCCGGCAGCGGGCCGCGGCTGGTCGGGGAGGTCTCGGTGAGCGGGGCGAGGACCCGGGCGAGCCGCTCGGCCCAGGCGGCGGAGACGGCGTCCAGCGAGACGTCCTCGATCACCTCGCGGCCCCCGGCGGCCGGGCGGTGGACGGTGAGCTGGGTGGCGACCTCACCGGTGATGCGTGCGGTGGCGCCGAGGCCCGGCGGCAGCTCGTCGGGGTGCTCGGCCAGGAAGAGCGGGTGGACCGCTCGGCGTCGGGCGAGCAGCAGCTCCAGGGCGCGGCGGGCGGCCGGGCTGCCCGGGTCGCCGTCCACCAGCAGGACGGTGGCGGGCGCCGCGGCGGTGGTGTCCTGGCCGGTGCGGGCGGTGAGTTCGGTGAGACGGGCCTCGGCCTGCTCGGGGCCGAAGCCGACCAGCAGCCGGCAGTCCTGCCCGTGGGCGGGCCGCAGGTGGGGCAGCCACAGGGCCCAGGACCAGTCGGCCGCGGTCTCCTCGGTGCTGAGCAGGACCAGGCTCAGGGCACTCGGCGGGTGCAGGGCGGCGAGCTGGGCGACGGCCGCGCGGGCCAGCCCGAGCAGCCGGGCGCGCGGTCCCGTCAGGCCCAGGCTGCCGGCACCGCGCAGGTCCACCGTGACCGGGACGGAGGGCAGCACGGTGCCCGGGGCCGTACCGGGACCGCCGGGCCGGTCGGCGGTGCCGAGCCGGAGGACGAGCGCGTCGGGGTGGGCCGGGGCGCGCTCCCAGAGCCGCGGGCCGGTGCCGAGCGCGGTGAGCAGTAGCTGGGCCGGGTCGGGCCAGCGCTCGCGCTGGGCGGCGGTCTGCCGCAGCCGGGCGGCGGCGTGCTGCCGGGCGGCGCTGGGCTGCGGATCGGGCGCGGCGGAGCGGCCGAGCGTACGGGAGAGCAGGGCCCGGGCGCGCCCGCCGGGGGAGGGCGGTTCGGGGGCCGGGGGCGCTGCCGGCTCGGCGGGCAGCGGCCTGGTGGGCGGTGCGGGGGCGATCTCGAGGCGGCCCTGCCCGTCCGGTACGGGCTGCCGGGCGGACCCTGACATCTCCCCTAGAGCGGGGTGGGCGGCGGCGCCGGGCCGGGCGACCTGCAGGGTGGACTCGCCGAGCCGGACGAGCCCGTCCTCGGGCAGGTCGGCGGCGGCGCCGCGGAGGAAGTGGCCGTCCACCGTGGTGCCGTTGGTGGAGCCCAGGTCACGGACCGTCACCCGGCCGTCGGGGGCCAGGTGCAGGGCCAGGTGCAGCCGGGAGACGTCGGGGTCGTCCAGTGGTACGTCGGCCTGGCTGGAGCGGCCGACCTGGATCTCCTCGCCGTGCAGCCGGTGCACGCCGCCGGCGTCCGGGCCGCCGACGATCCGCAGCTCGGGCAGGGCCTCGTCGACGGGCTCGTCGGCGTCGGGGTCGGGCTCGTTCAGGGAGAGGACGGTGCCGTCCAGCAGCGGGGGGTGGCCGAGCAGTACCTGGTCGTCGAGGCGCTGGGTGCCCGCGTAGAGGTGCACGTGAGTGGCGGAGCGCGGGCCGCGTACGCCGACCGCGCCCGCGAGGGCGCCCGCGACGGAGCCGAGCGCGGTGCCCGCGGGGGCGGTGACCAGGACGTCGGTGGTGGATCCGGCGGCGGCCGAGCCGCTGCGGGGTCGGAGGACGGTCAGCCGGATCTGCATCTCGCCCGGTCCCTTCTGCTCGTCTAGGCCCTGCCGGTCGACCTCGGGCACGTGATCAGCCGGGCACTGCCCGGAGCCCCGCACCCCGGGTGGTGCCGTCAGTGGAAGATCGACCGGCCGGGGGCTGACCGGGGCCGTACCCTTGCCTGCCGTCACACGTGTGGCGCATGCCATCCTGCCACCAGGGAGGGACAGCGCGCGCCCGGTACCGGATTTGACGATCTTGCGATGATCGCCATGGTGGAGCCGACGGGCAGTCAGGTCAACCTGCCCCCTGTCCCACCCCTAGGGGAGACCCCTGAGCCGTGCCCGGCCCGGTCCGCGGCGCGGTCCGGCGGCTGCCTCGGAAAGCCGAGCGGACGCGGTTAGAGTTTCCGGGAACACGGGCCCGCAGCCCGTCGCGAACGGGCCCCTCCTCGGCCGATGGAGGGCGCGGAGGGAGAGTCACAGGTGCGGCCAGTCGGCAGCAAGTATCTGCTTGAGGAGACCCTCGGGCGCGGGGCCACCGGCACCGTGTGGCGCGCCCAGGTGCGGGAGGACGCCGCGGTACCCGGGATCGAGCCCGGGCGGCCGGTCGCGATCAAGATACTTCGCGAGGAGCTGGCGGCCGACCCGGACGTGGTGATGCGCTTCCTGCGCGAGCGCTCGGTGCTGCTGCGGCTCACCCACCCGAACATCGTCCGGGTGCGCGACCTGGTGGTCGAGGGCGAGCTGCTGGCACTGGTGATGGACCTGGTCGAGGGGCCGGACCTGTTCCGCTACCTGCGGGCCAACGGGCCGTTCAGCCCGGTCGCGGGCGCGCTGCTGATGGCCCAGATCGCCGACGCGCTGGCCGCCAGCCACGCCGACGGCATCGTCCACCGGGACCTCAAGCCGGCCAACGTGCTGCTCGCCACCGTCACCGTGGACGGTGCCGAGCGGATGCACCCGATGCTCACCGACTTCGGCATCGCCCGGCTCGCCGACTCCCCGGGCATCACCCGCAGCCACGAGTTCGTCGGCACCCCCGCGTACGTCGCCCCGGAGTCCGCCGAGGGCCGCCCGCAGACCGCCGCGGTGGACGTCTACGGCGCCGGGATCATGCTGTACGAGCTGGTCACCGGCCGCCCGCCGTTCGAGGGCGACAGTCCGGTGGCGATCCTGGCCGCGCACATGCGCGAGGAGCCGCAGCGCCCGCGCACCATGCCCGAGCCGCTGTGGACGGTGATCGAGCGCTGCCTGCGCAAGAACCCGGCCGAGCGTCCCAGCGCGGTCTCGCTGGCCAACGCCCTTCGGGTGGTCGCCGCCGGGATCGGGGTGCACTCCTCGCCGGCGGCCGTGGACGCTGCGATCGAGGTCGGCGCGCTGCTGCTGCCCGACGCGGCGCTGGCCGCCTCCTTCGCCGCTCCCGACGCTGCCGCCGTCGCCGGGCCCGGCCTCGGTGACGCCGCCCCGACCCAGGTGCTGCCCACCGGCGCGGGCGGCTACGACCCGGCGGCCGCCACCCAGGTCTTCGGCGGGGCGCCCCAGCAGTTCGGGGCGCAGGACCGCACTCAGGTGATGGGCACCCAGCCGGGCGCCGAGGACCGGACCCAGCTGATGGGCACCCAGCCCGGCGGGCCCGCGGACCGGACCGCGGTGATGCCGCCGGTGCCTGGGGCCGGGCCCGCCGCCCCGCCGCAGGCCGAGACGCCGCACCCGTGGCAGACCCAGCTGCGGGCTGCCAGGGACCGCAACCAGCAGACGGAGATCGGCTACTTCGACCCCGAGGAGCTGGCCGCCCCGCAGGTGGCCCCGCCCCCGTACCAGGCACCCCGCCCGGGGCAGCCGCCGTACGGCCCGCCGCAGGGGCGGCAGCGCCCCGGCTACGCCGAGCGGCCGCCCGTCGCCCCGCCGCCGTACCGGGCGAGCCAGGGCGGCCCGGGCGGGCCGCCCTACGGCGGCCCGCAGCCGTACCCGCAGGGCTACCAGCAGCCGAGGCCCCCGCAGGGCTACCAGCAGCCGTACCCGGCGCCCGCGCCCCAGCCCGCGCCTGCCCCCGCGCCCAGCCCGGCCCGGCGTGCCGAGCCCGCGCCGCCGCGCCGGGCCGAGCCGCCGGCTCCCCGGCCGCGCGATCCCCGGCCGCGCGAGCCGCGCGACCCCGAGCCCCGGCGTGAGCCTCCGGCACGCGAGCCGCGCCGCCGCAGCCCGAACAGGATGTACATTCCGGGCCTGGGGTGCCTCAAGGGCTGCCTGATGGTGCTGCTGATCCTCGCCGTGGCGGGGGTGGCGCTGTGGAACTTCACACCGCTCCCGCACTACTGGGACACCGTGCACGGCTGGTACACCAGCGTGAGCGACTGGATCGGCAAGTACACGAAGTAGCTGACGGCCCGGCAGTTCGTGACTCTGTCACTATGTCGACAATTCACGATATTTGTCGTCAACCGGCCTCCCCCGGAGCCCTCCCGGCGTCTCCCGGAGGGCTCCGAGGCGCGTAGGTTGGTCGCTGAGCACCGACCTACCGAGCCCACGGAGCAGCATTGGCACGCAAGATCGGCAGCCGGTACACCGTCCACCAGGTGATCGGCCGGGGTTCCGCGGGGACCGTCTGGCTCGGCGAGGGGCCGGACGGGCCGGTCGCAGTCAAGCTGCTGCGTGAGGACCTGGCGTCCGATCAGGTCCTCGTCGGCCGCTTCGTCCAGGAGCGGGCCGCCCTCACCGGCCTGGACCACCCCCGGGTGGTCGGCGTGCACGACATGGTGGTCGACGGCAGCGACCTGGCCCTGGTGATGGAGCTGGTGCAGGGCACCGACCTGCGCACCCGGCTGGAGCGCGACGGCGTCCTCAGCCCGGAGCGCGCCGTCTCGGTGATCGCCGACGTCGCGGACGGCCTGGCCGCCGCGCACGCGGCCGGGATCGTGCACCGCGACGTCAAGCCGGAGAACGTCCTGCTGGACCTCGCCGCCCCGCCCGCGGCCGGCGGCGCCCCGCGCGCCAAGCTCACCGACTTCGGTATCGCCCGCCTGGTCGACGCCCCGCGCCGCACCCGCGCCACCCGGATCATCGGCACCCCCGACTACCTCGCCCCCGAGATCATCGAGGGCCTGGAACCCCGGGCCGCCGTCGACATCTACGCCCTGGCCACCGTGCTCTACGAGGTCCTGGCGGGCTTCACCCCGTTCGGCGGCGGGCACACCGGGGCGGTGCTGCGCCGGCACGTCACCGAGTCCGTGCCGCCCGTCCCGGGGCTGCCGGACGGCCTCTGGCGGATCATCGCCGAGTGCCTGGCCAAGGCCCCGGCCTCCCGGCTGCGCGCCGCCGAGCTGGCCGAGCGGCTGCGCGAGCAGCTGCCCGCGCTGAGCGGGCTTCCGCCGCTGGCCGTCCCGGCACAGGGCAAGCCGCCCGTCGAGGAGGCGATCACCCTGGGCGAGGCGGTCTACGCCGAGACCGACGCGGGTCCCGGCACCCACCGCCGCCGCCGCGGTCCCGCCGTACCGCTGGTCCCGGGCCCGTCCCCGGACTCCACCCGGGACACCCACACCAGCCTGCGCCGCCCCTCCCCGAACGAGCTGGCCTCGTACGCGGCCGAGTCGGACGCCCAGCGCAGTGCCGCCCCGAGCGCCCCCCGAAAGGGCCGCCGGGCCCTGGTCCGGCGCCGCCGGACGATCGCGGTGCTGATCGCGGTGGTGCTGCTGGTGGCGGGAGCGGCGGCCGCGTTCGCCGCCTTCGCCGGAGGCGGTGGGGGTCGCGGCGGCGGCCGGGCGGGCATGGTGAGCCCGGTGAGGAGCGTTCCGGTGGCCCCGAGCCCCTTGGATGCGCCCTTGATCCCCCGGTTGTAGCCGAGCTTGCCCGCGGAGCCATTAGTCTTGGTTACGTGGCAGCCGTCGATCCTTCCGAAGAGCTCAAGAACCTCGAGTCGACCATGGGGTCGATCGAGGCCGTCCTCGACCTGGACAAGATCCGGGCCGACATCGCACGCCTGGAGGAGGAGGCAGCCGCCCCCGACCTGTGGGACGACGTCGCGAACGCGCAGAAGGTCACCAGCCGGCTCTCCTTCCTGCAGGGAGAGCTGCGCAAGGTGCAGACCCTGCGCGGCCGCGTCGACGACCTGGCCGTGCTGTTCGAGCTGGCCGAGTCCGAGGACGACGCGGACACCCGCGCCGAGGCCGAGGGCGAGCTGGTGGCCGTCAAGAAGGCGGTCGAGGAGCTCGAGGTCCGCACCCTCCTCTCCGGCGAGTACGACGCCCGTGAGGCCCTGGTCAACATCCGCGCCGAGGCCGGTGGCGTGGACGCCGCCGACTTCGCCGAGCAGCTGATGCGCATGTACCTGCGCTGGGCCGAGCGGCACGGCTACTCGACCGAGGTCTACGACACCTCCTACGCGGAGGAGGCCGGCATCAAGTCCGCGACCTTCACCGTGAAGTCCCCGTACGCCTACGGCACCCTCTCGGTCGAGCAGGGCACCCACCGCCTGGTGCGCATCTCGCCGTTCGACAACCAGGGCCGCCGCCAGACCTCCTTCGCCGGTGTCGAGGTCCTGCCGGTCGTGGAGCAGAGCGACCACGTCGACATCGACGAGGGCGATCTGCGGGTGGACGTGTACCGCGCCTCCGGCCCCGGCGGCCAGGGCGTCAACACCACCGACTCGGCGGTCCGGATCACCCACCTGCCGACCGGCATCGTGGTCTCCTGCCAGAACGAGCGCTCGCAGATCCAGAACAAGGCCTCCGCGATGAACGTGCTCCAGGCCAAGCTGCTGGAGCGGCGCCGCCAGGAGGAGAAGGCCGCGATGGACGCGCTCAAGGACGGCGGCAGCTCCTGGGGCAACCAGATGCGCTCGTACGTCCTGCACCCGTACCAGATGGTCAAGGACCTGCGCACCGAGTTCGAGGTCGGCAACCCGCAGGCCGTGCTGGACGGCGACATCGACGGCTTCATCGAGGCCGGTATCCGCTGGCGCAAGCAGCGGGAGACCGCCGCCTCCTGATCGGGAGGACATCGACCCCGACGGACGACCGGCACGGCGTCGGGGCCTGTGGTGTGTGCGGCGCCAGGGTGCCGCAGGTCGAAGCCGTAACGTGACGGGCCCCCGGGTGACCGGGGGCCCTTTCGGCGTCCTGGGGTCTACTGGGCCAGCGCCTGCCTGGCCAGCAGGGCCACCGCGAGCAGCCCGAACAGCAGGGCGATCAGGGTGGCGGGCGTCAGCGCGGCCAGGGGGCCCTGCTCCTGTCGGAGCCGGGCGCGGTTGGCGCGGCACACCGGGCAGCGGCCCTCGCTCACGCGGCCGTTGCAGTTGGCGCATACCAGATGGTCGCAGGTCATGCGATCTCCTCCTTGCTGCTAAGCCAACGCACCGGACGCGGCTTCGGTTCCGCTTCTCTCCACTGTGCCAGGTTCTGGACAGTACGGCCCGTGTGCTGTGAAATCGCTCGCAATTTTTGGGGCAAAACCGGACATTCACCTCAGGCTTCCGGGTGGGGCCTGCGAGTCCTCACGCGGGTCGCGTATGGTCCCAGGCTGAAGGAGGGGCAGACGGCCGCTCCTGCCGACCGAGGAAAGGCGCCACGGGTCGCGCCCTCCGGTCCCTGAGTCTAACGATCGGGTCACGGAGGTTTGACCGGGCCGGACGCCATTCCACCTAGGATGGCCACCGTGATGCAGCCGTGATCAGATTCGACAACGTCTCCAAGACCTATCCGAAGCAGAACCGTCCCGCCCTGTCGGACGTCTCGCTAGAGATCGAGAAGGGCGAGTTCGTCTTCCTGGTCGGCTCCTCGGGGTCGGGCAAGTCCACCTTCCTGCGACTGTGCCTGCGCGAAGAGCGTCCGAGCACCGGCGCGGTGCACGTGATGGGCAAGGACCTCGGCAAGCTGTCCAACTGGAAGGTGCCGCACATGCGGCGCCAACTGGGCACGATCTTCCAGGACTTCCGCCTGCTGCCGAACAAGACCGTCGCGGAGAACGTCGGCTTCGCCCTCGAGGTGATCGGCAAGCCGCGCAGCGCCATCAACAAGGTGGTGCCCGAGGTCCTCGACCTGGTCGGCCTCGGCGGCAAGGAGGACCGGATGCCCGGTGAGCTCTCCGGTGGTGAGCAGCAGCGCGTGGCGATCGCCCGGGCCTTCGTCAACCGTCCGATGCTGCTGATCGCGGACGAGCCCACCGGTAACCTCGACCCGCAGAACTCGGTCGGCATCATGAAGCTGCTGGACCGCATCAACCGCACCGGAACGACCGTCCTGATGGCCACTCACGACCAGGCCATCGTCGACCAGATGCGCAAGCGGGTGATCGAGCTCGACAAGGGGCTGCTGGTCCGCGACCAGGCCCGCGGCGTCTACGGCTACCAGCACTGAGACGCCCCGCCCGCCACGTCGCCCCACCCGCATTGACCCTGGAGTGAGAAAAGCATGCGCGCCCAGTTCGTCCTGTCGGAGATCGGTGTCGGTCTCCGCCGCAACCTGACGATGACCATCGCGGTCGTCGTCAGCGTCGCGCTCTCGCTCGCCCTCGCCGGTGCCAGCCTCCTGGTCAGGGACCAGGTCAACTCGATGAAGGGTTACTGGTACGACAAGGTCGAGGTGAGCATCTACTTCTGTACCAAGTCCGACGCCAAGACCTCCGCCCAGTGCTCGGCCGGTGCCGCCACCGACCAGCAGGTCAAGGACGTCAAGACGCAGCTGGACAAGATGCCGCTGGTGCAGTCGTCCACCTACGAGAGCTCGGCGGAGGCGTACAAGCGCTGGAAGGACACCAACCCGGACAACCCGCTGCTCGCCGCGGTCGGCGCGGACGCGATGCCGCAGTCCTGGCGGGTGAAGCTGAACGACCCGGAGAAGTACGACGTCGTGCAGAGCGCCTTCGCGGGCAAGCCGGGCGTCAAGTCGGTCGAGGACCAGCGCAAGATCCTGGAGAACCTGTTCGGCCTGCTGAACGGCCTTCAGACCGCGGCCTTCGTGATCATGGTGCTGATGCTCTTCGTGGCGCTGCTGCTGATCGTCAACACGGTCCGGGTGTCCGCCTTCAGCCGGCGCCGTGAGACCGGCATCATGCGCCTGGTCGGTGCGTCGAACTTCTACGTCCAGATGCCGTTCATCGCAGAGGCCGCGTTCGCCGCGCTGCTCGGCGCCGTCATGGCGTCCGGGCTGCTGCTGGCCGGGCACTTCTTCGTGCAGAACTTCCTGGCCCAGCGGGTGCAGTTCATCCACTTCATCGGGCTCTCCTCGGTGCTGACGGTGATCCCGCTGCTGGTCGTGGTGGGCATGGGCATGGCCGGCATCGCCGCCTTCATCACCCTGCGGAAGTACCTGAAGGTCTGACCGGGCGTCGACCACGGCCCCGGAACGGCAGCGTGCCGTTCCGGGGCCGTTCCGCGTTCGGCCGCCGCGGCGGGCCGGTGCGCCTAGACTCCGGTGCCATGGCACGAACACCGAGCGGGGTACGGCAAGGCGCCACACTCACCCTGGTGTTCGGCGCCGTGCTACTGGCGGGCGCGGCCACCGGCGCGTGGGGCGAACCGCCCGGGCCGCCCCGGCCGGCCTCGATGGACACCGCGCGCCGGGCCGTCGACCTGACCCCGCAGCAGGCCGAGCAGTTCGCCGCCACCGGGGGCGACCCGTGGGCCGCGTACTACAGCCCGGAGGCGTACCGGGACTTCGTCCAGGGCCGGTACCCGGGGGTGGGCCTGACGGTCGGGCGGCTGCCGGACGGCGGCACCGCCGTCTCCCAGGTGCAGCCCTCCGGTCCGGCCGAGCGGGCCGGGATCGCGGCTGGCGACCGGCTGCTGTCCGTGGACGGCGTGCCGACCGACCGGCTGCCGGTCACCGAGGTGGTGGCCCGGCTGCGCGGCCGGGGCCGCGGCGGCCGTGGGGCGGGCTCCGCCGTCGCGCTCGGTGTACAGCGTCCGGGCGGCCCGGTGCGGCAGCTGGCGCTCCGGCGGCAGTTGCTGGCGGCGCAGGAGGTGGCGGTGGAGCGCCCGCGCCCCGGGGTGGTCAGGGTCGCCGTCCGGGGCTTCACCGACGGCGTGGCCGAGCAGGTGCGGGCGGCCGTCCAAGGCGCCCGCGGCGTGGTGCTGGACCTGCGCGGCAACTCCGGCGGCCTGGTCGAGGAGGCCGCCCGGACCGCCTCGGTCTTCCTGGACGGCGGCCAGGTGGGCTGGTACGAGTCGCGGGGCGAACGGCACGAGCTGACGGCGGCCAGGGGCGGTGACACCGCCACCCCGCTGGTGGTCCTGGTCGACGGCGGCACCATGAGTGCGGCCGAACTGCTCGCGGGCGCCCTGCAGGACCGCTGCCGCGCAGTGCTGGTCGGCTTCCGCACCTTCGGCAAGGGAACGGTCCAGCAGCCCAGCCGGCTCGCCGACGGCTCGGTCCTGGAGCTCACTGTCGGCCGCTACCACACCCCCGCCGGCCGCACCCCGGACGGCACCGGCCTGACTCCCGACGTCCCGCTCCCGGCCGGCGGCACCCCGCAGGACGCGCTGGCGCTGGCCGACACGGTGCTCTCCGGACTGGGCCGGGGTTGAGGGCCTGTCCGGCGGACGTCCCGACCGGGGGCAAAAGGGGCTGCCGAGCGGTCTCGCGAAGTGCGAGAATGTCCGCGCTATGGCAAAGGAAAAGGGACAGAAGCTGATCGCCCAGAACAAGCGGGCGAGGCACGAGTACATGATCCTCGACACCTACGAGTGCGGCCTGGTGCTCACCGGTACCGAGGTGAAGTCGCTGCGCGAGGGTCGTGCCAATCTTGTGGACGGCTACGCGTACATCCAGGGGCACGAGGCATGGATCGACAACGTCTTCATCCCTGAGTACACCCAGGGTACGTGGACGAACCATGCCGCCCGCCGCAAGCGCAAGCTGCTGCTGCACAAGATCGAGATCCGGAAGATCGAGTCCAAGGTGCGGGAGACCGGCCACACCCTGGTGCCGCTCTCCCTCTACTTCAAGGACGGCCGGGTCAAGCTCGAGCTGGCGCTGGCCGTGGGTAAGAAGCTGTACGACAAGCGGCAGACGCTGCGCGAGAAGCAGGACCGCCGAGAGGCCGACCGCGCGGTCGCCGCGGCCCGCCGCCGTCAACGCTGACACGTCCCGGGACTGTCGCAGTTTCGTCCCAAGGGCACCTGCCGGACGGACCCGCGGCGGATCGTAAGTACGATCGCCCGGTGAATGTCTCCCTGCTTCAAGGCTGGCTCCCGGTCACGATGAAGGTCGTGGCCGTGCTGGCGCTGCTGGCGGCGGTCGGCTGGCGCGACTCCCGGTGGCGGCTCCGCCGACTGCCGGTGGCGCTCGGCGTGACCGTGCTGCTCACGGTGCTGGTCGCCCTCGGTGTGCTCTACCTGTCCGGGATCACCGATCCGCTGCCGTTCAGCCTGTGGGTCTGGGCGGGTGTCGCGATCATGGCGCTGACCGTCCTGGTGGTCGGCTGGCGCGGCGGACGCTGGTGGCAGCGCGCCGCGGTGCCGGTGGCCGTCCTGGTCGCGGTCGCCACCGGCGCGAACGTGATCAACCAGGAGACCGGCTACTACCCGACCGTGGGCGATGCCATCGGGGAGCTGACCGACCAGCCGCTGCCGAGCCAGATCACCGTGGACCAGGCGAAGAGCATCACCGGCAAGACCAGCACCGGCCGGATCGTCACGGTGGACATCCCGACCACGGCAAGCAACTTCAACCACCGCCAGGAGCTGGTCTACCTGCCGCCGGCCTGGTTCCGCAGCGCGAGCAGGCCCAAGCTGCCGGTGATCGAGATGATCGGCGGCGAGTTCTCCGCCCCCGACAACTGGATCCGGATCGGCAACGCGGCGCAGACCGCCGACGCGTACGCCAAGAAGCACAAGGGCTTCGCGCCGGTCATGGTCTTCGTGGATCCCAGCGGCGGTTTCAAGGTGGACACCGAGTGCGCCAACGGCCCGGCCGGGAAGGCCCAGGACCACCTGATAAAGGACGTGCCGCCGTACGTCGAGAGCACCTTCGGCACCGCCACCGACCCGCGCAAGTGGGGCGTGGCCGGCTGGTCCATGGGCGGCACCTGCGCCCTCACCATGGCGGTGACCCACCCGGGGGTCTTCGGGCACTTCCTCGACATCTCCGGCGACCTCGGGCCGAACACCGGCAACAAGGAGCAGACCATCGCCAAGCTGTACGGCGGTGACGCCGCGGCCTGGGCCGCCAACGACCCGATGACGGTGCTCGCCCACCACCCGAAGTTCCCGAAGGGTGTCACCGCGGTGCTGATGGCCGGCGACCAGGAGGCCCGGCAGACGACCCAGATGAAGCAGCAGCTGGAACCCGCGCTGCACAAGGCCGGCTATTCGGTCCACCTGACCGTGCTGCCCGGCAAGCACGTCTGGCAGTTCGCCGCCGGCGCCTTCGCGCACGACTTCGCGGTGCTCGCCCAGCAGGTCGGCACCCCCGGCTCCCGGCCGACGGCCGCCACCGCCAACAAGCCGGAGCCGGCGCCGAGCCTGCCGTAATGAGCTGGACCCCTGCCGGTTGCTGCGCGTACCATGGCCCAAGCAACACCGCAGGGGTCCGCTCCTGCGGAGCTGTTTCTCAACAAAACATGGGGATGATCGGTTTCGACAGGGGAAGTCGAAACAGGGGAAGCGAGCCGAGGAACGCGGCAATGATCTCGTTAACCATCTGTCGCAAAAAAATAATCGCCAACTCTAAGCGCGATTCCCAGCAGTTCGCTCTCGCTGCCTGATCAGCGAGTGTGAATGGGTGTCAGCCCGGGGCGTTCCCGACCCGGATCCTGGCATAATCTAGGGAACTCAACCCTCCTCCCGGGCTGCGGGGGAGGCGGGGAAATCAAACAGCAGCTGGGCCTGTTGGCGGCTTGTCCGCGTGACCGCCAGGGCCGAGAAAAGCACAGCGGACTGCGCTCGGAGAAGCCCTGAATCCACTCCACTGGACCCGGGTTCGATTCCCGGCATCTCCACCATCCCATGTGCACATGAGCCGTCCTCCGTTCCGGAGGGCGGCTCTCGTGTTTTCGTTCTCCGTGAGCAGTCGGTCCGACCGGGCCTCCTCGGCGAGCGGCCGGGCGCGACACGGCGGAGCCGGCGGGCGGCCCCGCTCCGGGCGCTCGCGCGGTGTCCCCCGCTCGTACGCCCGACGGCGTCCGAGGGACGTGATCTACTGCGCCTCTGCCGCATATCCCGTTGTGAGGTGGCCTGGCGTAGGATCATCCGTCCGCCTTCTCTCCCGCAGAGCGGCGATCCATCACCCGCAGGACGCACCTCAGGGGGCTCTTTGGGCGCGCACGGCTCAGCCCAGCAGTTCACCGCCGCAACCACCGAGGCCATGCACAGCACCGCCATGCACAGCACCAGCACCGCCGAATCCACTGCCGCCGGCGTCATCGACAACGAGGGCGACACCGTCCGCGACCGTGAGATCGCCGAGGAGCAGCGTCACCTCGACACCGTCTACCACCGTCTCGAGGAGAAGCTGGCCGAGGCCGAGTACATCCTGGAGGACGCCGCGAAGCGGGTCCAGGTCGGCACGCCCGGCGCGCTCGCCGAGCGCGACGCCCAGGTCTACCGCGCCGGAGCCCACCTGCACCGCCTCAACAGCGAGTTCGAGGACTTCCTGTTCGGCCGGGTCGACCTCCAGCAGGCCGACGCGCCCGAGGAGCACGGCATCCCGTCGCAGACCCCGCTGGACCCGGCCGACCCGGCCGTCGCGGAGACCCTGCACATCGGCCGCCTCGGTGTGCTGGATGCCGAGTACGGCCCCTTGGTGATCGACTGGCGGGCCCCCGCCGCCGCGCCGTTCTACCGCGCCACCCCGGTCGAGCCGGGCCGGGTGATCCGCCGCCGGGTGATCCGCTCCAAGGGCCGCAGGGTGATCGGCGTCGAGGACGACCTGCTGCGCCCCGACCTCACCCCCACCCTGGCCGGCCGCGAGCTGGCCGTGGTCGGCGACGGCGCGCTGATGGCCTCGCTCGGCCGGGCCCGCAGCCACTCGATGCGCGACATCGTCTCCTCCATCCAGAAGGAGCAGGACGAGGTCATCCGCGCCGCCGCGGCCGGGGCCACCCTGGTCACCGGCGGCCCGGGCACCGGCAAGACCGCGGTCGCCCTGCACCGCGCCGCCTTCCTGCTCTACCAGGACCGCCGCCGCTACGCCGGGGGCATCCTGGTGGTCAGCCCGACCCCGCTGCTGGTCTCCTACACCGAGGGCGTGCTGCCCGCGCTGGGCGAGGAGGGCCAGGTGGCCATCCGCGCGGTCGGCAGCCTGGTGGACGGCATCGAGGCGGAGCGGTACGACACCCCCGAGGCCGCCCACGTCAAGGGCTCGGCCCGGATGGTGCAACTGCTGCGGCGGGCGGCCCGCGCCGCGCTGGAGCTGGACGCGCCGACCGAGCTGAAGGTCTTCGCCCGGGGCGAGGCGCTGCGGCTGGACGCCGGCCGCCTCAAGGCGGTGCGCGGCAACGTGGTCGGCAGCGGCGGCACCCCGCTCAACCTGCTGCGCCCGCGCGCCCGCCGCCTGCTGCTGGACGCGCTCTGGCAGCAGGCGACCAGGCACCTGCCCAAGCCCGTCAGCCACTTCGAGCGGGAGCAGCGCCAGGAGGAGCGGGAGGCCTTCGACGAGTACGTCTCGGACGAGGCGTCCTTCCTGGACTTCCTGGACGCCTGGTGGCCCGCGCTGACCCCGCGCCGGGTGCTGGCCACGCTCAAGCACAGCCGGCACACCAACCGGATCGCCCGCCGCGCCGTCACCCCGGACGAGGCCAGGCTGCTCGCCGCCTCCTGGCGCCACCTGACCGACCGCGGCGACGGCGCGCTCTCCACCCACGACGCGGCGCTGATCGACGAGCTGCAGCTGCTGCTCGGCGAGCCGGCCCGTCCGAAGGCGCGCGAGGTGGACGCGGTCGACCTGCTGACCGGTCTGGAGGAGGTCACCACCTTCGCCGACCGCACCGGCCGCCAGCGGGATCGGGCGCCGGTCGAGCGCCGCGAGTACGCCCACGTGATCGTGGACGAGGCGCAGGACCTCACCCCGATGCAGTGGCGCATGATCGGCCGTCGCTCCCGGATGGCGACCTGGACGATCGTGGGCGACCCGGCGCAGTCGTCCTGGCCCTACCCCCAGGAGGCGCAGGCCGCGCTGGACGAGGTGCTCGCCGGCAAGCCGCGCCGCCGCCACACCCTGACGGTCAACTACCGCAACCCCGCCGAGATCGCCGAGGTCGCGGCCAAGGTGCTGGCGTTGGCCGCACCGGGGACTCCCTCGCCGAGCGCGGTCCGCTCGACCGGGATCGCGCCGCGGTTCGCCGCCGTGCACGACCCGGCACCGGAGGCGTTCGCCGAGGCCGCCCGGGCCGAGCTGGCCCGGCTGCTGGCCGAGGTGGACGGCACGGTCGCGGTGGTCGTCCCGATGGACCGCCGGGCCGAGGCGGCCCGGTGGGCCGAGGGACTGGGGGACCGGGTGGTGGCGCTGGGCAGCCTGGAGGCCAAGGGCCTGGAGTACGACGCCACGGTGGTGGCCGATCCCACCGGGATCGCCGGCGAGTCGGAGGCCGGTCTGCGGGTGCTGTACGTCGCCCTGACCCGGGCCACCCAGCGCCTCACCGTCCTCTCCGGCCCGGACGACCTCCCGGACTCGGACGGCGTGCCGGCCCTGCTGCACGGTTAGCGGCCCCGGGGCGCGGCTCCCGCGCCCCGGCCCGTCCCCTCTCGGCCGGCCCGCCCGTCCGCGCGGAGTTGACGGCCCGCCAACGACGAAGGCCCCCACCAGTGGTGGGGGCCTTCGCATCACGTAGGTGACACCGACCCGCCATGCTCGCCTCGCGGCAAGTGGTCGCTCGAAGCGACGAAGGTTGGGCCCGGGGGCTTGGATCGAGCCGGTGTCTCGTCCAATGTAACGCATCGCCGGACGAAGGCCAGCCGTCCGCGGCGGTTTTTCCGCGTCCGGGCCCGATGACCGGATAGTCCGTTGTGGGGCCCGTGCAATTAATGACCAATATTTCTGACTACCCACTGGTAGGTGCGACGATCGAGGTCTAGCGTGCGCGGGGCCGACTGCAACGGGATGTTGAAGCCGGGGTCCTGCCGCCAAGCCTCTTGAGTGGATGGAAGAAGGACGTCGATGGCGACGGTGCCAAGTGTCTCGAACTCGATCACGGTGCGTCTGGAGGTCCCGGCCACCGGCAACGCCGTGAGCTCGATCACGACGGCCGTCGAGTCCTCCGGTGGCTCGGTGACCGGTCTGGACGTGACCGCCTCGGGGCTGGAGGCCCTGCGGATCGATGTGACCGTGGCGGCCGCCTCGGTCGCGCACGGCCAGGAGATCGTCGAGAAGCTCCGGACGATCGAGGGTGTCTCGATCGGCAAGGTCTCGGACCGCACCTTCCTGATGCACCTCGGCGGCAAGATCGAGATGTCGTCCAAGCTGCCGATCCGCAACCGTGACGACCTCTCGATGATCTACACCCCGGGTGTCGCCCGGGTCTGCATGGCGATCGCCGAGAACCCCGAGGACGCCCGCCGCCTCACCATCAAGCGCAACAGCGTCGCCGTGGTCACCGACGGCTCCGCGGTGCTGGGCCTGGGCAACATCGGCCCGCAGGCCGCGCTGCCGGTGATGGAGGGCAAGGCGGCCCTGTTCAAGCGTTTCGCGGGCATCGACGCCTGGCCGATCTGCCTGGACACCCAGGACGCCGACCAGATCGTCGAGATCGTCCGTGCGATCGCCCCGGGCTTCGCGGGCATCAACCTGGAGGACATCTCCGCCCCGCGCTGCTTCGAGATCGAGGCCCGGCTGCGCGAGGCCCTGGACATCCCGGTCTTCCACGACGACCAGCACGGCACCGCGATCGTGGTGCTGGCCGCGCTGACCAACGCGCTGCGGGTGGTCGGCAAGGAGATCGGCGACATCCGCGTGGTGATGTCGGGTGCCGGCGCCGCCGGTACCGCGATCCTCAAGCTGCTGCTGGCCGCCGGCGTCGAGCACGCCACCGTGGCGGACGTCCGCGGTGTGGTGCACAGCGGCCGTGACGACCTCAACGACAGCCTGCGCTGGATCGCCGAGCACACCAACCGCTCGGGCCGTACCGGCAGCCTCAAGGAGGCCGTGGCGGGCGCGGACGTGTTCATCGGGGTCTCGGCCCCGAACGTGCTGGACGGCGACGACATCGCCGCCATGGCCGACAACGCGATCGTCTTCGCGCTGGCCAACCCGGACCCGGAGGTCGACCCGGCCGTGGCCCGGCAGAGCGCCGCCGTGGTCGCCACCGGCCGCAGCGACTTCCCGAACCAGATCAACAACGTGCTGGTCTTCCCCGGCGTCTTCCGCGGCCTGCTGGACGCGCAGAGCAAGACGGTCAACACCGACATGATGATCGCCGCCGCCCGGGCGCTGGCCACCACCGTCTTGGACGACCAGCTCAACGCCAACTACATCATCCCCAGCGTGTTCCACCCGGACGTGGCCAAGACCGTGGCCGCCGCCGTCCGGGAGGCGGCGCTGGCCGCCCGCGAGGGCGAGCCGGCCCCGGAGAAGCCCACCCCCGGCATCGTCGGCACGCTCGACACCGCCTCGTTCCCGGCCATCAAGATCTGACCGGAGTGTCGGCCCGGCGTGTCGCACAGCCGGTCAAATGTGCGATTAGCTACCAAAACCTCCCTTACACGCCCCGAACCCTTGCGACACAAGGGGAAGGGGCGTGTTTGGGCTTGTCGGTGCCAGGGCGTACGGTAGCCCTGCACGGGGCGGCGTGTCCGACAAGTACGGAACGTCCCTTCCGGCGTCCCGGCGTGTCGTCCCGACCGCCGCCCGCTCCGGTCCGCCGGAGCCGACGGAGTGTCACAACTCCGTCCGGCGGGCGCTGTTCGGGTCAACCTCGCCGGATCCCGATTGGCTTTCTCAGTGCCGGTCGGGGCAGGATTCGTACCCAGGCAGTGCGGTTTGAGGCGCTTCGGGGTGCAAGCCCGACCCCTGACCAACCCTCGCCTGAACGAGCACAGTGTGCGGACCAGCGGCCCGCCGGGTGCCCCCGGAGGGGGACCGATGGGGCCCCCGCACACGCAACGCGAACAGACCACAGGAGTACACATGAACCGCAGTGAGCTGGTGGCCGCTCTGGCCGACCGTGCCGAGGTGACCCGCAAGGACGCCGACGCCGTGCTGGCCGCCTTCGCCGAGGTCGTCGGTGAGGTTGTTGCCAAGGGTGACGAGAAGGTCACCATCCCCGGCTTCCTGACCTTCGAGCGCACCCACCGTGCCGCCCGTACCGCCCGTAACCCGCAGACCGGTGACCCGATCCAGATCCCCGCGGGCTACAGCGCCAAGGTCAGCGCTGGTTCGAAGCTGAAGGAAGCCGCCAAGGGCAAGTGACGCCGGGCTCCTCGGAGCCGCGTCCAGCACAGACGGCGATGGCCGGTCCCCCCTCGGGGGGACCGGCCATCGGTCGTTGCGGGTGCGGTGATCAGATCGTGGCGAGCTGCTCGGCGGGCAGCTCGACGTGAGCGCCGAGGTCGCGCAGCTTCGCCATGAAGTTCTCGTAACCGCGGTTGATCAGGTCGATGCCGTGCACGGTCGAGGTGCCCTCGGCGGCCAGCGCCGCGATCAGGTACGAGAAGCCGCCGCGCAGGTCCGGGATGACCAGCTCGGACCCGATCAGCTTGGACGGTCCGGAGACCACCGCGGAGTGCTGGAAGTTCCGCGCGCCGAAGCGGCAGGGGGTGGCGCCCAGGCACTCGCGGTAGAGCTGGATGTGCGCGCCCATCTGGTTCAGCGCGCCGGTGAAGCCGAGCCGCGACTCGTACACCGTCTCGTGCACGATGGACAGCCCGGTGGCCTGGGTCAGCGCGACCACCAGCGGCTGCTGCCAGTCGGTCTGGAAGCCGGGGTGCACGTCGGTCTCCAGGGCGATCGCCTTGAGCTCGCCGCCCGGGTGCCAGAAGCGGATGCCCTCGTCGTCCACCTCGAAGGCGCCACCCACCTTGCGGAAGGTGTTGAGGAAGGTCATCATCTCCAGCTGGCGGGCGCCCCGGACGTAGATGTCGCCCTTGGTGGCCAGCGCGGCGCAGGCCCAGGAGGCGGCCTCCAGGCGGTCCGGCAGCGCACGGTGGGTGTAGCCGTCGAGCTCGTCCACGCCGGTGATCAGGATGGTGCGGTCGGTGCCCATCGAGATGATCGCGCCCATCTTCTGCAGCACGCAGATCAGGTCGACGATCTCCGGCTCGATGGCGGCGTTGCGCAGCTCGGTGACACCCTCGGCGAGCACCGCGGTGAGCAGCACCTGCTCGGTCGCGCCGACCGAGGGGAAGGGCAGCTCGATCTTGGTGCCGTGCAGCCGCTGCGGGGCGACCAGGTAGGTGCCCTGCGGGTGCTTCTCGATGGTGGCGCCGAACTGGCGCAGCACGTCGAAGTGGAAGTCCACCGGGCGGCCGCCGATGTCGCAGCCGCCGAGGCCGGGGATGAAGGCGTGGCCGAGGCGGTGCAGCAGCGGGCCGCAGAACAGGATCGGGATCCGCGAGGAGCCGGCGTGCGCGTCGATGTCCGCGACGTTGGCACTCTCCACGTGCGAGGGGTCGAGGATGAGCTCGCCGTCCTCGTCGCCCGTGCGCACCGTCACGCCGTGGAGCTGGAGCAATCCACGCACAACCTTCACATCCCGGATGTCCGGGACATTGCGCAGGCGGCTCGGGCCCTGCCCGAGCAGCGCGGCGACCATGGCCTTGGGCACCAGGTTCTTCGCGCCGCGGATCTGGATCTCGCCCTCCAGCGGGTTGCCGCCGTGGACCAGCAGGACGTCGTCGGTCATCGTTCTCGCAATCACGGGATGCCATGGGAAGGGGCAGGGGCCTGCGGTGGCGCTCTACGGGTGGCAGGCAGGCGCACGGCAACCATGGCTCGATCGAGACAGGGGGCCACCACCACGTAGATGGTAATGGCCGGGCGATTGGTTCCCTTGCGCCCTATTGGTGATCGTGGCCTGTGCGGGCCCCGCATGGCGTCCGAGTTGGTCCGTACGGGTGTTCGGTAGCCGTTGTGGGCTTTCGTGTTGGGCGCCCGCGAAGGCCCCAACTGCGGGATCATGTGGGCATGACACCGGCCCTCTCGCACACCGGCCGACTCCTCGTCGCGACGCCCCTGCTGACCGACCCGAACTTCGCCCGGTCGGTGGTGCTGCTCCTCGACCACGACGCGCAGGGCGCGCTCGGCGTCGTGCTCAACCGGCCGACCCCGATCGAGGTGGGCAGTGTGCTGGACGGCTGGGCGGACCTGGCCGGCCGGCCCCCGGTGGTCTTCCAGGGCGGACCGGTGGCCCTGGACTCGGCACTCGCGGTGGCCGTGGTGCCCGGCGAGCCGGGCCAGGCCGAACCGCTCGGCTGGCGGCGGGTGCACGGGGCGATCGGCCTGGTCGACCTGGAGGCGCCGCCCGAGGTGCTGGCCGGGGAGCTGGGCGCGCTGCGGGTCTTCGCCGGGTACTCCGGCTGGTCGCCGGGGCAGCTGGAGAACGAGGTCGCCGAGGGCGCCTGGCACCTGGTCGACGCCGAGCCCGGGGACATCTCCTGCCCGGAACCCGAGCGGCTCTGGCGCTCGGTGCTGCGCCGCCAGCGCGGCCCGCTGGCGATACTCGCGACCTACCCGGACGACCCGACCCTGAACTGACCCGCCCCCGGGAAGCTGGCCGCCTTCCGAGCCGCCCCCATAGACTAGGCACCTATGAGCACTCTTGAGCCCGAGCGCGGCCTCGGCACCGGCACCCTGGTCGAGCCCGTCCCCCAGGTGTCCAACGGGGACGGAGACCACGAGCGCTTCGCCCACTACGTCCAGAAGGACAAGATCATGGAGAGTGCCCTGTCCGGCACTCCCGTGGTGGCACTGTGCGGCAAGGTCTGGGTACCGGGGCGCGACCCGAAGAAGTACCCGGTCTGCCCGATGTGCAAGGAGATCTTCGACGGGATCGACAAGCCGCAGGGCGACGACCAGCAGTAGGCCGTCCCCGTTGACGCGGTGACCGGGCGGGACCGGTTCCGGTCCGTGCCGGCCGAACCGCGCGGGGCAGGACGGTCCGCACGGCCGGTGTTCCTGCGGATCTCGTCGCTGCCCCGCTGCGTGCTGTCCGTGCCCGGAACGCCGAGGAGTTCCCGCTCGGGCCTGCCACCACCCTGACCGCCGAAGCCGGACCGGCGGACGTCGGGTCCGTGCTGCCCGCTCCCGGCGAGCGGGATCCCGCCGGCTTCGAGCGGCGGATGGCGGCGCACTGCGCGCGACTCGACGCGCTCGGGGTGGAGTGCCGCCCGGGCGACGGGCCCCGTCCCCGGCAGTGCCGCCCCGGCGTGGTCGGCCAACCCCTGGACGGGCCGCCGTCGGCGGTCTGACGGCGATCGGGCCGACTGCCGTGAGCGGGCGCCGGCCTCACCCGGGTCGGCGGCTAGCGCGGAGCGTGCCTGGCCGTGTAGAGGGCGAACGGCTCGATGCCGACCTCGGCGCGCAGCTCGTCCATCCGGTCGGGCTGCTCGCACGGCCACGGGACGGGGGCCCCGTCCACCACCGCGCCGATCTGGGTGCCGTAGATCTGCGGGCGGCCCTCGTTGACCAGGGTGCGGTCGTGCAGGAAGGCGAGATCGCGGGCGTCCGCCAGGCCCTCCTGTACGGCCGCCGTCATCAGTTCGAGGGCCCGCCGCTGGATGTCCGTTCGGCGGTCGGAGTGCTGGGCGATCAGCCAGGCCGCGCGGGCCGCCTCCGGGCCCACCAGGTCGGCCGTGGGCCAGCCGTACGCGTCCATGATCTCGTCCAGCCGCTCGCCGTGGCGGGCGGTCAGCCGCCGCCAGGTCAGCTGCTCGGCCAGGTCGGGGCTGTGGGCGGTGGTGACGGCGGCGTGGTCGGCGGCGGCCATCGCGGTCAGTTCGGCAGCGAGCTCGGCGAGCTCGGCCGGGGCGGGAGGTGTCTGTCGCTGGGTCATCCGGGCTCCTCGGTACGGGGTCGGGTGCCTCCACGCTAGGTCCGCCGAATGCGACCAAGATCATCCCCGGGGACGGTGACACGGGGCGCTCGACTGGGCGAGAATTGATCCACCGGGACGGCCGGTGCCGGAACCCGCCCGGGTGGCAGGACGTCAAGAACTGGTGACCGATCGATCCCGTTCGGACGGCATCGCGGCGGACTCCGGCCGGATTCGTCCGGGAATCGGCCGGCTTGCCCGCGCCGGCCGGGAAATGATCACCACGCTTTGTGTGCCAGAGTTGCCCAAGCCGCACCCATCGCCCGTACCCTACGGGCCAGGCCGCACTGCCGATGGGGCTGAGACCCCGGCCGGAGGCCGCTGGGTGCTTCTCCCGTCCGGAGAAGATCCGGGGGAGGGTCAGGCAGTTTGACGAGCAAGTGGAGCACGGTGGAATCCTGGTGAACCGGACGATCATGCTGCCGGCCTCGGTCGACGAGGCCGTGGAGGCGCTCGCAGTCACCCCCGGCGCGGTGCCGGTGGCCGGGGCCACCGACCTGATGGAGGCGGTCAACGCCGGACGGCTCCGCCCGGCCGCGCTGGTCGGCCTCGGTCGGATCACCGAGCTGCGCGGCTGGCGCTACGAGGACGGCGGCACCGCGGTCCTGGGCGCCGGCCTCACCCACGCCCGGATGGACCGGCCCGACTTCGCCGCGCTCATCCCGGCCCTCGCCGACGCCGCCCGTACCGCAGGACCTCCGCAGGTCCGCAACGTGGGCACGCTCGGCGGCAACATCGCCACCGCCGCGTCCGCCGGCGACACCCTCCCCGTCCTCACCGTGCTGGAGGCGACCGCCACCCTGGCCGGCGCGGGCGGCACCCGCGAGGTCCCGATCAGCCACCTGCTCACCGGACTCGATCCGCTGCGCCCCGGCGAACTGCTCACCTGGGTCCGGGTCCCGCTGCTGCACGCCCCGCAGGTCTTCCTCAAGGCCACCAACCGCAGCGGCCCCGCCCGCGCCGCCGCCTCAGTCGCCCTGGTCCTCGACCCCGCCCGGCGCGCCGTGCGCTGCGCGGTCGGCGCCGTCGCCCCCGTGCCGCTGCGGCCGCTGGAGGCCGAGGCCTGGGTCGCCGGCTGCATCGACTGGGACGCCAGGGGTGCGGAGGGCGTGGTCCCGATCGACCCGGCGGCGGCCGCCGCCTTCGGCGAGTACGTGGCCGCGGCCTGCATCCCCGACGGTGCGCTGGTCGCCGGCCCGGAGGGGGCGGGCGCGGTGGCCGTACGGCTGCGGCGTACCGTATCGGTGCTGGCCCGACGGGCACTGGGAAGGGCGCTGAAGTGACGACGACAGACCCGATCGACTCCGGCTCGGTCGGACCCGACTCCACGGCGGCCGGTGCGGCCGGGGCCGACCCGCTGGACACCGGCGCGACGGTTGCCGCCGCGCTCGATCCGCTGGGCGCCGACCCGCTGGGCGGCGGTGTGCCGACCGGTGCTCCGCTGGGTGTCGACCCGCTCGGCGCGGACCCGCTCGGTCTCGGTGCGATGGAGTACGGCGGCAACGGCCGGCCCTGCGCCTCGTACACCCTGCGCGTCAACGGCTTCGAACGGCCCGTCACCGACGCCTGGATCGGCGAGAGCCTGCTCTACGTGCTGCGTGAGCGCCTCGGTCTGGCCGGGGCCAAGGACGGCTGCGAGCAGGGCGAGTGCGGTGCCTGCTCGGTGCTGGTGGACGGTCAGCTGGTGGCCGGCTGCCTGGTGCCCGCCGCGTTGGCCTCCGACAGCGAGATCGCCACGGTGGAGGGCCTCTCGGCGGGCGGCGCCGCCAGCGACGTACAGCAGGCGCTCGCCGACTCGGGCGCCGTCCAGTGCGGCTACTGCACCCCGGGCCTGGCCATGGCCGTGCACGACCTGCTGCAGCGCAACCACCGGCCCAGCGAGATCGAGGCCCGCCAGGCGCTCTGCGGCAACCTCTGCCGCTGCACCGGCTACCGGGGTGTCCTCGCCGCCGTGCAGGCGGTCGCCGATGCGCGCGGTGCCGAGGAGGAAGTCGCCGAGGAGGAGGCCGCTGCCCCGTCCGAGGCGTCGGTGGCCGCCGAGCCGGAAGGGGCCGCCACCGAGCTGCCCGCCGAGTCAGTCCCGGTCGAGGTCCCGGGCGCGGACGGCGGGCTCGCCCAGGTGACGTCGACGCAGCCGATGCCCGTCCAGCCCGACCCCGCCCAGTCGGCGATTGCCCAGTCGGGGATCGCCCAGCCGGGATTCCAGCCCGGGATCGCCCAGCCCGTCGCCGACCTGCCCGCGCAGACCGGGGAGCTGCCGGTCTACGCCGACGCCGAGGCCTGGGTGGAGGCTGACCCCTGGGTGGAGGCCGATCCCTGGGTGGAGGCCGATCCCTGGGTGGAGGCCGAGGTGCAGTACCCCGTCGAGCCCACCACCGTCGGCAGCGGGACCGGCATCGACTACGGCACCACGACCACCCACCAGACCGGCGTCTACGAGCCGTACCCCGGCTACACCGCCACCCCGGCGCACGGCACGCCGTACGACCCCGGTTACGAGGCCCAGCCCTCGTACCAGGCCCCCTACGACGCGTCGTACGACACCGCCTACGGCCAGAGCCACTACGAGGCCGCCCCGGCCCACGGCACGGCGATGGACGGCCCGCTCTACGAGAACGCGCCCGCCCACGGCACCCCGTACGTCCCGGCTCCCGCGCACGGCACCCCCTTCGCGGAAGGCGCCCCCGTCTACGAGGGCTACGACGGCAGCACCCCCGCCCACGGCATCCGCGAGGACGACCACGCATGAGTTCGCCGACCGACATCTCCTCGCCGACCGACCTGTCCGCGGTCGCCACCGAGGAGCCGAAGGACGCCGAGCCCTTCGGCCTCGGCAGCCCCGCCCTGCGCACCGACGCGCTCCCCAAGGCGCTCGGCATCTACCCCTACGCCGCCGACCTGTGGGCCGAGGGACTGCTCTGGGGCGCCGTGCTGCGCTCGCCGCACCCGCACGCGCGGATCGTCGCCGTCGACACCGCCCCCGCGCTCGCCCTCCCCGGCGTGCACGCCGTGGTCACCGCCGCCGACCTGCCACCGGGCCCCGAGGGCACCCCCGACGGCGCACCGTCCGGACCGGTCACCGCCGACCGGCCGATCCTCGCCTGCGGCGTGGTCCGCCACCACGGCGAGCCGGTTGCCGCCGTCGCCGCCGACCACCCCGACACCGCGCGGCTCGCCGCCGCCTCGATCGTGGTCGAGTACGAGCTGCTGGAAGCGGTCAGCGACCCCGAGCAGTCCTTCAACGTCCCGCCGCTGCACCCGGACGGCAACCTCTTCCGGCACATTCCGCTGCGCACCGGCGACCCGGAGGCCGTCGGCGAGGTCGTCGTCGAGGGCCTCTACCAGGTCGGCCGGCAGGACCCGGCCCCGCTCGGCTCCGAGGCGGGACTCGCCGTACCCCGGCCCGACGGCGGCGTCGAACTCCACCTCTCCTCCACCGACCCGCACGGCGACCGCGACCGCACCGCCGCGTGCCTGGGCATCGAACCCGACCGGGTCCGCCTGGTGGTCACCGGTGTCCCCGGCGCCACCAGCGACCGCGAGGACCTCTCCTTCCAGGTCACCCTGGCACTGCTCGCGCTGCGCACCGGCCGGCCGGTGAAGATGGTCCTCACCCGCGAGGAGTCCTTCCACGCCCACACCAGCCGCCACCCGGCGCTGCTGCGCTACCGCCACCACGCGGACGCCGAAGGCAAGCTGGTCAAGGTCGAGGCGCAGATCCTGCTGGACGGCGGCGCGTACGCCGACGTCTCCGCCGAGGCGCTGGCCGCCGCCGCGGCCTTCTCGGTCGGCCCGTACGTCTGCCCCAACGTCCTCGTGGACGCCTGGGCGGTAC
Organism: Kitasatospora cystarginea; assembly: GCF_039533515.1. Classification (NCBI taxonomy): domain Bacteria; kingdom Bacillati; phylum Actinomycetota; class Actinomycetes; order Kitasatosporales; family Streptomycetaceae; genus Kitasatospora; species Kitasatospora cystarginea. The sequence continues at coordinate 170,907 of NZ_BAAATR010000008.1, read as the reverse complement.
GCACCAACAACCCGCCGGCCGGCCGGATGCGCGGCGAGGGCGCCCTGCAGACCTGCTTCGCGTACGAGTCCCAGCTCGACCAGCTCGCCGTGCAACTGGGCATCGACCCGCTGGAGATCCGCCGCCGCAACGCCATGGCCACCGGCGACCCGATGCCCACCGGACAGGCCGTCACCTGCCCGGCCCCGGTCGCCTCCCTGCTCGACGCCATCGCCGAGTCCCCGCTGCCCGCCCTGCCCCTGGACGACCCCGAGGCCGAGTGGCTGCTCCCCGGCGGTCCCGGCGGCGCGGGCGATCCGGCCGCCATCCGGCGCGGCATCGGCTACGCGGTCGGCATGGTGCACATGCTCGGCGCCGAGGGCGAGGACGAGGTCTCCACCGCCACCGTCCGGGTCAGCGGCAACCACGCGACCGTGATCTGCGCGGCGGTCGACGTCGGTCAGGGCTTCGCCACCCTGGCCCGGCAGATCGTGCAGTCGGTGCTGGGCGTCTCCGAGGTCTACGTCGCCCCGGTCGACAGCGACCAGTCGGTCGCCGGACCGTCCGCGCGCGGCCGGCACACCTGGGTCTCCGGCGGCGCGGTGGAGCGGGCCGCCCTGATGGTGCGCCACCAACTGCTCCAGCCGATCGCCGCCAACTTCGGCATGTCGGTCGAACTGCTCACGATCGCCGACGGCAAGATCACCTCCTACGACGGCGTCCTGGGCATGCCCGTCGGCGAGGCCCTGGAGGGCAAGGAGCTCTGGGCCACCGCCCAGTGCCGCCCCCACCCGACCGAACCGCTCAACGAGTCGGGCCAGGGCGACGCCTTCGTCTCCATCGCCTTCTGCGCCATGCGGGCCGTGGTGGACGTCGACATCGAACTGGGCGCGGTCCGGGTCGTCGACGTGACGGTCGCCCAGGACGTGGGCCGCGCCCTGAACCCGCGCCAGATCGAGGACCGCATCGAAGCCGCCGTCGCCCACGGCGTCGGCCTCGCCCTGCTGGAGAACCTCCGCACCGAGAACGGCCGCATCCTCAACGCATCCCTCACCGGCTACCGCCTCCCGACGGCCCTGGACACCCCCGACGTCCGGATCGCCGCACTGCTCGAAGAACGCGACGTCGTCGCCACCTTCGGCGCCAAGGCGGTCAGCGCGGTGCCGGCCGTGGTCGCACCGGCCGCCGTGGCCGCGGCAGTTCGGGCGGCCACCGGACTGCCGGTCGGCCGGCTGCCGATCCTGCCGGAGGACGCGATCGTCGGCTGACGGGGCGGGCCCGCGCGGGACGGCTGACGCCGGGTGCCGACGGGGCCTGCCCGCGTCGGTTCGTCGGGCTCTGGATACGATCGATCGGCTGTCTGCCTGCGCCGGTGATCTGCCGGCCGTGCGGACGGCACGGGTGTTCTGCCGACGGGGGACGGGGAGCGGTGACGCTCAGTAGGGCTGTGCGCGCACTGGGGGCCGTGACGGTGGCCGGGGGGGGGGTCTTCTGGTAGGGGCGCCGGTTGCGAGCGCGGACTACGTCCGCGACGGGCAGTGGGCCAACCAGGAGTTCGACCTGCAGAAGGTCTGGTCGGTCAGCAAGGGTGACGGGGTTGTCGTCGCGCTCGTCGACAGCGGCGTGGACGCGAGCCACCCGGACCTGACCGGCCAGGTGTTGGATGGTTACGACCCGAGTGGCAAGGGGCTCAACGCTCATCCCACGGCCCCCCACGGGACCCAGATGGCCGGTCTGATCGCTGCGCACGGTCACGGCGATGGAGAAGGGGCGGTCGGCCTGGCGCCGGGCGCCAAGATCCTTCCCATCTACCAGGCGAGGGTGCGGGGCATTGATGCCGTCCCCGAAGACATCAAGTGGGCAGTGGACCATCAGGCCAGGGTGGTCAACCTCTCGCTGGGTGGCGCTGAGTACAGAGACCCCAAGCTAGCGGATGCAATTGCCTATGCTGCCGAGAAGGATGTCCTGCTCGTCGTGGCAGCCGGCAACGAAGGTGGGCCAGTGGCCGCGCCGGCGAATCAACCGGGCGTGCTGGCGGTCGGCGCAGTGGACAAGAACAACACCGCGTGGGACATGTCGAACCATGGTCCGGAAGTGATGCTTACCGCCCCGGGTGTCCGTATCGTCAGCACCGGCTCATGTAACGGCAATCAGTACTGCATCGGGGACGGAACCTCTGATGCGACCGCCTACGTGTCCGCAGCCGCTGCGCTGGTCCGGGCCAAGTTTCCGAAGCTGACGGCTGGCCAGGTGGCCAACCGGCTGGTGAAGTCGGCGTATGTCCCATCGTCGCTGCAGGGCGTCAAGTCGCCAGATCAGCACTATGGTTACGGCATCGTCCGCCCGTATGAGGCGCTCACCCAGGACATCCCCGAAGGCCCGGCGCAGGGTCCGCTGGCCAAGCCTGTTGGTGCCGAGGACGCGGGCAGCGGTGGTCAGGCTGCTGGTGCGGCGTCCCCCGGTGTGACGAATCCTGGATCCACTGGGCGGGCGCTGGCTGCCGACTCTTCCTCGCACTCCAAGGCCGTCATTGTCCTTGCGGCTGCTGGCGGCGGCATCGTGTTCCTGATCGCGCTGATCGTGGTGATCGCGACGGTGTCCCGTCGCCGGAACTCCGTTCAGAATCTGGCAGGTCAGGCGCCGTACGTTGCCCAGCAACAGTGCGGCGCCCTACCTGTCTGGCCGCAGCAGGTGCAGCCGCCGTACGGAAGCCAGGCCCCGCCAACGGGCTACCCGCCCCAGCAGTCGCACCAGGGAAACCCGTACTACGGACAGGGCGGGACGCATCCCTAATCCTTCGCATTCCGGGGTCAATTAGGCATGTTGAAGCTGGATCGCCCCGTTGCGCGGGCATGTGACGTGTCGACACCGTCGGCTGTCGGACGGTCCGGCGGTACCAACTTCGGCGTGCAGAAGCGGCGCAGAGGCGCGGGGCCCTGCCCGAGTCGGCAAGTCGGGCGATACGATCGAGCTGCCGTCTGCTTGTACTCACGCCGTGCAGGCGGGCATCGGATGTCTACTGACGGGGTGACGGGGAAGCGATGACGCTCAGCAGGACCATGCGCGCACTCGGCGCCACGACACTGGCCGGTGGCCTTCTTCTGGCGGGCGCGCCTGTTGCTAGTGCGGACTATGTCCGCGATGCGCAGTGGGCGAACCAGGAGTTTGACCTGGCGAAGGTCTGGTCGGTCAGCAGGGGCGATGGTGTCAAGGTTGCACTCATCGACAGCGGTGTGGACGGCAGCCATCCGGACCTGACCGGTCAGATCGTGGATAGCTACGATCCGAGCGGTAAGGGGCTCGCGACCCATCCAACCAATGACCATGGAACCAATATGGCCAGCATGATTGCCGGTCACGGCCATGGTAGCGGGAACTCGGAAGGCGTGGTCGGCTTGGCCCCGGGGGTGAAGCTTCTGTCGATCTACAAGGGGACTGCGACTGGAAATAGCGCCGAGGCCGAGGACATTCGCTGGGCCGTGGATCACGGTGCCAAGGTGATCAATATGTCGATCGGCGGAAGTAGCGAAGGGGCTGGGACAGATGAAGCTGTAGCCTACGCCGCGGCGCACGATGTCCTGATCGTGGCGGCAGCCGGCAACAGTGGCATCACCCCTGTTGAGTATCCAGCGAAGGTGCCTGGCATCCTTGCTGTTGGTGCGACCGATAAGAATCGTACGATCTGGTCGCAGTCGAATTACGGCCCAGAAGTCCTGCTGTCGGCGCCTGGCGTGAGGGTCGCCGGCGCTGGAACCTGCGATGGCGGTCAATATTGCATCGGCGACGGCACCTCCGGTGCTACCGCCTACGTGACTGCTGCTGCTGCCTTGGTTCGCGCCAAGTTTCCTAAACTGACGGCCGGTCAGGTGGCTAATCGGCTGGTGAAGTCGGCCTATGTCCCGCCGTCGCTCCAGGGCGCCGAGTTGCCCGACCCGCACTATGGTTTCGGCATCATCCAGCCGTATGAGGCGCTTACTCAGGACATCCCTGACGGTCCCGCACAGGGTCCGCTTGCCAAGCCTGCGGGTGCCAATGGCGCGGGAGATGGCGGTCAGGCGTCCGATGTGTCGTCCCCTGGCGCAACGGGTCCTGGATTGGCCGGGCCGCAGACCGTCGAGCCGGCGACGCACTCCAAGGCCTCTACCATCATCTTCGCTGCCGGTGGCGGTGTTGTGCTTCTGCTTGTGGTGATCGCGGTGATCGTGGCGGTGTCCCGCAGGCGAAAGTCCGGCCAGACGCAGGCTGGTCAGGTGCAGTACGGCGTTGGTGTTCAGCAGTACGGCACTCCACCTGCTTGGTCGCAGCAGGCGCAGCCACCGTATCCGAACCAGCCTCAGTCGCCCTACGGCAATCCGGTGCCGCCGCCTGGCCATCCTTCCCAGCAGCCGTACCAGGGCAACCCGTATGGACAAGGCGGGAGCGAGCAGCGCTGATGGTGTGTCAGCAGCCTTTGGGTAAGCGATACCATCGAACGCCCTAGCTATCGGCCTGTAGCCCGAGCGCGAGGGCGCCATCACCACCCGCCGGAGCCAGTGCCAGACGGGGAAGCATCAACACTCCAGGGGGAGAGAGGCGTATGTCCGACGGATTCCGTGTCAACACCGATGAGTTGGAGGCGGTGGTCAAGCGATTGCGGGACCTCCAGCAGAACCTCGGCCAGACCGCGAACAAGTCCAAGTACAACACCGTCATCGCACGCTCAGACTACGGTGGAGACTTTCTCGAGGCTCAGAGCCTCTACACGGCGCATGACCGGATGCAGCAATCTCTGGCACAGATGACCGCTGACCTGGAGTCCTTGATCAACGACTTCGGGGACAAGGCGAAGGCGGTGCATGACGGGTACCGCAACGTCGAGGCGCAGCACGCTGCGGACATGCAGAAGCAGCAGGAGGGGCACTGATGGCTGCGGACAACGGACCCAAGACTGACTTCGATTGCTTCAGCTTCAGGAACCTCAAGCACATGCTTGAGATCTCCAATGCGGGGCGGCTCAGGGAGGTCAGCGACCACTGGAAGAGCGTGGAGGCGGAGCTCAGCAGCGCAGCCGCCGACCTGCAGCAGGCGGTACAGCATGCGACTCAGAACTGGGAGGGCTCGGCCTCGCAGGGTTTCGTGAGCCGGGCCAATGACATCCAGACCAGGTTGACGACTACGGCGGCTCACGCCAGCAACACCTCCAATGCGATGAGCTTCGCCGGTACAGCGCTTGAGACGGCTGCCGCGAGCATGAAGGGGCTCCACGAGCCCAGCGCGCTGGAAAGGGGCGTGAAACTCCTCAACGACCTCGGAGACCGCTCTGACGCAGGGTTCAAGGCTGATCTCAAGAGTGGCATGCCGCGCTCTACTGCCCTCCAGAAGCACGCTGACCAACTGTCGGCAGGCGAGGTCGCGCATCAGAACGCGATCGTCGTCATGGAGTACGTGGGTAAGAACTACAACCAGGCGGCCCAGTGGCTGGGGGACGAAAAGGATGGCCGCGAGGGCGGCGAGGGGGGTATCCCGAAGCCACCCTCCAACCCCGCCCCCGTAGGCGTAGCCCCCGAGCCCATGCCCACCCTCCCGAACCCGCACTCGCCGAACCCCGGCGGTCCGGGTGGTCCCGGTTGGACGGGGCCGGGCGGTGGCCCAGGTGCGCACGACCCGGGTATGCCCACTCTGCCGGACCCGAACATCCCCGCTCCGCCGTCCCCTGGGCACCCGGGTGGGCCTGGGCACCCGGGTGGGCCGGGGCCTGGTCTGCCGACCCAGCCGGGCATTCCGAACCTGCCGCCGAACCTGCCGCCGAGCACCGGGATCGACTCGCTTCCGCCCACATCTACCGTGCCTCCGGGTAACGGTGGCGGTCTGCCGGGTGGCGGTCTGCCCGGCGGTGGCCTGCCGGGTGGCGGTCTGCCCGGCGGTGGCCTGCCCGGTGGTGGCGGAGGCGGCGGTGGTGGTTACACCGGCGGTCTGCCGGGCAGTCTCGGCGGCGGAAGTCTCGGGACCATCCCGACCGGTGGTGGCCGTGCCGGTGGCGGTACGGCCGGCGGTCTGGGTGCCGGGTCGGGCGCGGGCCGCGGTGCGGCCGGCGGCGCCGGCGGCTCGGGCGCAGGGGGTGCGGCCGGTGGTGCCGGCGGGACCCAGGGCCGTCCCGGCATGCCCGGTATGGGCGGAGCGCACGCCGGCGGTGCCGGCGGTGCCGGCGGCAAGGGCGCGGGCGGCGGCAAGAGCGGCCCGGGTCTGGTCCGTCGGGCCGGCGGTACGGTGGGCGGCGCCCGTTCGGGTAGCGCGAGCGGCCGGAGCTTCACCGAGGGCGGTTCGGGCCTGGGCAAGGCGCGTGCCAACGGCCAGCAGGGCGCGGCCGGAGCCCACGGGGGTCCCGGCAGTGCGGCGGCCAACAAGAAGAAGGGCAAGAACGGCAACCGCCCGGACTACCTCGTCGAGGACGAGGACACCTGGCGTACCGGAGGAGCGGCCAACCCGCCGGTCATCGAGTAGCCGTCGTCCGTAGGGCCGAACCGTGGGGCGTTCTCCAGTCGGGGGAACGCCCCACGGGCGTTTCCGGCGAGAGGCGAGGAATCGATGCGGGCCGCTGTCCGAGATGGAGCGAGAAAACCTTTGCGCGGGGAAGGGGAAATGCCGAACGGCCGACCGGCATGAAATTCCGGTCGGCAATTCGGAAAGGAGGCCATGACGGGGATCGAACCCGTGTAAACCGCTTTGCAGGCGGTTCCCTAAGCCACTCGGGCACACGGCCGTGAACAGCGGCGGAGCGGACTCCGCAGCCGCAGAGCAGGGGAGGAGCGGCGAACGCTCAGGCCTGACGGCCGAGGCGACAGCGGCCGAGGTGACAACGGCGGCCGAGGCGACAGCAGTCGGGAGCGGCGCAGGGGCGGGGCGTCCGGGTGGTCGCCGTCCTCCTGTTCATGGCCTGCTCCTCTCGCGCCGCGCGGTGTCGCCGGTGGCCTCCGAATCGATCGGAGCGCCCGTCGGTGAATTCATTTTATGAGCAGCGGGGCGGCGGGCGTCAATATCCGAATATGAATTCTGTGTTTCGTCGCGTGCTACCGTCGGGGGCAGGTGAGTTGATCGCCCCGGACGAGGCGCGTCGTACCCGGTATGACAAGACGGCGCAGTAATCGCGGCAGAGCCAGGCCAGGCTCGGCCGTCCACTACTGCGGAGGAGAGTCCGGTCATGGCCTGGGTGGTACTGATCGTCGCCGGTGTGCTGGAAACGGTGTGGGCGGTGGCGCTGGAGGCGTCCAGGGGGTTCTCGCGGCCGGTGCCGGGCCTGGTGTTCGCGCTGGGGCTGGCGCTGAGCATGGGCGGACTGGCGTACGCGATGCGGAGCATCCCGCTCGGGACGGGGTACGCGGTGTGGGTGGGGATCGGCGCGGTCGGTACGGCGCTGTACGGGATGGCGGTCATGGGGGACGCGGTGACGACGGCCCGGGTGAGCTGTCTGGTGCTGATTCTCGGTGGTGTGGTCGGGCTGAAGGTCCTGCACTGACGCCTGCGCCGGCAGTGGCTCTCAGGGTCGGTAGCAGGCCCGATGACCGGCGGTGGGTCCTAGGGTCGACGGGGGAGGGACTCGGGACCGCAGGTCAGGAGTAAATCGGGTGATAGGCACTTACGATGATGGGCATGACCACGGCCCCCACCACCTCCGCGTCCTCGTCCATACCCACCCCGACAGCCGAATCGGACACCGGAGGCGTGCTCAGCGGCCCGTACCGGGCACTGACCCTGGGGATCGTCTCGGTCGTGCTGCTGCTGGCCTTCGAGGCGACGGCGGTGAACACCGCGATGCCGGTGGCGGCCCGTCAGCTCGACGGCCTCGGCCTGTACGCCTTCGCCTTCTCCGGCTACTTCACCAGCACGCTGTTCGCGCTGGTGGTGTCCGGTCAGTGGTGCGACCGCCGGGGGCCGATGGGGCCGCTGTTCTCCGGGATCGCGGTGTTCGGGGCCGGCCTGGTGGTGGCGGGCACGGCGGCCAACATGTGGCTGTTCGTCGCGGGCCGGGCGATCCAGGGGCTCGGCGGCGGGCTGGTGATCGTCGCGCTGTACGTGGTGGTCGGACGGGCGTTTCCCGAGCGGCTGCGGCCCTCGGTGTTCGCGGCGTTCTCGGCGGCCTGGGTGCTGCCCTCCATCCTCGGCCCGGCGGTCTCCGGGGCGGTGACCCAGCAGCTGGGCTGGCGCTGGGTGTTCCTCGCCGTGCCGGTGCTGATCCTGCTGCCGCTGGTGGTGATGGGACCGGCGCTGCGGCGCAGTGAGCGGGCGCAGCGCGAGCTGGAGACGGCGCCGGGCCCGGAGTTCGACCGGCGACGTTCGGCGCTCGCGGCGATGGCCGCGCTCGGGGCGGGCCTGCTGCAGTACGCGGGCCAGCGGCTGGACCTGCCGGCGCTGGTCCCCGCCCTGGCGGGGGCGGGGCTGCTGCTGCCGGCCGTGCTGCGGCTGCTGCCCGCGGGCACGCTGCGGGCGGCGCGCGGACTGCCGACGGTGATCCTGCTGCGCGGGGTGGCGGCGGGGGCGTTCTTCGCGGCGGAGGCCTTCATCCCGCTGATGATGGTGACCCAGCGGGGGCTGAGCCCGACGATGGCCGGGCTGACCCTGACCAGCGGCGGGCTCTCCTGGGCGCTGGGTTCGTGGCTGCAGGGTCGGCCGGGCGTCCAGCGGTACCGGGAGGCGATGATCCGGCTCGGCTTCGTGCTGACGGCCGTGGCGATCGCGAGTGCGGCGCTGGTGCTGGTACCGGCCGTCCCGACCTGGGCGGCGGCCGCGGCCTGGGCCGTCGGCGGGCTGGGCATGGGCCTGACGGTGGCGAGCGTCAGCGTGCTGATGATGAAGCTGTCCGCTCCCGAGGAGGCCGGTGCCAACTCGGCCTCGCTGCAGATGAGCGACGCGCTGGGCAACGTCCTGCTGATCGGCCTGTCCGGGGTGCTCTTCGCCGGCCTGGGCGGCGGCTCGGTGGCGGCGGCCCAGGACTCGCCGGTACCGGCCTCGGCGTTCGCGGTGATCTTCCTGGTGATGACCGGGGTGGCGCTGTTCGGCGCGCTGGTCTCGGGCCGGGTACGGGCCAGGGCCTGAGCAGGCGGGGCGCACCCTGGCGCGAGCCGGCCCCGGGTACGTGGCGTCAGGAGCCCGGGACGGGGACCGCCCGGGGGACGCCGAGGAAGGTCTCCCAGCCGTCGGCCGGCGCCTCGCCCGGGCCGAGCGACTGCGGCTTGCGCAGCACCGCCGGATCCTGCGCCCCCAGCCAGTGCGCCAGCTGACGGAACGGCACCATCCGCACGCCGGGCCGTTCGGCCATTGCCTCGAAGACGTCCTCGGCTCACCCGGCCGGACCAGCGGCCGGACCAGCGGTCGGCCGCGGCTGCGGCCAGGGGTGCCGGGGCGGGCCCGGCCGCGGCGGCCCATAGGATCGGTGGCCCGCGAAACCGCAGGGCCGCCGGAGCGCGGTGGCCCGCGTCCAGCACACCCGGAGGTGCGCCCGTCATGTGGCAGTCGGTACTCGGCGCTTACCGGGAACGGATCGTCGAGGCCGGTCGCCAGCCGCTCTTCCTGCTGCTGCTCGGGCTGATCGGCTCGTTCCTGTTCATCCGCTTCAGCGTCCGGATGATCCGGCGCGGCACCAGCTGGTGGCCGGGCAACGTCACCCCGGGCGGGCTGCACATCCACCACGTGGTGTTCGGCCAGGCGCTTATGCTGGTCTGCGGGGTCGGCGCCTTCACCGTCCGGGGCGACGGCGGGGTGCTGCGCGAGGTGATGGCGACCGGCTTTGGGATCGGCTGCGGCCTGGTGCTGGACGAGTTCGCCCTGGTGCTGCACCTGGAGGACGTCTACTGGAGCGAACAGGGCCGCAAGTCGGTGGACGCGGTGATCATCGCGGTGGCGATGATCGGGCTGCTGCTGTTCGGCGCGCTGCCGCTGGGCGGCTTCTCCGGACACCTGACGCTCGGCCAGCTGGCGCTGGCCGCACTGGTGCTGCTGGTGGTGGTGGTCAGCCTGTTCAAGGGCAAGATCTTCACCGGCCTGCTCGGGGTGATGGTCTGGCCGCTGGCCCTGGTCGGGGCCGTCCGGCTGGCCAGGCCGCGCAGCCCGTGGGCCCGCTGGCGGTACCGCTCGCGGCCCAAGCGGATGGCGCGGGCCGAGCGCCGCGACGCCCGGATCCACCAGCGCCTGGAGGCGGTCAAGCTCTCCTTCTACAACGTGCTGGCCGGCGCGCCCGACGTGGTCGCTGCTCCGCCGGTCGAACCGCCGCTGGCGGAGGCCGCCGCGCCGGTGGCGGAGCCCGCCGTCCCGTACGTGCCGGGACCGGTGCCCGCCTGGCGCGGGCGCTGCGTCGCGTTCGCCGAGTGGTACCTGCGGATCGCCGCCCTGCTCAACCTGGTGACCGGGCTCATCGCGCCGTTCCGCAACCGGGTGCACCGGGCCAACACCGGCGAGTTCTTCACCCCGGTGCTGATGACCGCAGGGTTCACCGCCGCGCTGTTCGCCGGGCTGCTCGCGCTGATGCTGCGCCGCCGCAAGCGGGCCGCGTGGATCGTCGCGACCACCGTGGTCGCCGGGTACGCGGCGCTGATCGCGCTCGCCCTGGCCCTCGCCCCCGAGGACCGCTCGCACCCCTTCAACTGGGGCTCGGCCACCCTCACCGCCGCCGTACTGGCCGCCCTGCTGCTCGGCCGGCCCGCCTGCCGGGTGCGCGGCGAGCGGGGCAACACCGTGTTCGGGCTCGCGGTGCTACTGGTCGGCGGGGCCGCGGTCACCGCGATCGGCGCCGCCCTGGTACGGGTCGGCCACGCCGGGGCGGCACCCGGCTGGGGCGACAGCGCGGTCTACGTACTGCTCCGGCTGGTCACCCTGTCCGGGCTCGTCGAGTACTCCGACCTCGACGTGCCCGGCTGGGTCGCGCTGACCGTCAACGTCCTCGGCGCGGCACTGCTGCTGCTCACCATCCGGGTCTTCTTCCGCTCGCCGCGCAGCCGGGTGCACCTGGAGCCCGAGGACGAGCGGCGGCTGCGCGCCCTGCTGGAGCGGCACGGCGGCCGGGACTCGCTCGGCTACTTCGCACTGCGCCGGGACAAGTCGGTCTGCTGGTCGCCCTCGGGCAAGGCGGCCGTGCTCTACCGGGTGGTCAACGGCGTCGCGCTGGCCTCCGGCGATCCGGTCGGCGACCCGGAGGCCTGGCCGCAGGCGATCGCCCGCTGGCGCGAGGAGGTCCGCGACCACGCCTGGGTGCCCGCGGTGACCGGCGCCGGCGAGCAGGCGGGGATCGTCTACCGGCGGGAGGCGGGCCTGCGGGCACTGGAGTTCGGCGACGAGGCGGTGGTCGAGGTGGAGGGCTTCACCCTGGCCGGCCGCTCGATGCGCACGCTCCGGCAGACCCACCAGCGGGTGGCCAGGGCCGGCTACCGGGCCGTCATCCGCCGCCACCGGGACATCCCGGCCGAGGAGCTCACGGCGCTCGCCAGGCTCGCCGACGCCTGGCGGCACGGTCGGAGCGAGCGCGGCTTCTCGATGGCGCTCGGCCGCCTCGCCGACCCGGCCGACGGCGACTGCCTGCTGATCGAGTGCCGGGACGAGCACGACCGCACCAACGCCCTGCTCAGCTTCGTCCCGTGGGGCGCGCACGGCCTCTCGCTGGACCTGATGCGCCGTGACCGGGAGGCCGACAACGGGCTGGTGGAGTTCATGGTCGCCGAGCTGCTGACCCGCGCGGCGGCGGGCGAGCTGCCCGTCACCCGGGTCTCGCTGAACTTCGCGATGTTCCGGTACGTCTTCGAGTACGGCGCCCGGATCGGCGCGGGCCCGGTGCTGCGGTTCTTCCGCGCCGTGCTGCGCTTCCTCTCCCGCTGGTGGCAGCTGGAGTCGCTCTACCGCGCCAACGCCAAGTACCAGCCCGTCTGGGAACCGCGCTTCCTGCTGTACGAGAAGTCGTCCGAACTGCCCGCCATCGCGCTGGCCAACGCGCTGGCAGAGGGGTTCTTGACCCGGCCCCGGCTGCGCCGCTCGGCCGGCGAGGGACGGGAGTCGCTCGCCCGTTCGGCGCAGGGCGTTCCCGGCGCTTCGACTGACCGTAAGTCAGCACGCTGACCTGCATTCATCACCCGGAACCCGGTCGAACGGCGGGCCCGGATTCCGACCCGTTGCGGATGTCACGCGCCGACCAGGGCGTTTGACTTGGGACAGCGGACCGACGAAGGGGTGAGGTGAGGAGTGGGCGCGCAGCCGGGCAAGAGCCCGTGGCCGGGGACGCTGGCGACGAGTGCCGTGCTGGTGCTCGGCGCCTGGATGATCCACGGCGGCAACGGCCTCCACCTGCCCCCGCTGCCCGGCCTCTCCCAGGGCTTCGGCAGCGCCACTTCGCCCGCGATGCTCGTCCCGCCCCGCCCCCGGGCCGTCCCGACCAGGGTCAGGATCCCGTCGATCGGGGTGGACGCCCCCGTCACCAGCCTCGGCCTGGACGCCGCCGGCCGCCTGCAGGCGCCACCGGCCGGTGAGTCGAATCTGACGGGCTGGTACCGCGACGGTGTCACACCCGGTCAGCGCGGGACGGCGATCGTGGCCGGGCACGTCGACACCAGCCGGGGGCCCGCCGTCTTCTACAACCTCGGCACCCTGCACCGGGGCGACCAGGTGGAGATCACCGGCGCGGACCGGGGCACCGCCTTCTTCCTCGTGGACGCCGTCGAGGTCTACCCCAAGGACGACTTCCCGGACGAGAAGGTCTACGGCCCCGCCCAGGACTCGCAGCTGAGGCTGATCACCTGCGGCGGGGGATTCACCGCGGGCACCGGGTACGACGCAAATGTCGTTGTGTTCGCGCACCTGGTCCGTAGCCTGTCCTAGTTGTCCCGGCGGCGGCCGCCGGCCGTGTCACCGAACGTCGTCCGATCCCATGTCGGCTGATCCCGTGTCAGCCGACTCGACCATGCGAGGAGCACGATGAGCAGCCGGCCGCTGGCGGCGCCGAACCCGCTCGACTGGCCACTGACCCACGGTGCGGTCCTGTTCGCCGTCATGACGGTCGGCATCGCCGCCCTGCTGGGTCTCGGGGTGCCGGGTGGCCGGCGCTGGTGGCGGCGGCGCCTACCGGGTGCCGTGGTGGCGGCGGCGGTGCTCACCGTACTGCTGCAGATAGCCGTGGACGACTGGTGGCAGCCCTTCCCGGAGGAGCTGCCGATCCAGGTGACCGCCTGGATCGGCGTCGGCCTCCTCGCGCTGGCCCTCGCGGTGGCGCGGCTGCTCCCGCCCGGCCCCGGGCGCCGGCGCGGCCGGTTCGGTGTGGTGCTTGCCGCGGTGCTGGTGCTGCTGATGTCCTCCGACCAGGTCAACGGGTTCTTCGAGCAGTACCCGAGCGGCCGGGTGCTGCTGGACTCCTGGTTCGGCCGGGCCCACCCGCTGACCGTCGCCAGCTCGTCCGACACCGTCGCCGCCCCGTCGGGCAGAGCGCTGGCCGAGGTCTGGCGGCGGCCCGAGGGGCTGCCCGCCAAGGGCACCGTCTCGAGCGCGCCGGTCCCCGGCGCGAAGTCCGGCTTCAAAGCCCGCGACGCCTACGTCTACCTGCCGCCCGCCTACCAGGCCGAGCCCAGGCCCCTGCTGCCCGTCCTGGTGCTGATGGCCGGTCAGCCGGGCACACCCGCCGACTGGGTCAACTCCGGCCGGCTCGCCGAACTGCTGGACGACTTCGCCGCCGGGCACGACGGGCTGGCGCCGATCGTGCTGGTCATCGACCAGATCGGCTCGGCCTGGGGCAACCCGCTGTGCATGGACTCCAGGATCGCCAAGTCGCAGACCTACCTCGCCGAGGACGTCCCCGACTGGATCCACACCCACCTGCAGACCGCCACCGGCCGCGGCTCCCTCGCGATCGGCGGGATGTCCCTCGGCGGGACCTGCGCGCTCCAGCTCGCCGTCAACGCACCGCAGGTCTACGGCACCTTCCTGGACATCTCCGGCCAGCAGGAGCCGACGCTCGGCAGCCACGGCAAGACCGTCAAGGCGACCTTCGGCGGTGACGAGGCCGCGTTCGACGCGGTCGACCCGATGCATCTGATGGCCCGCAGGAAGTTCCCCGAGACCGCCGGCGCCTTCGTGGTCGGCGAGGGCGACCGGAAGTACGGGCCGCAGCAGCGCCGGGTCTACGCCGCCGCCGTCGAGGCCGGGATGAGGGCCACCTTCACCGCCATGCCCGGCGGCCACGACTGGAAGGCCTTCCAGGGCGGGCTGGTCCACAACCTCCCCTGGCTCGCCCAGCAGATGGGACTGATCCGATGAGCGCCGCCGCCCTCGAATCCGTCCCGAGGACGCCCGAGGCCGAGCCGGACGGGCGGCGCCGGCTGCGGGTGCTCGGCGCGGCCGTCGCCCGGCTGCGGACCGCGCCGCTCACCGTCGCGCTGCTGGTCGTGATGTGGGCCGTCGGCTGGGCCACCGGCAGTGTCGGCCGGGGTCCGTCCGAGTGGCTGCTCGGCCATGTCGGGGTGGGCCTGGCCAGCCTGAACGACGGCCACTGGTGGGCGCTGGCGGGCTCGCTGCTGTGGTGCTCGGGCATCGGCGCGTACGTGGCGACCAGCGTGATCCTGCTGGTGATCGGGCCCGCCGCCGAGCAGCGGCTCGGCACGGCGGTGACCGCCGCCGTGCTGCTGGCCGGGCAGGTGCTCGGCGCGCTGCTGGGCACCGGCGCCGTCCGTCTGGGCATGGGCGCCGACATCGGCTGGACCCTGGACATCCAGGACCAGCTGGCGATCGGACCGATGACCGGACTGGTCGCGGTCGCCGCCGTGCTCGCGCACCGGCTCACCGTGCTCTGGCGCCGGCGGCTGCGGCTGGTGCTGGTGCTCGTCCCGCTGGTGATGATGCTCTACGTCGGGAACCTGCAGGGTGTGCAGCGGATGGCCGGGGTGCTGGTCGGCTTCGGACTCGGCGTGCTGATGCACCGCCGGCTGCCCGGCCGGGCGCAGCGGGTCTCCCGCACCGAGACCCGGGTGCTGGTCGCGCTCTGTCTGGTCGCCACCGCGCTCGGGCCGCTGGTCGCCTCGCTCTACCAGGACGCCATCGGTCCGTTCAACACCCTCGGCGACCTGTACTTCTCGCACGCCACCACCGGCCGGGACGTGGTCGCCGCCTGCCAGGAGGCCGCCGCCGACTGCGCCCGCGCGCATGCGATGCAGCGCTTCTTCGGCTCCCCGGGCAGGCTGATGGCGGCCCTGGTCCCGGTCCTGCTGGTGGTGCTCGCCGAGGGGCTCCGCCGGGGCCTGCGGGTGGCCTGGTGGATCACCGCGGTGACCGAGCTGCTGTGGATCGGGGTGCTCGGCCGGCTGCTGGCCCTCAACTACGACGACTTCCGGGTCATCGACGGCGTGGCCGACCTGTACGAGCTGATCGGCGAGGCGGTGCTGCTGCCGGTGCTGATGCTGGCGCTGCTGCTGGCCACCCGGCGGCGCTTCGACCAGCAGCTGCCGCGCCGGGACCTGCGCCGGCTGGCCGGAGTGATCGGCGGGGCGCTGCTGCTCAGCGGCGGTGCGTACATCGGGCTCGGCTGGCTGGTCAGGAAGGAGTACGAGCCGACCGCGACCCTGGGGAAGCTGGCGGCGGGCCTGCTCGCCGAGCTGCTGCCGCCCGCGTACGGCGAGCTGCTGCCCGGCTCCCCGATCGCGGCCGGCGACACGGCGCAGACCCTGGAGATCTACTGCGGGCTGCTGTTCTGGACGGTCGCGCTGACCTCGCTGCTGCTGGCCTTCCGCCGCCCGGTGGTGCACGCGGACGCGGCGGACGCGGTGCGCGCCCGGGAGCTGCTCACCCGGTACGGCGGCTCGACGCTCTCCTACATAGCCACCTGGGAGGGCAACCACTACTGGTTCGACCGGGACGGTACGGCCGCCGTCCCGTACCGGGTGATCGCGACGGTGGCGCTCACCACCGGCGACCCGTTCGGCGAGCCGGAGGCCCGGCGGCGCGCGGTGGCCGGGTTCGCCAGGTACTGCGACACCAGGGGCTGGACGCCCTGCTTCTACAGCGTCACCCCCGAGACCGCGGCGGCCGCCGAGGAACTGGGCTGGCGCTCGCTCCAGGTCGCCGAGGACACCGTGGTGCCGCTGCCCGGGCTGGCCTTCACCGGCAAGAAGTGGCAGGACGTGCGCACCTCGCTCAACAAGGCGGCCAAGCAGGGCATCACCGCCGAGTGGTGGCGCTACCAGGACGCGCCGCTCGCCATCACCGACCAGATACGTTCGATCTCCGAGGAGTGGGTCTGTGACAAGGGCCTGCCCG
Organism: Kitasatospora cystarginea; assembly: GCF_039533515.1. Taxonomy (NCBI): domain Bacteria; kingdom Bacillati; phylum Actinomycetota; class Actinomycetes; order Kitasatosporales; family Streptomycetaceae; genus Kitasatospora; species Kitasatospora cystarginea. The sequence goes on along the minus strand of NZ_BAAATR010000008.1, from coordinate 154,677 downwards.
AGATGGGGTTCACCCTCGGTGGGCTGGCGGAGCTGGCCGACCCGGAGGTGCGGTTGCTGATCGCGGTGGACGGCGACCGCACCGTGCACGGGCTCACCAGCTGGATGCCGGTGTACGAGAACGGCGAGACGGTCGGCTGGACCCTGGACTTCATGCGCCGCCGGGCCGAGGCCCGCGGCGGAGCCGCCTATCAACCCTTCCGGGGCGTGATGGAGTTCCTGATCGCCTCCGCCGCGCTCGGCTTCAAGGAGGAGGGCGCCCGTTTCCTCAGCCTCTCCGGGGCCCCGCTGGCCCGCGCCAACCGGGGGGAGCCGCCCACCGCGCTGCAGCGGATGCTGGACTGGATGGGCGGGGTGCTGGAACCGGTGTACGGCTTCCGTTCACTGCTCGCCTTCAAGGCGAAGTTCCAGCCGGAGTACCGGCCGATGTACATGGCCTATCCCGACCCGGCCGCGCTGGCCAGCATCACCCGGGCGATCGGCAAGGCGTACCTGCCGCATCTGACGGCGGCGCAGGGGGTGCGGCTGATGCGCAAGCTCTCCTCGTGAGCCGGACGGCGGGCCGGTTGCGGGAGCTCGCCGAGGGGGCCGTGCACGGGGTGTGACGGGCCCGCGTCAGAGGTCGAAGCGGGGGGAGTACCGGTAGGCTGGGCGGGTTGTCCGCTCGCCGACCAACTGCGGGTCGGAGTCGTGATCATGGCTCTGACCTGCGACGATCCCCCCTTCGGAGACCGTGAGTACTGCCGCCGCTTCAGCCATGGCCCCGCTGTTCTCGGACGCCGAACCGCAGACTTCCGTCCGGGCAGCCGCAACTCCCTCGTCCCACCTGTCCCCGGCCTTCCCCGGCCGTGCCCCCTGGGGTACCGCCGGCAAGCTCCGGGCCTGGCAGCAGGGTGCGCTGGACAAGTACATCGAGAAGCAGCCCCGCGACTTCCTGGCCGTCGCGACCCCGGGCGCAGGCAAGACCACCTTCGCGCTCACCCTGGCGTCCTACCTGCTGCACAACCACCTGGTGCAGCAGGTCACCGTCGTCGCCCCGACCGAACACCTGAAGAAGCAGTGGGCCGAGGCCGCCGCCCGGGTCGGCATCAAGCTCGACCCGGCCTACTCCTCGGGTCCGCTGTCCAAGGAGTACGACGGCATCGTCGTCACCTACGCGGGCGTCGGCGTCAACCCGATGCTGCACCGCAACCGGACCGAGGCCCGCAAGACCCTCGTGATCATGGACGAGATCCACCACGCCGGTGACTCCAAGTCCTGGGGCGAGGCCTGCTCCGAGGCGTTCGAGCCCGCCACCCGCCGGCTTGCGCTGACCGGTACGCCGTTCCGCTCGGACACCAACCCGATCCCGTTCGTCCAGTACGAGGCGGGCGGCGACGGCATCCGCAAGTCGGTCGCCGACTACACCTACGGCTACGGGAACGCGCTCGCCGACCACGTCGTCCGCCCGGTGATCTTCCTCTCCTACAGCGGCAACATGCGCTGGCGCACCAAGTCCGGCGACGAGCTGGAGGCCAGGCTCGGCGAGCCGCTGACCAAGGACCTGATCGCCCAGGCCTGGCGCACCGCGCTCTCCCCGCAGGGCGAGTGGATCCCCGCCGTGCTGCAGGCGGCCGACCGCCGGCTCACCGAGGTGCGCAAGGCGATCCCGGACGCCGGCGGCCTGGTGATCGCCACCGACCAGAACGTGGCCCGCGCCTACGCCAAGATGCTGCGCGAGATCAGCGGCGAGAAGGTGACCCTGGTCCTCTCGGACGAGGCCGAGGCCTCCAAGCGGATCTCCGAGTACTCCGCGGGCGACTCCCGCTGGATGGTCGCGGTCCGGATGGTGTCCGAGGGCGTCGACGTGCCCCGGCTCTGCGTCGGGGTCTACGCCACCTCGATCTCCACCCCGCTGTTCTTCGCACAGGCCGTCGGCCGCTTCGTGCGTGCCCGCAAGCGCGGCGAGACCGCCTCGGTCTTCCTGCCGACCATCCCGATGCTGCTGGGCTTCGCCAACGAGATGGAGCTCCAGCGCGACCACGTGCTCGACCGGCCGAAGAAGGAGGGCGAGGGCCTCTTCGACGAGGAGGACCGCCTGCTCGCCGAGGCCAACCAGGCCAAGGACGGCCCTGATGCGGCCGGCGGTGAGGAGTTCAGCTACGAGGCGCTGGGCTCGGACGCGGTCTTCGACCGGGTGCTCTACAACGCCATGGAATTCGGCATGCAGGCGCACCCGGGCAGCGAGGAGGAGGAGGACTACCTCGGCATCCCCGGTCTGTTGGAGCCCGACCAGGTGCACATGCTGCTGCAGAAGCGCCAGCACCGGCAGATCCAGCGCAGCAAGGGCAGGCCCGCCGAGGAGGCCGACCTGCTCGAACTCCCCGCCGAGGACCGCCCGGTGGTGACCCACCAGGAGCTGCGTGAGCTGCGCAAGGAGTTGAACGCGCTGGTCGCCGCCTGGCACCACCGCACCAACCAGCCGCACGGCACCATCCACAACGAGCTGCGCCGCCAGTGCGGCGGCCCGCTGACCGCGCAGGCGACGGCCAACCAGCTCAAGGCCCGGATCGCCAAGATCCGGGAGTGGGCCAAGTAGCCCGGAGAGCAGGGGCGTTCAGCTCTCGCCGGCCGGGGACCGGAGCAGCAGCTCCAGTCCCCGGCGCAGTCTCTCCGGGCTGAACTCCGCACCGAACGGCACCAGTTGCCCGGTGTCCAGCAGCGCCGAGTGCAGGGCGTTCGCGTCGGCCAGCAGCACCGCCGAGCCGGTGGCGGAGTACAGGTGGAGCTCCACCAGGCCGCCGGGGACCGGGCGGACGTGCACATCGCCGGTGCCGCTCGGTGCGCTGAGCCCGGCCAGCAGCAGATCGCGGGAGACAGCCCAGGTCACCGGGGTGTCGCCGGGTGCCGGGAAGGTGAGCCGGACGACCAGTGGGTCGTCCTCCAGGTAGTCGCACTCCACGTCCAGCGGGAAGCGGGGGCCGAGCGGGCTCTCCAGATCCATCGCGAGCCGGGTGCGCAGGTACCGCCGGGTCGGCGGCCCCGACGGAGAGAGATCTTCCGGTTGCTCGCGAAAACGCATATCGTCCCTCGTCGTTGGAGTTTTCCGGCTGACCGGTTTGTTCGGGTGGCCCTGTCGACCAGACTCCCTCTTTGGTCGAACAGCCGCATCCGCCGACCGTCTGGGACGGAAATCGCCAATTGGGTGGGTGGAAACCATCGGATCGGCGGTGGTCCTCGATGGCGAGTCGATGGTATGGGGGCCTGGTGCGGCGACTGGCGGGTGTGCTGCTGCCCGGACTGGCCGGCGCTGCCGTCCTGGCCGCCTGCGGGCGGCTGTACCGTGACCGGGCCGGCGGGCCGAGCGCCGCACGGCTGGAAGTCGCCTACGAGCAGGGGCGGTTGGCCGAGCGTGAGCGGATCGGCCGGGACGCCCACGACACCGTGGTGCAGGGCCTCGCCGCGATCACGCTGCTGGTCCGTGCCGCCGACCGGGCACTGCCGGTCGGCGCGCCCGGATTCGAACGCGCCAGGGAGCGGCTGGCGGCGGTGCACGACACCGCACTGCTGAGCCTCGGTCAGGCGCAGGACCTGACCGCCGGGGTGGCGCTGAGTCAGTTGGCTGCCGGCGGCCTCGTCCCGGCGCTGACCGGGTACGTGGAGCTGAGCCGGCGCAATCTGGACATCGTGCGCGGACTGCTGGAACTCGGCCCCGCCGGATCGTCCTGCGCCTCGACCCTGCGGGCGCCCGAGCTCCGGCTGCGGATCACCGGCACCGCCCGGCGGCTCGGCCTGGTGGCCGAGAGCGCCGCGCTGCGGCTGGTCCAGGAGGCGGTCGCCAACGCGGTCCGGCACGCCGGCGCGGAGACCGTCACCGTCGAACTCCGCCACCTGCCCGACCGGGTGCGGCTCCTGGTGCGGGACGACGGGGCCGGGCTGCCGGCGGAGCGGAGGCCGGGCCCGGGCCTCGGGCTCGCCGGGCTCGAGGAGCGGATCGGGCGGATCGGCGGGCGGCTGACCCTGGACTCGGTGCCCGGCGGCGGAACCACCGTGGCGGTGGAGTTCCCCGACCGGGAGGCGGGCGATGCCGCCCGGGGGCGCCGGCTTCGGCCGGTCCGGCCGTGGTGGCGGCCTTCTGCCGGGTAGTCAACTCCCCCTGTCATACTGGGGCTCCGGCGAGGTGGTTCGTCTGATCGCGCCCCGTCAGGCCGAGCAGTGCGGCGCGGCGGCGCCAGGACGGGGGGCGGGCTGGTGTCCGGAGAGGTGGTCCGCGTACTGGTGGTCGACGACCACCCGGCGCTGCGGCTCGGGGTCCGGGTGATGCTGGAGGACCAGCCCGACCTGCGGGTGGTCGGCGAGGCCGACGGGGTCGACCAGGCGCTGCGGTTGCTGGCGGGGTCGCCCGCCGAGGACGTCCCCGACGTGGTGCTGCTCGACCTCAACCTCGGGGCGGGGCAGCTGCAGGGCGTGGACCTGGTGCAGCAGCTGGCCGGGCGGGCGGACGCGCCGGCCGTCCTGGTGTTCAGCGCGTACGACGCCGCCCAGGAGGCCTTCGCGGCGCTGGACGCCGGGGCGATGGGCGTCATCGGCAAGGAGGCCGGCGCCGAGGCCCTGGTGTCCGCGGTCCGGGCGGCCGCGCGCGGCGAGTCGGTGCTCGGGCCGGCGGCGGTCGGCCGGCTGCTTCAGCGGATGCGCGGTGCGATCCCGGTGCTCTCCCGGCGGGAGGCCGAGGTGCTGCGGCTGCTGGTGGACGGGCTCTCCAACCGGCAGATCTCGGCCCGGCTGTTCATCAGCGAGGCGACCGCGAAGAGCCACCTCACCAACATCTACGCCAAGTTGGGTGTCGAGAGCCGGGGCGCCGCGGTCGCGGTGGCGCTGCGGGAAGGGTTGCTGCGGGTCGGCTGAACGCACCCGGAGGGGCTGCCGCGGGTCGGCCGGGGGGCTGTCACGGCTACGGGGGCGTCCGGAGTGCGGTGAGGTATCGAACTGGTGATCGATGAGGTCGGGGAGAATGCCCCGATATGTCCCGATCCGAGATGGGAGGTGCCGAGAAAACCTCCCGGATTTTGGACAAACTCTTCCGCACCGGGTCCGCCTTCACTACGTTCTGCCCATCGCTCGCCGACGGTCCACCCAACCCAGGCGGGCGCCGCACGGTCGTGCGCTCGTCGACGATGCCGGCGCACCGCTCAAGCGCGGACACCCATTCCTGCGCGCTACACCTCCACCCTCCCTCCCGGCGCTCCGTCCGGTGCTCCCCTCCCGCCGGGCGCCGTCGGTCACCGCCGCAGAAAGGAATGTGCGCGTGACCACCGAGACCTCCCAGACACTGGACCGCGGCGTACGGGTCCTCAAGCTCCTGGCAGACGCGGAACGCGGGCTGACCGTCACCGAACTGGCCACCCGGCTCGCGGTCAACCGGACCGTGGTCTACCGGCTGCTGGCCACCCTGGAACAGCACGGCCTGGTCCGCCGGGACATCGGCGGCCGGGCCAGGGTCGGCCTCGGCGTGCTCGGACTCGCCCACCGGGTCCACCCGCTGCTGCGCGAGGCCGCCCTGCCCGCGTTGCGCAGCCTCGCCGAGGACCTGGGCGCCACCGCCCACCTCACCCTGGTGGACGGGAACGAGGCGCTGGCCGTCGCGGTCGTCGAACCGAGCTGGACGGACTTCCACGTCGCGTACCGGACCGGCCTGCGGCACTCGCTGGCCGAGAACGCGGCCGGCCGGGCGATCCTTCAGGCGCGTGCCTTCCCGGGGCAGCGCCGCCCCGAGCAGGGCCTCGCCGTCACCCAGGCGGACGAGCAGTCCGGTGCGAGCGGGGTGGCCGCCGCCCTGCTCGGACTGAGCGGGATCGAGGGCAGCGTCGGGGTGGTGATGCTCAGCGGGCTGGTGCCCGAACGGGTCGGACTCCGGGTGGTGGAGGCGGCGACGGAAGTCGCGGACGCGCTCCGGTAGACGACCCGTCTGCGGGGAGGGGAGCGGGTGTGTTTGGATGCCTGTGTGCCTGATGTGAAGCTGCCTGCGGCGCTGACCGCTCCGAGGACCCGCGCCCTTACTCTCTGCGGTGTGCTGGTCGGCGCGCTGCTGGGGACGGCCGCCTTCGCGCCGCTGCCGTTCACCCGGACCATGCCCGGCTCCACCGCGGACGTCCTCGGTGACTTCCAGGACCAGCCGGTCCTGAGCATCACCGGCGCGCCGGTCCGCCCGACCCAGGGCCAGCTGCGGATGGTGACCATCACGGCGACCAGCCCGGGTGAGCGGATCAGCCTCTGGGAGGCGCTCTCCTCTTGGGCGAGCCCCAAGGAGGCGGTGCTGCCGTCCGAGGCGGTCTACCCGCAGCAGAACCCGGTCAAGGCCAACCAGGCGACCCAGCAGGAGATGGCGGAGTCCCAGGACAGCGCGACCGTCGCGGCGCTCGGCTATCTGCACCTGTCACCGGAGAAGGTCAAGGTCAGGGTGGACCTCGGCGACATCGGCGGCCCGAGCGCCGGTCAGCTGCTCGCACTCGGGATCATCGACAAGCTGGCCGGTGACGGCAGCGGCGGCGACCTGTCCGGCGGCAAGGTGATCGCGGGCACCGGCACCATCGACGACCAGGGCAACGTCGGTGCGGTCGGCGGCGTGCCGCTGAAGACCCAGGCCGCGGCCAGGGACGGCGCCACGGTGTTCCTGCTGCCGACGGCCGAGTGCTCGGACGCCAAGGTGAACACCCCGTCCGGTCTGCGGCTGGTCCCGGTCAAGACGCTGTCCGGCGCGGTGGACGCCCTGAAGGCGCTGAAGACCGGCGGGTCCGTCCCCAGCTGCTGAGACCAAGGGCCCGGCTACTCCCGGGCGGCCTGCTCGACCAGCGGCAGGATCCGGTACGGCACCGGGTTCTCCAGCGCGATCGCCGTGGACGCCCGGACGATCCCCTCGAAGTCGACCACCCGGTCGATCACCCGCTGCAGATCGCCGTTGGACCGCGCCACGATCCGGACCAGCATGTCCCCCTGGCCGGTGATGGTGTGCAGCTCCAGCACCTCGGGCACCGAGGCCAGATGTGCCCGTACGTCCACCCCCTGGCCCTGCGAGATCTCCAGTGTGGCGAAGGCCGTCACCGGATAGCCGAGCGCCGCCGGGTCGACCTGCGGACCGAAACCGCCGATCACCCCGCGCGCCTGCAGCCGGTCGAGCCGGGCCTGGACCGTCCCCCGGGCCACCTGCAGACGGCGTGAGCACTCCAGCACCCCGATTCTGGGTTCCTCGCTGAGGAGTCTGATCAACTTTCCGTCGAGCGCGTCGATGGCGTCGTGGGGGGTGTGCACGGCGGGCTCCGTCCGATGGGCAACCTGTCCAGCTGGGGCTGTCATTCTCCGGCGCCGCCGCGCAGCTTGCCCAGGAAGAACCGGAACAGTTGCGCGCCGGCGTGATGGGCGCCACGCTCCCTGCACAGCCCCGTGGCGCGGGCCCCCCACACCGCGCCACGGGGCCGGGGACCGCCGGCGGACCGGGGACAGGGGGAGGCGCTCTTGACCGACGTCTTCGTCCCGGACCGGCGGAGCGACGCCGTCGTACTCGCCGCCATCGGCACCGCCGGGCCCGCCCGGCACGTCCTGGCCGAACGCACCGGCTGAGCGGGCCTGTTCCTGCCCGGCCACGTGCGCCGCCCGTCGAGGTCCTGCCGGCAGGCCGCTCGGTGCACGCCTGACCCGCCGGGGGCGTCCTAGCGCACCACGGTCTGGACGTTCGGCGGGTGCCCGTTCCAGGTGGCGAACACCGAGTTGACCCTGCCTCCCTGGGCGAAGTCCACCCGCAGCCAGCCCTCCTGGCGCCAGACCTGCATCTGCCAGCCCGGTTCCGGGGCCGCCGAGACCAGGTCCGCCCGGTCCGGCCGCATGTCCAGCGCCACCCGCCCGCCCGGGACCAGGTAGCTGCGCACCGAGGTGTCCGCCGGCTGCGAGCTGTGCGCGACACCCGGAGCGGGGGAGGACGGCGACGGGGGCGCGGACGGCGTCGGCGAGGCGGAGTCCGGGCCGGCGGAGCCTGACGCGGCGGCCGTGGGTTCGCCGATGGCCGGCGGCGGAGTCGACGGATCGTCAACAGGCCGTCCGCTGGGCGACGGCAGCGGTACGGCCCGGGGCTCCTCGAAGGCGGCGTCCGCCAGAACGGCGTGCACACCGAGCCAGGACAGCGCCACCGCCGCCGACGTGGCCGCCACCCAGGCGGTGAGTTGCACCAGTCCGTTCCGCATCGCGAGCACATCCTGCCGCATTCCGCCGCCCGGTGGCCCGCCGGCCCGCGAACTCGCCCGGCACTCCCCGGAAGCGGGCCGGTGAACGGCCCCGAGGGCCCCGCCCGGCCGCCGAGGTACAGACCACCACACCCGAATGGCGTACCGTGCAGGCCCATGGCAACAGTGCTCGTGGTCGAGGACGACCCCTTCGTACGCTCCGCCCTGATCCGGCACCTGGCCGACTCCGGCCACGCCGTCCGCAGCGTCGGCACCGCGCTGGAGGCGCTCCGCGAGGTCGCCCAGGTCGGCTGCGACCTGGTCATCCTCGATCTCGGCCTGCCCGACCTGGACGGCAGCGAGGCCCTGAAGATGATCCGCGGGCTCACCGACGTCCCGGTGATCATCTCCACCGCCCGCGACGACGAGGCCGAGATCGTCCGGCTGCTCAACGACGGCGCCGACGACTACCTCGTCAAGCCGTTCTCCGTCGAACACCTGACGGCCCGGATGGCCGCCGTGCTGCGCCGGTTCGGCAACGGCAGCGCACCGGTGGCGCAGGTCCTGCGGGTCGGCGGTCTGGTGGTGGACGTCCAGCGCCGCGAGGCCGCACTCGACGGGCGGCTGCTCGACCTCACCCGCCGCGAGTTCGACCTGCTCGCCTTCCTGGCCGCCAAGCCCGGCGTGGTCGTCCCGCGCAAGGAGATCCTGGCCGAGGTCTGGCGCCAGACGTACGGCGGCGACCAGACCATCGACGTCCACCTCTCCTGGCTGCGCCGCAAGCTCGGCGAGACCGCCTCCCAGCCGCGCTACCTGCACACCGTGCGCGGGGTCGGGGTCCGCCTCGAAGCGCCGTCAGGTGACCCCACGTGACACGGAGCGCCGGCCGGCCGGAGCGCCGCGGGCACTCGCTGCGCCGGGCACTGATCAAGGCGGCCGTCGCCGGGACCACCATGGTCGCCCTCGCCTTCCTGATCCCGCTCGGCCTGATGGTCCAACAGACCGCCAGGGAGCGGGTGTTCACCTCCGCCGAGCGCCAGGCCGCCGCCCTCGCCCCCGCGCTGGCCATCACCACCGACCAGGACTCCATCGCCCGCGCGCTCGCCAGCACCGATGCCGGAGCCCGCGGCCGGGTCGCGGTCCACCTGCCCACCGGGAGCGGCGCCGACGCCGTGGTCGGCACCGCCCGGGCCGACGCCCTCGACGTCTCCACCGCCGCCGGCCGGGCCGATCCTGCGGGCCGGACCTCCGCCGGCGGGCCGGCCCGCTCCTTCACCGTCCACGTCACCGGCGGCTTCGCACTGCTGCAGGCCGTCGCCGTGGAGGGCGGCCGGATCGCGGTGGTCGAGGTGTACGTCGCCGACGGCGACCTCACCCGGGGTGTCGGTACCGCCTGGCTGGTGCTCTCCCTGGTCGCCCTCTCCCTGGTCGCCCTCTCGGTCCTGGTCGCCGACCGGATGGGCGCCCGGATCGTCGCCTCCGCCCGCCGGCTGGCCGCCGCGGCCCGCTCGCTCGGCGGCGGGAACCTCGCGGTGCGCGTCCCCGTCGAGGGCGACCGGGCCGAGGGCACGCCCGAGGAACTCCGCGAGGCCGCCCACGCCTTCAACGCCATGGCCGACCGGGTCGTCCACCTGCTCGCCGCCGAACGCGAGCTCGCCGCCGACCTCTCGCACCGGCTGCGCACCCCGCTCACCGTGCTCCGGCTGAACGTCGCCGGGCTGGGCGAGGGCGATGCCGCCGACGCCACCCGGCACGCGGTGGCCCAACTGGAGCGCGAGGTCGACCAGATCATCCGCTCGACGCGGCGGGCGCCCGACGGCGTACCCGCGGTCGCGGTGGGCTGCGACGCCGCCGAGGTGATCCGCGAGCGGGTCGGGTTCTGGTCCGCGCTCGCCGAGGACGAGGGCCGCAGCTGGCAGTTGGCCGGGGCCGAGGGGGCGGCGCCGGTACCCGTCCAGCGCGGCGACCTCGCCGCCGCCGTGGACGCGATGCTCGGCAACGTGTTCCGGCACACCGCGGTCGGCACCGCCTTCTCGGTGGACGTCCTGGTGACCGAGGCCTCCGTCATCCTCCTGGTCGGGGACGCCGGAGGGGGCTTCGCGGACCCGGTCGCCGCCCTCCGCAGGGGCGAGGGCCAGGGCGGCGAGGGCTCCACCGGCCTCGGCCTCGACATCGTCCGCAAGCTCGCCGAGGGCACCGGCGGCGATCTCGCCCTCGGTCGTTCGGCGGTCCTCGGCGGTGCCGAACTCCGCCTCCGCCTCCGCACCCACCCGGACGGTGACCCGCCGCGGCCCTCCCGCCGCCGCAGACGGGCCTGACCGTCCTTCAGGGTGGCCCGGCCGTACCGATCCCGGGTGCCCCCGCGCTCCTGACGAACCGTCGAGAGGCCGAGTGCCGGGGCGAGTTCCTTAAAGGCGCCCTAACGGAGGCGTTGGAGTGGCTGAGGTGGGCCGATCCGGTGGGAACGCGCCGTTAGCGTCGGCGGGGCCGGGGCCGGGGAGCTCCGGCCGATCTGTCGTCCAGCGGAGGTAAACGGGTCATGGCGTCCCAGCGGAGCCGGCGTTCAGGCAGTCACCGGAGGAGTCGGAAGGGAACGGTCATCGGGGCGTCGGCGCTCGCCGCCGTGGTCGTCGCGGGCGGTGCGATGGTCCTCGCCTCCTCCGCGAGCGCGGCCTCGGTCGGTGCCGCCTACAGCCGGACCAGCACCTGGGAGAGCGGCTACACCGGCCGGTACCTGGTGACCAACCCCGGCGGCAAGGCGCTGGAGGACTGGACGCTCAGCTTCGACCTGCCGTCCGGAGCGAAGATCGACTCGCTCTGGAACGCCACCTTCACGGCGTCCGGGCAGCACGTCACCGTGAAGCCCCAGCCCTGGAGCAGGCGGATCGACCCCGGCAGGACGGTCGAGGTGGGCTTCGTCGTCCAGGGCTCCGGTGCGGCGCAGGCCGAGCCGGCCAACTGCCTGATCGACGACACCTCGTGCACGGCGGGCACCGGCCCGACCCCGGTACCCTCCGGCCGCCCGACCACCACCGCGCCGACGCCCAGCGCCACCCCGACCACGGCCAGGCCCACCCCGACGACCCCGACGCCCACGGCCACACCGACGTCCACGGCCACCGCCACGCCCGCGCCGGCCGGCGGCGCCCGCTTCGCCCCGTACGTGGACACCTCGCTCTACCCGCCCTACGACCTGGTCGCCACGGCCAAGGCCGGCGGGGTGAAGAACTTCAACCTCGCCTTCCTGGTCTCCGGCGGCGGCTGCACCCCCAAGTGGGGCGGGGTCAGTGACCTGTCGGCCGACGCCGTCGCGGCGCAGATCGGCGCGCTGCGCGGGATCGGTGGTGACGTCAGGGCCTCCTTCGGCGGTGCCAACGGCAGCGAACTCGCCACCGTCTGCTCCTCCCCGGCCGAGCTGGCCGCCGCGTACCAGCGGGCGGTGGACGCGTACGGTCTCACCAAGCTGGACTTCGACATCGAGGGCGGCGCGCTCGCCGACACCGCCGCCAACACCCGCCGCGCCCAGGCCGTCGCCCAGCTGCAGCGGACCGCCGCCGCCAAGGGCCGCACCCTGGACGTGTCCTTCACACTGCCCGCGCTGCCCACCGGCTTGACCCAGGACGGCATCAACCTGGTGGCCGACGCGAAGCGCAACGGGGTCGCGATCGCCGCCGTCAACATCATGGCGATGGACTTCGGCGACGGGGTCGCCCCCAACCCGGCCGGGAAGATGGGCACGTACGCGATCGCCGCCGCCACCGCCACCCAGGCGCAGGTCAAGAGCGTGCTCGGCCTCGACGACGGCGCCGCCTGGGCGAAGGTCGCCCTCACCCCGATGATCGGCGTCAACGACGTCGCCACCGAGGTGTTCACGGTCGCCGACGCCAAGCAGCTCGCCGCCTTCGCCGCGGGCAAGCACCTGGCCTGGCTCTCGATGTGGTCCGGCACCCGGGACAAGGCGTGCCCGGGCGGCGCGAAGCCGTACGCTGACGCGACCTGCAGCAGCATCGTCCAGCAGCCGCTGGACTTCGCCCGGGCCCTCGGCGGCTACACCGGCTGAGCCCGCCGCCCGCTCGCCCGTCCGCCGGCCGTACCGGACCGGGGCGTTCCCGCAGCCGGGGGCGCCCCGGGCTCAGTCAGGTAGTGTCGCTAGCTGGTCAACCGGCGGACGGAGCGGAACGTGACAACGGTGCAGGAGCAGCAGCGGGCGCCTCGGCGGCAGCTCGGCCAGAACGGCGCTGCCCCGACGGGACGGCCGCGCGCCCGTACGGTCGGCGCCGCCCTCTCCGCGCCCGTCGACGCCCTGCGCGCGGCCCCGCGGCAGGCGCTGGTCAGGGCGGGCGGTGTGGCGCTGTTCTCACTGCTCGCGTACGCGATCGTCCGGCACTTCGTCGGCACCTCGATGGTGGACATGATCGTCTACCGGGCCGAGGGCTCCGCCGTCGCCCACGGCCAGGACCTGTACGCGTTGCGGGTCACGAAGTGGAACCTGCCCGCGACCTACCCGCCGTTCGCCGCGATGCTCTTCGTGCCGACCGCCTACCTCGGCGTCGGTCTGCTGCGGGTCGCGGTCACCGGCGGCAACCTGATCCTGCTCGCGCTGCTGGCGCACCTGTCCTTCAAGCTGGCCGGCTGGCCGCGCCGTGAGCTGCGGCCGGTCGGGATCGTCCTGGTCACCGGCCTCGGGGTCTGGCTGGAGCCGGTCTTCACCAACCTTCGCTACGGCCAGATCAACCTGGCCCTCGCCTGCCTGATCCTCTGGGACCTGACCCGGCCCGACGGGCGCCGCAGCAAGGGCGTCGCCATCGGCATCGCCGCCGGGATCAAGCTCACCCCCGGCCTGTTCGCCGTCTACCTGCTGATCACCGGCCGGATCCGGGCGGCCTTCGTGGCCGGCCTGACCTTCCTCGGCACCTTCGCGATCGGCGCGGCCGTCCTGCCCGACGCCACCCACGGGTTCTGGACCAAGTACCTCTACGACTCCTCCCGGGTCGGCAAGACCGAGATCGTCGACAACCAGTCGCTCCGCGGCGCCGTGGCCCGGCTGATGCACACCGCCGACCCCGGCACCACCGCCACCGTGATCGCCGGCCTCGCCGGACTCGCCGGACTCGCCATCGCCACCTGGGCGTACCGCAGCGACCGCTGGCTGCCCCGCTCCGAGGCGTGGGGCGTGTGCACCGCCGCCGTCACCGCGGTCCTGGTCTCGCCGATCAGCTGGACCCACCACTGGGTCTGGTGCGTCCCGATGCTGGTGCTGCTCGCCGCGGAGGCGGCGCACGAGCGGTCCCGGCCGGCCGGGATCCGGCGCGCCCGCTGGCGGTGGATCTTCGGTGCGACGCTGTTCGGCTTCTTCTCCTTCGCGATGTGGATCATCCCGCACAAGGGCGACCGGGACCGGTTCATGCCGTACGTCTTCCAGATCCCGGCCGACGTCTATCCGCTGATCGGGCTCGGGTTCCTGGCGGTGTCCGCGCTGCGGGTGCACTCCCGCCGTCGGGCGGCGGGGGCACCGCTGGTGCCGCTGCAGCGGGCCGACAGCGCGCCGACGCACCGGCCGGTGAAGGTCGGCGCGGAAGGCCGCTAGGCGCAGCCCCGCGCCGGCACGGGGCAGCGCACGGCGGACCCGCCCCGCCCCGGGACGCGGGAACCGTGCGAGCGGGCCACCGCCGACCCGGGACAGACGACTGCGTCCGGCTCGCTCTGCCGGAGGCCGAGTACGGCCGGCCGTGCGCTCCCGTGCGCCTGACGGCTTTCAGCAGGCCCCCGCGGCCCGCTGAGGCCCCCGGGAGCGCGCGGAGGCGCCACGGCTGATCACGCGAGCAGCTCGGCGAGGGAGTTGTCAAGGTCGACGGTCGCGAGTTCGGCGCCCGGCGGGACCAGCCGGTGCGCCCGCTCCAGCCACGCCGCCACGGCCGGGAGGGGGGCCTCCAGCAGGGCGTCGCCCGCCGGGGAACTGAGCGCCAGGCACAGTATGCTCTGCCGGCCCGACCGCGTGGGCCACACCCGGACGTCCCCGTGCCCGCACGCCCTGAAGGTCCCCTCGACCAGCAGCTCACGGGCGAACACCCAGGTCACGGGCGCGCCGCTGTCCAGGTGGAAGGTGATGTACACGGCGAACGGGTCGTGACTGTTGTACGACAGCCGGGCCGGGACCGGGATGCTGTGTTCCGCGGAGAGCACCAGGCTGAGCTCGAGCTCCTGCTCGACGACGGTGGCGGACCTGTCCATGACCGGCTTCCTCCCAGGTACGTGGGGCCGCTTCCGGGCCCCTTCACCTGGAGAGAGCACGCCGGGCGTCAGGTCTTACACACTTTTTCGCGGATCTCCCGGGATTTTCCAACTGCCCGCCGTCACGGCGCGAAGGTACTACCCTTTGTGACTGCCTGACGACTGTCCGCCGCACGCGCGGCGGCTCGTCCGCGCCCGCCTGCGCTGCTGCGCCGGTGCCCCAGCGGCACCACCCTGCTCCGCTGTGCTCCCGCCCGCGGCCTGCTCGCCCCGTAACGCTCCTGCCCGCAGTCCTCTGCTTTGCCGTCCCCCGGCGCTGCAACGAAAGAAGAACCACATGACGGACCGGCCCTTCGACGGCGGCGCGGACACCGCCGTCGACCCGACGCCGGGCTACTACCCCGACCCCTCCGTTCCGGGATTCGTCCGCTACTGGGGTGGAACGGCCTGGGTGCCCGGCACCAGCAGACCCGCACCCGAACCGGGCGAGGTCCTGGAGCCCCCGCGCTTCACCGCCCGCCAGACCGCGCCGTCCGCCGGCCGCTACGCACCGCCGCCGGCGCCCGCCCGGGTACCCGCCCCGGCTCCGGCGGCGCCTGCTGCTCCGGCCTCGCCCGCTGCCGGCTCGGCGGGTGCCGTCTCGCCCGTTGCCGCCTCGGTGAGTGAGACGGGGCCGTTGTTCTTCGACCAGACCTCCGGCGGGGCCTCGTTCGTGCTGGCGCCCGAGGCGGAGCAGGAGCTCGAGTCGCGGACGCGGTCGACGGCCGGACCCGTGCCACCCGCGTCACCCGCGCCACCCGCAGCCGCCGCCCCGGAGCCGGTGACGCCGCCAGAGCCGGAGCCCGAGCCGGTCGGTGCGCCGGTCGTGCGGCCCGAGCCGGTTCCGCGGAGCGGGAGCACCGGGGCCGAGGGCCGCCAGGCGGATTCCGAGGCCCGGCGTGACGCGGCGGAACCCGGTGCGGCGCCGCAGCGGGTGTCCTGGGACGCCGTCCCCGCGTGGTCGAAGCCGAGCGAGACGCGCGCCCCCGCGGCCGCTCCGGCCGCGGCACCGAAAACCGCCGCGGCACCCAAATCCGCCGCGGCACCGAAGTCGGCATCGGCAGCGAGGGTTACAGCCCCCGCCCCGGCCCGGAAACCGAAGCCGACGCTCCCCGCGTCGCGCGGTGCCGGCGCCCGGAGGCCGGCGGAGCGCCAGGCGCGCCCGTCCGCTCCGGCGGGTCTGGGTCGCAGGATCGCCGCCCGGCTGTTCGACAGCGCGGTGATCGCGCTGGTCGCGGTGGCCGCCGGGGTGCCGCTGGTCTCCTCGGCCGTCGCCCACGTCCAGGACCGGTTGCAGCACGCCCAGATCGTCGCCAGGGTGACGCACCGCGCGGTGGACGTCTGGCTGCTCGATGCGGTGGTGCTCGGCAAGGCCGGGGTGCTGCTGGGCCTGCTGGCGCTGGTGGGCCTGCTGTACGAGGTGGTCCCGACGGCCCGGAACGGGCAGACCTTGGGCAAGCGGCTGCTGGGGATCAGGGTGGTCCGCGCGGCGGGGCCGTCCGGTCCGCCCGCGCTCGGGCGGTCGCTGCTCCGGTGGGTCGTCAGGCAGCTCTCGGTGGTCACGGTGGTCGGCGCGCTGTCGCCGCTCCTCGACCCGGCCGCGCGGCGCGGCTGGCAGGACCGTGCCGCCCGGACCAGGGTGGTGCGCTCCTGAGGGGTGGTCACCGCTCGAGCCGATGCCGCAAAACGGGCTAAATTTCCCAACATCATAGGAATGCTGATGTTCTACTCGAATCCATGAGCAGCCACGACTCCGCAGGCCAGGAGCCGGAGGGCGGCGGCAAGCCCTCCTTCGACAAGCAGCAGCCCCCGGCGGAGGGCACGCCGGGAGCCCCGTCAGAGCCGTACGGCGAGCCCCGGCAGCCGCCGCCCGGCGCGGGGCCGACCGGCGCGCCCCCGCCGTCGGGCAGTCCGTACGACACCCCGCCGTCGGGCAGCCCGTACGACACCCCGCCGTCGGGCAGCCCGTACGACACCCCGCCGGGCTACGGCGCGCAGTACGGCGCCCCGCCGCCCGGGTACGGAGCGCCGTACCCGCCGGGCCCGGGCGCCGCTCCAGGCCCGGTGCCCGGGATGCCGCCGCTCGGCAGCTGGCCCAACCGGATCGTCGCCAAGCTGATCGACTACATCGGGATCCAGGTCATCGCCGCGCTGATCGTGCTGCCGTTCGCCAGCCTGGGCAGGCAGGACGGCTATGTCGGCGCGACCTGGCTCGGGTACGCGCTGTACCTGGTCTACGAGGGCGTCATGCTGAGCCGTGACGGTCAGACGGTCGGCAAGAAGCTGATGAAGCTGCGGGTCGCGATGCTCATCGACGGGAGCGGCCCGACCGGCGCGGCCGCGTGGACCCGGGCGGCGGTCTTCGTGGTGCCGGCGCTGGTCTGCTGCGGGCTGCTCTGGTGGCCGGTCAACGGTCTGTTCGGGGTGTTCGACAAGCCCTACCGGCAGTGCATCCACGACAAGGCGGCCAAGACGGTGGTCGTCTCGACCGCCTGACGCCTGACGCCGGGACGCTGGGACGCCGGGACGCCGGGACGTCGGGACGCCGGACACGCGGGCCGTGGCGACCGGGACCGGGCCCCGGTCGCCACGGCCCGTCCGTCCAGGGGGCGTCAGCGCTGGCGGGCGTACTCCGGGGCGGTGGGCCGAGCGGCGGGCCGGGGCTCGGGGCGGGGCTGGTCGGATGTCGGGTGGGCGGGCGGGCGCCGCCGTCGGTCGGCGGTCATCAGCAGGGCCGTGACCAGTACGCCGAGCGCCACGGCGACGGCGACCAGAGCCACGATGCCCACCACCCCCGTCGCCCCCGACACCGCGAGCAGCCCCACGGTGGTGGCGACGATGATCAGGGTGCCGAGGCAGAACTGGGCGAGTGTGGGGCGCGGCATGGCGGTCAGTCCTTCGCGCGGGATTCGGTTTCCGACGGTCGTGCAGAAGGTCTACCCCGGGCTTCGGCCCGGTAAGTAGAGCCTAATAAGGCATATGCGGGGCATGCGGGGGCGCATGGGTTCACCGCCGGTTCCGGGCCGTGCTGCCCGAGGCGACGGTTCACCCGGACCAGTACGGGTCCGTCGCCGAGGCGCAGCTGCGGCCGCCGTCACCGCCGCGTCCGAACGGGTGGGTCTCGAAGCCGTCCGCCCCGCCGGTGTCCTCGACATCGGCCACCGAGCTCTCCAGCCGGACGCACCCGGTGGCGGCGTCCAGCCACCACAGCCGCGCCGTGTGGCCGGCGGCCCGCACGACCACCTCCTGGGCGCGGCGCTCGACCGGGTAACCGTGTTCGGTCCAGCTCCGGGCCACCTGGTCGAGCAGGGCGGAGTACCGGGCGGCCGAGACCCGGGTCCTGACCCAGCGGACGCCCTGGAGTTCGGCCCGGCCGGTGCGGTGGCAGCCCTGGGTGCCGCAGAGCCCCGAGAGCGCGGGGAATCCGGTGTACGCCGGGTCGGTCCACTGGACCGGGGGCCGCACGGCCGCCGAGGCCTCGCCGAAGAGGTCCTCCAGCCGGCCGTGTGCGGTGGCGAGCGGCACCACCGGCGCGGGGTCGGGCGAACAGGCGCCGCAGAGCAGCAGCGCGCAGACGGCGAGCAGCGCACTGAGGACGGGCGGCCGAGGCATCCTGCCGGTCGGTGCGCCAGTGCGGGTGCCGCTCGTCCGGGTACGGGGAAAGCGGCGGACCGTCACCGGCCGAGCGTGGGGAGAACAGTGGACCGTCACCGGCTGGGCGCGGGGCAGTCGTTGGAGCGCCACCGGACCGGGAAGGGAAGGCCGGGGGACCGTCACCGGCCCGGCACCCGGGTGATCTGGTCGGGGTGGCCGCCGACGATCCGGCCGATGTTGGGCAGTGAGTCGCCACCCTTCCCGTCCTTGCCGAAGTAGTTGCTGTGGGAGTCGGTCGGCGTGCCGTCGTCGACCTTGAACCGTCGGGCGCCGAACTCCGCGCTCGCCGGATCCTGGCCGAACCACAGCCCGTGCGGGTCCACCTGGTGCCCCGTCACGGCGGCGAAGGGGCTGGTCACCACGGAGCCGCCGATGGCGAGACCGGTGGCGGCGGCATCGGTCCGGGACGGCAGGTGGCTCACCGGGTCCGCCGCCGCGGAGCCGACGTAGACGTGGTCGGCGCCGACGCTCAGCTGCGAGGCATGGTCGGCACCGACACCGGGACTGCCGACCAGGACCACGTCGTCGGCGGGGACGCCGCCGGGGCGCTGCGCCGCCTGGCCGACCAGGAGCGAGCCGTAGCTGTGCCCGATCGCGGTGACATGGGCGGGGGCGTCCCCCTGGTGCGTACTGCGCAGGCCGGACAGGAACCGGTCGTACCCGGCGGCTCCCTCCACCGCGCGGTCCTTGGTGAGGACGGAGCCGCCGTCCCACAGGGGCGCGTCGTAACCGAGCCAGATCATCGAGGCGGTTCCGGTGGCCTCCTCGCCCGCGGCCTGGCGGATCCGCAGGGCGGTGGTCGTGTCGCCGCCGGCCGCACCGGCGAGGGTGCTGTCGAGGCCGGGGACGAGGGCCGAGACGTGCCGGGCGGTGTCGGGGTCTCCCCAGCTCAGGACGGCCCGGCCCTGGCCCTGGTCGCCGAGGCCGATCAGCAGCAGCGGCGGATCGCTGTCCGGCCCGCCGCCGTCCGGGAGTTCGCCGGCCAGGCGCCTGCGGATGGCCTCGAAGCCGTCGAGCTTCCGCTGGTCCGCCGCGGAGAGCGGGGACGGCTTGCGCCGGTACGCGTCGAGGAGCCGGGGCAGCATGATCCGGTTGGCCTGGTCGCGGGCGGCGCTGGGGATGCCGTCGCGGTTGCCGAGCAGTTCGGGGTGCTCCTTGACCAGCCTCTGCTGCTCGGCCGGGGTGAGGCTCCGCCACCAGTCGTGCACCTGGGCGGGCGAGGCGTCGTCGGGCGGCCAGGCCGCGGCGGTGAGCTTCCGGCCGAGGTCGTTGATGCTGTCGAGGCGGGTGGTGGCCGCGCCCCGGTTGATGCCGTAGCCGGACCGCGCGCTCTGAGCCAACTGGTCCAGCAGCGCGGCGATCTGCTGGTCGGCGGCGTCGGCCTCGGCGACGGCGCCGCCGATCCGTGCCGCCAGGGCGTTCACCCGGGCCTGCTGCGGGGCGCCGAGCGCGGCGTAGTCGGGGTCGTGCCGGTCGGCCTCGGTCGGCGGCGGGCAGTCGACCGAGCCGTCGGGGCCGACGGAGAATCCGGCCTGAGCCGCTTCGTCGACGGCCTCCAGCAGCTTGGCCTGGGCCAGTTCGAAGGCATCGGCGGCGTCGCGCAGCAGGATCCCCATCCCCTGCATCGCGGTGTGGGAGCCGTCGAGGCGCTTGTCGGTCCGCTCCAGTGCCTTGGTCGCCGCCTCGGCCGCCGAACCGGTCCAGTTGCCGCCGTGGACGATCCAGCGGACGGCCTCCTTGATGACCTCGTGGTGCGCCGCGTTCGCCCGGCCGAGCTCGTCGTACGCGTCCGCAGCGGGGCCGAGCCCGGACGGACGGGCGTCGCGCAGGGCGGTGAAGTCGACCATCAGCGCGCTCCGTTGGGGGCCGTGGCGCAGGACAGGCTGCCGTGCACGGCAGCATCGGTGGCGGTGTAGTTGTCGGCCGTGGCGATCAGGCTGGCGCCGTTGGCGTCGACCTCGGCGGCCAGCGTGCGGAGGCAGTCCTCCCAGGCCTGGGTGCAGCGGGTGAGGGCCTCCTGGGTGCGCCAGCCGCGAAGCCCGGCGGCCGCCTCGTCGGACGGCCCCTGAATGCGGACGATCTCGGCGGGCATGGCGGCCGCGACCTCCCGGCTCTGCCGGCCGACCTGGGCCAGGCCGTGCGGGTCCACGCTGATGGCGGCGGTCATCGCTCTCCCTCGTGGCCTACCGCCGGTCCGGCAGGCCGCAGTTGGGTCATTTGCCCACCACCTTACTGAGCGTCGATGAGTGGTTGCGCTCGGTCTCCGTCGACGGGGAGGCGTTCCGATACGGTGGTTTCGAGTTGTGTTCAGGTGTTTCTCGGGGGAGTCGAGCCGTGTCCAACAGTGTTGATCCGCCTGCCGGGTGGCCCGCCACCGAGGCCGAGGCGCTGGCCGAGCAGCAGCGGCTGAGGGGGCTGGTCGACGCCGGGCCGTGCGGGCCCGCGCTCGCCGGTCTCTCGCTGGTGGCCGGTGTCGACGTCGCGTACGACGACGAACGGGACGTGGTGGCCGCGGCCGCCGTCCTGCTCGACCGCCACAGTCTGGAGGTGGTGGAGGAGTCCACCGCGGTCGGGCGGATCAGCTTCCCGTACCTCCCGGGGCTGCTGGCCTTCCGCGAACTGCCCACCGTGCTCGCCGCCCTGGCGGGCCTCGGACGCACCCCCGACCTGGTCGTCTGCGACGGCTACGGCCTGGCGCACCCGCGCCGCCTGGGCCTGGCCAGCCACCTCGGGGTGCTCAGCGGCCTGCGGACGATCGGCGTCGCCAAGACCCCGTTCACCTTCACCTACGAGCAGCCCGGCCCCGAGCGGGGCGCGTGGACACCGCTGCACGACGCCGAGAACGGCGAGGAGGTGGGCCGGGCACTCCGCACCCGTCGCGGCGTGAAGCCGGTCTTCGTCTCGGTCGGCCACCGCATCGGCCTCGCCGAAGCCGTCCACCTGACCCTCGAGTTGGCGCCCGCGTACCGCCTGCCCGAAACCACCCGGAAGGCTGACTCGCTGTGCCGCCGGGCGCTGTCCGCGGCCGTGGAACGGTGTTGACGGGTCCATTGACGGACCTGCTGACAGTTCGCTGACGGCATCCCGTGGGCCGGGACGGGGTATGGGGTCTGCGGCGTCCCTGGCGATCGGAACCGGGGCAGTGGTAGACGTCTCGGGTCCCGGTCGTACGGCGGCGTTCTGACGGTCTCTGGCATGTGTTAGACATGAGGGTCAGCGTCGGGGCGCGGTGCGTGACGGACAGGTGTCCGACTGGTGCGAGCGCCGAGGACGCTGGCGGTACGGAAGTTGCCGAGGGTGCACAAGGTGTACGGGGGAGGTACGAGGTCGTGAGCACAGGGACCGGTTCAAGCGGGGGCGCCGGGGCCGGCTACCGCGTGGAGGTGGACAGCCTGCGGGCTTTCGCCACGCAGGTGCGTGGGCTGCTGAGCGAGTTCGAGACGAACGCGGGTGGCAACCGGGCGCACGGGCAGAGTGGGGTCGGGGCCAACGCGTTCGGGGACTTCGCGGAGGCTCAGGCGCTGCACGCCAAGTACGAGGCCATGCGCGACGGTCTGCGCGACGTGCTCAACGTCATGCAGGACGCGATCGACGACGCCCAGCGGAAGGCCGATCTCACCGCCAACAACTACGAGGAGCAGGAGCAGGAGACCTCCCGCAGCCTCAGGGTGAACACCGACGGCTGGTCGGTCGGCGGTACCCCCACGACTGCCACCCCGGCCGGGTACACCTCCAAAGCTGCTTCGACCGGTGCGTCCAAGGCTCCCGCGAGCGGGCCCTCGACGGGCAGCAGTCAGCCGCACCCGACGTGGTAGGCGAGGGCATGTTGACGGTGGCCGAAGCGGTGCAGCGATGGGGATCAGGACGGGGACAGGAGGCGTCCGAGCATGAGTGACGCGAACACGAACTTCAGCGGATACAGCCACGGCGACATGCGGCGCATGGTCCAGTCTATGGACTCCGGTGCGGTCATGGCCGCCAGCGATCCGTGGCGCAAGGCTGCCGCCACTCTCAAGCAGATCCGAACCGCTCTCAACACAGCTGCGGGCGATGCCACGCACTCGTGGGAGGGTGCCACCAGCGACGCCTTCTACAGCAAGATGACGAAGCTGGCCAACAGCGTCAACAACGTTGCCGCCTATGCCAACGATGCCGCGGTCGAGCTTCAGGGGATCTCTGAGGCCATCGACCAGGCCAAGCGCGACATGCCCGAGGAGCCCGACTTCCTGGACAAGGTCGGCGACTCCATCGGCGATGCCGCCAAGTCGATGGTGGGCGAGAAGACTACGCCCATCGCTGACGAGCGGAAGGCGCAGGCTGTTGCAGTTATGGATACGCTGGCGGTTAAGTACCGTGCTAGCACTGCGGCTTTGAAGACACCGCGGACCGGCAATGTTGATGATCCGACGGACATCCCGCCGCCGGGAGACTCGAGTGGTGCTGAGGCCATCAGCGGTTTGTTTGTTGGCGCTGGTCTGGGCCTCGCAAGTGCGGGTAGCACTGCCGAAACTACCCGCCCGAGTGGCCGAGAGTCGGCCTCATGGTCATCCGGTCAAACTGCAACGCCTCCGAAGCCAGTTGTGGCTCCGCCCACCGATCCCGGCGTCTGGGGCGGTACAGCTAATCCGGCTCCTCGCCCGCAACAGCCTGGAAGCCCCGGAGCTGGTACCGGGATTGACGGAGGTGTAGTCGCACCCAAGCCGGGAAAGGTCGGCGGTGGACCGATTGTCACCGGCGGGGGCGGGACCGGTACCACTGGCACCGGCACTCTCCCGGGTACGGGCGCCTGCCCTCCCGTAGTTGGCGGCGGAGGCATTACCGGCAGCTCCAAGGGGGGCTTGACCAGCGGCGGTTCTTCGTTGGGCCGTGGTGGCCTCGGTGCCGGTGGCGGTCGAGGCGCGGTCCGTGCGGGCGGCGCGTTCGGGGCCGAAGGTATGGGTGGCGCCGAGGGCGGAGCCGGTGGGGCTGCGGGTGGCGGCCGCATGGGCCGGGGACTCGGACAGCGTTCCGGCGGGGCAGCGGGTGAGGCCGGGGCCGCTGGTGCCGGGCGCCGCTCGTTCACCGAGGGCGGCTCGGGTCTCGGCCGGGGGCGTGCACAGGCCGGGCAGTCTGGACAGTCTGGTAACGGCAACGGTAACGGCAACGGCGCGCATGGGGCGCCCGGCGCCGGGGGGAAGGGCGCCAAGAAGGAGAAGAAGGGCAAGGACCGTCCCTCCTACCTGGTGGAGGACGAGGAAACCTGGAAGTCGGGGGAGAAGGCCAACCCGAACGTGGTGGAATGATTCTCGCCAGCAGGACAGTCTGACCTGACCGGCCGTCCCGCAGATCGCTTCTGCGGGACGGCCGCTTCGATGAGTGGGGTGACGTGGCTTGACGACCAGCCGACCGATGCGCGGTGTGGCCGCGCTTGCAGCAGGAGCCCTTCTCTGGGGTCTGGGCGCTGCACCGGCCAGTGCGGACAGCATTCGTGACGATCAGTGGGCCCTCGTGAACTACGAGGCCGCGACTAAGGTCTGGCCCATTAGCCAGGGCGAGAATGTAGTGGTCGCTGTCATCGACGGTGGGGTGTCGGCCACCCATCAGGACCTCGTGGGGCAGGTTCTCCCCGGGAGGGACTTCACGGACGGGAAGGGCGACGGAACTGCCGACCAGTATGGTCACGGCACAGGAATGGCTAGTCTTATTGCCGCGCATGGGCACGGGGACGATGCCGGAGTCATCGGTTTGGCGCCCAAAGCAAAAATTCTCCCCGTAAAGATCGGGGTTACGCCTTCCGATGACCCAGTCGCGGCGGATGACACGCTTCCGCAGGCTTTGCGGTATGCGGTTGATCACGGGGCCAAGGTGATCAACATGTCTATCACGGGATTTTCGAGCGCGGAAGATCGTGCAGCCGTCAAGTATGCCACTGACAAGGATGTTGTCCTGGTGAGTGGCGCTGGTAACCTGGGGAATCATGATTCCCCTGTGGGCTACCCAGCGGCATTTCCTGGAGTGGTGGCTGTCGGTGCTATCGACAAGCAGGGAAATATCTGGAACAAGTCGAACCGGGGGCCGGAGGTCACACTGGCGGCCCCGGGCGTGGGAATTCGTTCTGCCGGGAACAAGTCTGCGACTGATTACCGCGCCGCCGATGGAACCTCCGACTCCACGGCCTATGTCTCCGCCATCGCGGCACTTATTCGGTCCAAGTACCCGAACCTGTCGGCAGGACAAGTCATCAACCGCATGATCAAGACCGCGGTGGCGCCGCCCGACGGCTCGAAGGTGCCCAACGACAGCTACGGATACGGGATTGCGTCGCCTTCGAAGGCATTGGCGCCCAACCCGGAGGTCGACAACGGGCCGAAGGAGAACCCGCTGCTGAACCGGGTCGAGTCGCACCCCACTGACGGCGGAGCGTCGTCGGCAGCCCCCTCACCCGGGGCGAGCACAGCCACCGGGCAGCCACAGCCCGCGCCCGAGAAGAAGGACAGCGGTAAGAGCTCGATGGTGCTCTACGCGGGCATCGGTGTTGTCGCGCTGCTGGTGATCGGTGGCGTGGTGCTGCTTGTGGTGCGTCGTGGGCGCGGATCCGGTGGATCCGGCGGCCCTGGGGGCTCGGGTGGACCGGGTGGGCCCGGGGGTTACGCGCCGGCGGGCGGCCAGCCGCCGTACGGCGCCGGTGGGCAGCAGCACCCGCCGTACCAGCAGGTGCCGCCCACGGGTGGTGGTGCACAGCCGCCGCAGTACTACCAGCCGCAGCCGCCGGCCTCGGAGAACCCGTACCGCTGACACACTCGCGCGAAGCATCCGTGGATGCGAACGGCCCTTCGGGCAGGTGATGGCTCGTCTATCACCTGCCCGAAGGGCCGTCACATTTTTCTGTGTTGTCGGGCCGGGTAGACCACCGTTCCGCAGGCCAATGGGTGTGCGACAGCCTCGGTAGGCCATTCGGCCGATACTGTTGCCGAGCCAGGGGGTCAGCTCATCTGCAACTGCCTGGGAACTCCCCCGCCTTGATCCCGGCAACGAACGCCGACCACGCCTCGGGCAGGAAGACCAACGCAGGCCCGTCAGGATCCTTGGAGTCACGCACCGGTACTACGCCGGGGGCGCCGTCAGCAACTTCGACACACTCGTTGTCGGGTCCACTGAATGTGCTCTTCCGCCATATGGCGGTTGATCGATGTAGCGAACCGCTGAGATCCGGCGTCATGTGCCGCACTCCTTGATTGAGTTGATCAGTTCCAGGGACTCCACGGGGGACAGCGCTTTGGTTCGGACGTCATTCCACAAATCGACATACACCTCGACTTCCGGCGCCCGTTCCAACCACATCGAGCCGGACGGGTTGTCCACCAAAACGACATCCAGTGCGGTGTCCGAGGGGAAGCCGAGGAGCACATACGGTCCGGCCATGCTCGCGTGAGCACCGACCCGGAACGGCACGACCTGGACCGTCACGTTGGGCTTCGCCGCCATCCTGGCGAGGTGATCCAGCTGATCACGCATGACGGACGGTCCGCCGACCTGCTGCCGCAGTGCGCCCTCGGCGAGTACCGCCCAGACGCTGAGCGGGTCATCCTCCGTCAAGCGATTCTGGCGCGTGAGACGGACCGAGACGAACTGTTCAATCTCTTCAGGCTGCTTCCAGCGCCGACTGGCCACCGACAGCGCTCGCGCGTAGTCACGAGTCTGAAGCAACGCAGGGACCGTCTGGCTCTGGAACGTACGAACCGACGACGCGACGGCTTCCAGGGCGATGAAGTCGCGGTAGGTGTCGGCCAGGACATCGCCGTACTCGTTCCACCACCCTGTCCGGCGCCGCTTGTTCGCGGCACGCGCCAACTCGGTCAGCCGCGCCGTCGTCGCAGGGTCGTCCACAGCGTAGAGGCGGAGCATTGCGGCGAGGTCCGGTGAACGAACAGGGGTGCGGCCGTTCTCGATACGCGAGATCTTGCCCTTGGTGCAGTCGAGACCCGAGGCCACGTCGGCGGTCGTGAGGCCGGCGTGCTCTCGCATCGTCCGCAGTTCATCGCCCAGCTGACGACCAAGCACAGTCGAGGGAGTGTTCGACGGCTTCTCTCCACCCATGAGACCTCCCGTGAGTCTCCGTCAGTCTGCTACTTGATCGGCAATCCAAGCAACAAGGTTCGGTATTCACCGTTCTCTCGCGCAACGTTGCAAATGATCAAGAGTTGGATGCATGCTACAGAGAGTAGAGAGGCGACGACGCAGAGCGATTAACCGAGCTCGTCGTCCGGGCATCCCCATGCCCGATTCAGGCCGTTGTCAAGGCCGTTGACCGGCTCAGGCTCACGTCCACCACCCATGTCCAGGAGGGGAATCGCCATGCCCGAAGCGCTGGAGAGATCGCCCGTCGCACCCGATGAGTACTCGTGCTGGCTGCCGCGCCACCGAAAGTCGGGAAGCGCCGCCCGGAGACTGCTCCGAGGCTTCCTGGCTGGCCTTGCCGGCGGCGAACTCTACGTGACTGCAGGCGAGTTGGTTCTGACCGAGCTGGTGAACAACGCGGTCCAGCATGCCCGCACGCCGCCGGGCCGACTGCTCATGGTCCGCTTCGAGCTGTGGCCGCGAGAGTTGCGGGTCGAAGTGCATGACGCGAGCACCGCGCGCCCGGCCGTGCAGGCGGCGGGTCCCGATGACGAGCGCGGCCGGGGGCTCTGGCTGGTCGAGCAGCTGACGACCGGCTGGGGTTGCGGCCCGCGCGAGGGCGGAATCGGCAAGCTCGTCTGGGCGGCCATCGCACCGGCGGCCGGGGATGCGGAATGAGCGCGACAGGGCCGGTGGTGGCACACCGTCAGATGGATGCACATGTGCGCTGCGACGTCCGGCCGGGGGATGGAGCGGCGGTTCGTCCCGGCCGCAGTGTCATGGAGGTGGCGCGGTGATCCGTAAGCGCAAGGCGGTCGGGGTCGGTGATGGCGGACCGGTCGTGGTCGAGATCGAGGACGTGTGCGGCCCGGCGACGTTCGAGCGCCTTCCGGACGCCCTGTCGGCACTCTGGGGCTCGCTGCGGTTGCTGCCGCTGGGGGCGGTGCAGGCCGACGCGTTCCGGTACTTCCTCACCCGACCCCAAGCAGCTGATCACGTAGCGGAGTTCATCCGGCGCGACGGCCGGATCGACCTCGCGTTCGCCATGGACGGCCGCTCGCACTACGTGCGGATCCGCCCGGCCGACAAGGCCGAACCCAACTGACCCGACGCGTTCCGAACCGGCTGCGCCCGGCGGGCGGGTGCGGGGAAGTGCAGTCGCTCCGACCGGTCCACACCTCGTGAGCGACCGAGCCACCTCAGCACCTGCCCGGACCAGCCCGCCTGCGGGATCGCACCGCTGCAACTACGACTAGTTCGAACTTCCCTGGCCGTTCGTCCGGCCGGGGCCGTCACTGGGCCGGGTGATCAGTAGCCGCCCGGGAACTCTCCAGCCTTGACCCCGGCGACGAACGCCGACCAAGCGTCTGCCGAGAAGGACAGCGTCGGACCGTCCGGGGCCTTGGAGTCGCGGACAGCCTGACCTTCGCCAACGGTGCGGGCAGTCTCCACGCATTCTCCTCCCTGGCCCGAGTAGGACGACTTCCTGAACGGGGTCACCACGTCGGATCGACTCACTGTTGCTTCTCCTCGCCATCGTCGTGCGGGATGTCCCGGATCGCCTTCGCAAGGAAGGCCGAGGTCTGTTCGGGTGTCCAGGCAGCTGATCCCAGGGCTTCTGGCGCGTAGACATATCCTGATCGCTCTTCAGCAGCTCCTATTGTCACGAAGTTTGTGAAGCCCAACGTGAACCTGCCGCACTGGCGCTGGACGGCCCCTGCCGCGCTCCTGGCCATCCTCGGTGCAACCGTCTGCGCCTCCTGCGCTTCCACAGCGGCCTACGACTGGCGGAGCCTCCCGCGACTCATCTGCGAGAGCCAACCCGCTCCTCCCGTACTGGTCCAGGTGGCTGCCTGGACCAGCCCGCTCCTCGGAGCCCTTGCCGTGATCTGCATCCAGATGCTGCTGCGGACCGCTTCCCGCGTGCAACGACCCGTGCGGCCGTGGCTTGTCGCGAGCCTGACGGTGGTGTTCGCCATCAGCCTGCTGGGTGTCGCGTTGGACGTGGTCACCCTCAACCAGCTGGTCCCGGATTTCCAGACCCGACCCGGATCCACTCTGGGATGTGGGTCCTGATGGGTCGTGAGGCGGAGGTAATGAACCCGGTTCTGTCCCTGACCCCCGCGCAGTGGCGTCGAGTAGCTGTCGCCACGCTCCTGGGCAGCCCTCTCGCGCTCGTCAGCGTGCTCTACGCACGGTGGGCGGATTTTCGTTACGTGGACATCCCCCTGGGCAACTGCCTGGACAGCCCCGGCCTGCCTCTGGCAGCTCGGCTGGCGGCCTGCGGGGGTGGGCTCTCGGGATCGCTGTCGTGATCCTGATCACCGTCCTGCTCCGGAGCGCGACTCGCGGCCCGCGGCCCGTCGAGTCCCTTCTCACTCCGGCGTTGAAGGCAATGCTCTTCGTCAGTCTGGTGTTCCTCCTGGTGGAGGTGTACGACCTGTCCGAACTCCTCGGGCACTTCCACCCCGTGCATCCACGCCGGGACTGCGACCTCTGATGCCGGACTCCGAGACCGCACGGGATCCATAACTGCTGCTCCGCCGTTGACACGCTCACGGATGGCTCAGAATCTGCGGAAGCCAACGGCCCTTCGGATAGGGATGGCTCGTCCATCGCCTAACCGAAGGGCCGACATGTTCTCTGCGTCATCGACGTCGAAGTCGAACTCGAAGCTGAAGAAGCTCACCACCCGCGCGCTGTGCTCCGCGGTACTGCTGGCGACGCCGTTGCTGGCGGCGCAGCCGGCGGCGGCCGAAGGGCCGAAGACTCCGCAGGAGGCCGCGGTCTGCAGGGGGCTGCTGACAACGTTCTTCGGAGGGGCGGCCGGATTCACCCAGCAGAACGTCGGTGCGGTCTGCGCGATTCAGACGGACGCCGACACGAGCGATTGACGGATCGTCGGATGGCGGGCCCCGCTCACTGGGCGGGAGCCCGCCATTCGCCGCGCAGCGCGGCCATGCAGAACACGTCGTAGCGCCGGCCCTCCCACATGTGGGCGTCGCGCAGGTGGCCTTCGAGGACGAACCCGGCCTTCTGGTAAGCGCGGATGGCGCGCAGGTTGAAGGAGTAGACCTCCAACTGGACGCGGTGCAGCCGTACTTGGTCGAAGGCGTAGCCGAGCAGGAGGCGTGCTGCCTCGGTGCCGTAGCCGCGGCCGGCGAGACCGGGGCTGAGGGCGATGCGGAAGGCGGCGGACTCGCTGTCGTGGTCGACGTCGATCAGGGCGAGTTCGCCGAGGTAGTCGCCGGTGGTGCGGTCCTCGATCGCGAGGTCGAGCCGGCCGGGCTGGGTGGCGCGGTCGGCGCACCAGTCGCGGACGAAGTCGAGGGTGAACTCCCGGCGGGTGCCGGTGAGTCGACGGTTCTCCGGGTCAAGGGTGGCCTGCCAGAAGGGTTCCGCGTGCTGAGGGCCCAGGGGTACCAGGCGGACTCGTTCGCCGATCACGGTGGGTTTGTCGTTCAGGGCGTGGTCGTTGATCACTCAGCAGTTCTACTCGGGCCGTCACCGGTCGGCCAAACCGTCTCCGGACGTCCGGTGGCGCGTGACACCATTTCAGACATGTACCTCGAAGAGGGCCGCGTCCTGCGGTGGAACTTCTCCTTCGGCGGGCAGTTGCTCGCGGTGGTCCCGGTGCGGGTCGTGGCGCACGGCGCCGACGGTCTGTGGCTGTGGATGGCGGGCGGATCGCCGGTGTGGGAGGCGGAGTTGCCCGCGGGACGGCACATCCGCGACATCGATCCGGCGCAGTGGCCGCCCGGCGGGTACCGGCTGGTGCCGGGGCGCTGGTACGAGGGCGGTTCACTGATCTTCCAGCCGAGCGGGGCCGGGCACGCGGTGTGGTGGAAGTTCGCGCCGGAGCCCGGGTGTGCCTTCGACGGCTGGTACGTGAACCTGGAGCGCCGTACCCGCCGGGGCGACGACATCGACGTCGCGGACCAGGAGTTGGATCTCACCGTCGCGCCGGACGGTACCTGGCGGTGGAAGGACGAGGAGTCCTTCGCGGCCAAGACCGGCCATCCCGCGTACTGGACCGCGGAGCAGGCCGCGGAGGTGCGGGCGGAGGGGGAGCGGCTGGCGCGCCTGGCCCAGGGCCGGGAGTTCCCGTTCGACGGGAGCCGGTGCGACTACCGGCCGCCCGCCGACTGGGGCAGGCCGCCCCTGCCACCCGCACCGGCACGGCGGCTCTCGGGCACCGCCGTGCCGCCCCAGCGCGGCACCGTGGCCGAGGCGGCGGCCCACGGTGAGCACGACGGTCCGGCCCAGGGGAGGTGAGGGTCGCCGACAGCACCGCCGCACCGCTCAGGCGGCCGCAGCGCCGACGAACCACCCGGTGGTGCGGCGCTCAGGAGTACACGCTGATCTGCGTCCGGTGCCGGCTGGGGCGCTCGATCTGGTCCAGCACCGCGATGGCGTAGTCGGCGTGCGAGATGTGCCCGCCGCCCTCCGGGAAGGCGCGGCCGTCCAGCTGGTACCGCCCGGTGCGTACGCCGTCGTGGCCGAGGTCCATCGGAGGGGTGAGCACCAGCCAGTCCAGGACGGCCGGTGCCCGGGTGGCCAGCAGGTCGAGGGCGAGGGCATGGCCGAGCGAGAAGGTGCGCCACTCGGCGGGGAACTCGGGGCCGTCCATGACCCGGACACCGGGTGCGGTCTCCAGGGTGGCTGCCATGCCGACGCTGACCAGCCGGCCGGCGCCGGCTCGCCCGAGGCCGGCGAGCAGGCCCTCGGTGACGGCACCGTAGAAGTCCTGCGAGGGCACGTCGGCCCGGTACAGCGAGCTGACGGCCGCGCCGTGCCCGGCGGCGGCCTCGGCCACCGCCTCCGCATCGCTGACATCGCAACCCACCACCGTCACCTGAGGACCCGCCAGGTCGGCATGCCGCTCGGGTGAGCGGACCGCGGCGGTGACGGACAGGCCGCGTGCGACGGCCTCGGCGGTGACGGCACGGCCGACCCGGCCGCCCGCGCCGAAAACGACAAGGGTGCTGCTGCTCATGGGGACTCCTACCGGTGAAGGGCGCCGGGCCGCGCCTGGCCCGACGGTAGGACGAGGGGTGCCGGTTACTTCAAGGAAACCGCCGGCTCACCCCGCTGCCTGGAACTGCTGCGCCGGGACAGGCCGTCCGAGTGCCGAGCCGTCCGGCTCGGAGGAGGAATCTCAGCCGACCAGTCCGCCCGGCGCGGTGCGCCGTACCGGCCCGCCGGGTGCCTGCCGGAGGACCCCGCGCGGGGACGCCCGCCGGACGGCCCGCCGACGCGCCGGTCGGTGACCGTGCGTCCCCCATCCGCGCGGCCCGGCGCGACAACAGTGCGACCGGCCGCCCAGACTGAACACCGTCCGGCACCGGACAAACCCTCTCTGCCGTGGCTCTTTCGGGCAGAGCAGGGCCACCGACGATCCGAGCCGATGATCCGACGGACAGCAAGGCATGATCACTCTCCGCACTCGCAGACCGATCACGCCGGACGATCCGCGGTCCTCGGCCCGGCGACTCGGCACCCCGCCGCACACCCGCCACCGGCACCGTCGGGGTTCACACCGGTCTTCGAGACCGCACCGTGTCAGATCGGCGCCCCGGCACACGAGTTCGGCCCCGACCTGCTGCGCCGAGAGGTCGCGGCCGGGCGCTCCGGGGCGACGTCGCAGCGGTCAGCCTCATGACCCGCACCGGCCTTGACGGAACGAGCGGCCGGCTCGGAGGAGTGCTCCGAGCACCCCTTGTCCGATCCGGGCGGCCTGCGCGCCACTGCCGGCCGTCCCGGGGACACCGCTGCGACCCGCCGGACACCGCAGAGCCCCTTCCAAGACCCTTCCCGAGGAGAACACTCCGATCATGCGCACGTCGTTCGTGAACCTGGCCAAGACGCTCTGCGTCGGTCTCGTCTCCACCACCGGGGCGCTCGTCGCGCCCGCCACGGCCCACGCACAGACCACCGTCCCCTGCAACACGGCTGCTCTGGCCGCCGCCATCACGGCAGCCAACGGGGCGACCGGACCGGTGACGCTCACTCTCAAGCCCGGTTGCACCTATGGCCTGACCAGCCCGTTGCCGGACATCCTCGGCGACCTCACCATCAACGCGCGCAACAGCACGATCACGCGCAACTCCGCGACGCCGTTCCGCATCCTCACGGTCAGGAACTCCCTCCGCCTCCGTGACGCCACCATCAGCAACGGCGACGCCGGCGGGGACTTCGGCGGGGGCATCGCCAACTTCGGAACGCTCACCGTCACCAGCAGCCGGATCCGCGACAACCGCGGCAACTTCTCCGGAGGCATCGGCGGGTTCACCGGCACCACGACCACGAT
Source organism: Kitasatospora cystarginea (assembly GCF_039533515.1). NCBI lineage: Bacteria > Bacillati > Actinomycetota > Actinomycetes > Kitasatosporales > Streptomycetaceae > Kitasatospora > Kitasatospora cystarginea. Next base: position 122,158 of record NZ_BAAATR010000008.1, on the reverse strand, counting down.
CACCGACAGCATGCTCACCGGCAATCACGCAGTGCACAACGGCGGCGCCGTGGCCAACGACGGCAACATGACCATCAACCGCAGCCGGATCATCGACAACTCCGCCGACCAACTGGGCGGTGGCGTCGCCAACGACGGCAGGCTGCGCATCGACGACAGCAACCTCAACGAGAACCAGGCCGGCACCGGCGGCGGCGGGCTCGCGACCTTCGGCAACGTGACGGTCACGATCGTCCGGAGCAATGTCAACAACAACCGGTCCACCACTGCCCCGGGCGGCATCTACAACAACGGCAGTTCCGTGACCCTCACCATGAGCCGGGTCAACGGCAACAGTCCCACCAACTGCCTCGGCAGCCCGACCGCAGTACCAGGCTGCTCTGGCTGACGCCACATCGAGGCTCCGGTGCAGGGCGACTGAGCAAGTCGCCCCTCCAACCGGAGCCTCGTTGCGTCGGCAACCGCCCGACCAGCCGCATCACACCGTCACGACCGGCAACTCCCGGACTTCGAAACACCACTGGCGTTCATGCAAGCACCTTCAACGAGCCCGTCTTTCTCGGCAGCGACGGTACGACCGGCTTCCTACGGACCTGGGCTTGAACGCCACCGACACCACCGCAGTACCGTCAGGTCATGATCGAGCTTGAGCCGCTGACCGCGGACTTCTTCGGACCGCACTGCCCGGTCCCCGCACTGCCCATCACCGGCGGGGCGAAGTGGAGTTGGAAGATCATGCGCTGTCTGGAGGCCGGGCCGCGCCGCTTCTCCGAGCTCAAGGTGCCGCTGCGCGGCATCACGGCCAAGGTGCTGGCCGAGACGCTGCGCGCGATGGAACGCGACGGCGTGCTGACCCGCACAGCCCACGACGAGAACCCGCCGCGCGTGGAGTACGAGCTGACGCCGCTCGGCCGTTCGCTGTTCGGGCCGATGGACGCGGCCTGCGCCTGGGGCCGCGAGCACCTGGCCGACCTGCTGGCGGCCCGTGAGGCGTACGAGCAGGGGGAGCGGGAGGTGGCGTAGGGCGCGGCGACTGGCAGGATCTTGGCGCTGTGCGGCGGTCCGGCCGCTGGCGGAGCCGAGGGCGGCCGGGCCACCCTGGACGCATGATCACTCCTGACACCAAGGACTGGACCTGGGTCCTCCAACGCCCCTGCGCCGACTGCGGGCTGGACACCCCGTCGGTGGCCCGCGAGGACGTCCCCGCGATGGTCCGCGCCAACGCCACCGCCTGGGTGGCCAGGCTCGCCGAGCTTCCCGACGAGCGGTTGCGCCGCCGCCCGCGCCCCGACGTCTGGTCGGACCTGGAGTACGCCTGCCACGTCCGGGACGTGTTCCGGCTCTTCGCCGTCCGGCTCGACCTCATGCTCACCCAGGACGATCCGCTGTTCGCCAACTGGGACCAGGACGAGACCGCCGCCGCCGAGCAGTACGGCAGCCAGGATCCGGGGCTGGTCGCGGTGCAGCTGGCCGAGGCGGCGGAGCGGCTGGCGCAGGCCTTCGAGGCGGTCGCCGGCGAGCAGTGGCAGCGCACCGGCAGCCGCAGCGACGGTGCGCGGTTCACCGTGGAGTCCTTCGCGCGCTACCTGATCCACGACCCGGTGCACCACCTCTTCGACGTCACCGGGACGCGGGTCTGACGCCCACTCGGGCAGTCGGCGTTCTCGGGCGGCCTCAGACGGTCCAGGCGGGGAGCCCGTGCGGCACGGCCTCGGCGAGCACCCGCTCCACCGCGAAGTCGGACCCGTCGCGCACGACGAGCAGGAAGCGGTGCCCGTTGTCGGCCCGGCGCGGTTCGAAGGCGATGTGGGCGAACGGGGCGGTGGCGGTGCTCACCGCGGCCAGCCGCTGCAACTCGCCCTCCACCCGGGCCCATTCCTCGGCCGGGACGTACTGGCGCATGACGGAGTGCCAGACCACCGTCAGCGTGCCCTCCCGGGGCTGGACGTCCGCGAGGAAATCGGCGGCGCCGACCGGGTCGACCCGCGTCGGAGTCGTGCCGGCGAGCCGGAGCGCCCCGTTCAGCCGGGCGGCGCGGGCGGGCTGGTCGGCCCAGACGTAGGCGCGCAGCGCGAGCGCGCCCTCGGCGGAGACGGGGTCGATCGGGGTCGGGTCGCAGCCCCGCCGCTCGGTGACGACGACGGGCGGCTGCTCCTCGTCGAGCCAGGCCGGCGGGGCGCCGCGCCAGGCGCCTGGGAGCAGTACGGGCGAGTCCTCGGGGCCGTACCCGAAGCCGGCGGACTCGTAGCGGAAGCGGTCGGCGAGGAGGTTGAGCCCGGCGCTGGAGCCGAGTTCGAAGAGCCGTACGGGGAGCGGGCGTCCGGCGAGGGTGTGCAGCAGGCCGGTGATCAGCAGGTTGGCGCGGCCGACCTCGTTGGTCTGCGGGGGCCGGGTCATCCAGTCCCTGATCCACGGGAGCTCGGCCGCCACGGTGGTGCGGAAGGCGTCCCAGGCCCGGTCGGTCGCGGCCGGGTCGAACGTGCCGCCGGCGCTCGGGAAGTGCACGGCGAGTTCCGGGGCCCGCCCGGTGAGCACCAGCGCGTGGACGCCGCCGATCAGGCGCAACGCGATCGCGTCGGGGCCGGGTGCGCCCTCGTACCCGGCGATGGCGTCGGCGCACGGGCCGCCGTCCCGGACGTCCTGGGCGGCCCGCCTGAGCAGCGCGGCGTACAGCGGGGAACCCAGCTCCTCACAGGCGTCGGCCTGGAGTCCGATCATCGCGACGGCGTGGTCGATGGACATGCGAAGGTGACTCCTGCCTGCTCGGGACCCGGACAGAGATCATCCTTCGCCTGGTGGGGACCGGTGAGTAGTGGCCGGGCAGGTGATAACGATCACGGCCGCGGGAGCCGGCTCACCAGTCGGCCGCCTCGTGCCGGAAGGCGTGCCGCAGCTGGCTGGCGATGCTCGCGCTGTCGCTGCCGACCACGTCGGCGATCTCGGGGGTGGCCAGGCCGACCACGTAGTGCAGGATGGCGAGATCCTCGTCCATGGCCGCGCTCCGCTGCTCCGGGAGGTCCGGCCGCTCGGAGGCGGTACGGCCGGCCGGGCCGTCGCGGTGCGCGATCTGTTCGGCGACGGTGGTGCGGAGGATCTGCCAGGCCGCCGCGGCGGGATTGGGGCTGCCCAGCACCTCGCGCCACACTCCGGCCAGGGCGCGGAAGGCCTGCTCGACGATCGCCGCCGCCTGGGCCGGCTCGTGGAACCAGACCCGGGCGTAGCTCAGGTACCGCGGGTGGTGCAGCTCCCGGAACGCGGCGAACTCCAGTGGCATGGCGGAGAGTTCGGAGGAGTCGAGCTCGGTGGAGCCGTCCGGACTGCCCAGGCCGGTGGAAGGGACATGACGGTCGGTCACATCGGCCTCGCGATCTGGTCTCGGCGGCAAGGGAGCACCCTGTGCTCACTCTAGGCCCTTGAGTGGCTGCTTTGAGTGACAAGTCCCATCAGATTCCCGGAATGGGCTTGATTGAGCCGCTATTTGACGCTGTGTCAGCCGTGGTGTCGGATGAGTGTACCTGCAAGCGTGTCGCAGCTGGTTGGGATAGGTACAACGGCAGTGGCTGCAAGGGAGTTGGTGTGCCACCGTGGGTCTCATGGAGGCACACGCGGACCACCACCACGGCCCTGGCACCGGCCGCAGCCACACCCACGCAGCCGCCGATCCGCTCACCGGCGGGCCCGCCGGCGGGCGCACCCACAGGCATGATCACGTCGGACGAGGAGACGGCCACGGTCACAGCGGGCACGGTCACGACCACGGTCATGGCGCGCACAGCCACGACCACAGCCGCGACCGCGACCGCGACCGCGACCGCGATCACGACCACAGCCGCGACCACGACCACGATCACGGCCACGCGCCGGAGCGCTCCTGGCGCGGTGCCGTCCACCGGCTGGCGCATCTGGTCAGGCCGCACTCGCACGAGGCCGCCGACCGCCTCGACAGCGCTCTGGAGTCCTCCGCCCGGGGCCTGCGTACGCTCTGGGTCTCGCTGCTGGTCCTCGGGCTGACCGCCGCCGCGCAGGCGGTGATCGTCGGGCTCTCCGGCTCGGTCGCCCTGCTCGGCGACACGGTGCACAACTTCGCCGACGCCCTGACCGCGGTGCCGATCGGACTCGCCTTCCTGCTCGGCCGCCGGGCCGCCAACCGCCGCTACACCTACGGCTACGGCCGGGCCGAGGACCTCGCCGGGGTGGCCGTGGTGCTCGCAGTGCTGGCCTCCTCGGTGCTGGCCGCGGCCACGGCCGTGGACCGGCTGCTGCACCCGCAGCCGGTCACCCACCTGTGGGCGGTCGCCGGGGCGGCGCTGGTCGGCTGCCTGGGCAATGAGTGGGTCGCCCACTACCGGATCCGCACCGGGCGGGCGATCGGCTCGGCCGCCCTGGTCGCGGACGGTGTGCACGCCCGTACGGACGGGTTGACCTCGCTGGCCGTACTGCTCGGCGCGGCGGGCACCGCGGTGGGCTGGCACGCCGCGGACCCGATCGTCGGCCTGGTGATCACCGGTGCGATCCTGCTGGTGCTGCGAACCTCCGTGCGCGAGGTCGGCCGGCGGCTGATGGACGCGGTCGATCCGGTCCTGGTGGACGCGGCGGAGCGGGAGCTGCGGACGGTCGCGGGTGTGCAGGGGGTCGGGGCGCTGCGGATGCGCTGGATCGGGCACTCGCTGCGGGCTGAGGCCGAGGTCGTGGTGGACGGCGGGCTCACGGTGGTCGCCGGACACCAGGTGGCGGAGGCGGCCGAAAGGGCGCTGATCAGGGCGGTTCCCCGGCTGCTGGCCGCCACCGTGCACATCGACCATCCGCCGGTCGGGGTGAAGCCCTGACGGTGGATCATGGTCGGCTCAGGGGCCGGGCAGGGGTGTCACCGATGGCCGCGGAGGTGCGCCGGACGGCAGGCTGACGATCATGAAGATCATCGCCGCCGCCATCGAAGCCGAAGCCGCCGCGACCGGAGCTGAGGCTGCCGAGGCCCGGGCCATCGGCGCCCGCCCCTTCCTCGCCCGCAGGGCGGTGAACGCGCTCGCCGGTGCGGCCGTCACGGTCGCCATAGTGGCGGCCTACGCGCCCGGCTTCGCCCACCCGTAGCCGCCGGCACCTGTCCGGGCGGGCACCGACCGGAGGAGTTGCGGGGGGCGTACCGCTCCGACCGCTGCACCGGGCGGCTCGGCCGGCACCAGGGCGGGAGGGCGCCGGACGACGCCGGGGGCGGCCACCGAGTCGTGGTGCGAAGGCGGTTCGGACTGCTGTGCCGGACGACCCGGCATGGATTTCGAGCTCACCGGCCCGCTGCTGCCCGGGGCCTGCGGCATCGGCGCGGACGCCCCGTCGACCTCCGGCCGAAGCGCTCAGGCAGGTCGGTACGGCTCTCCCCGGAAACCCCCTTCGATCTTGTTCTCGGCGTACGCGGGCGGGTTCACCGCCCCTGTCGCCGAGGACCGGGCCCATTCGTCCGGTCCGCTGGACCCCCGCCTCGGCCTCCCTTCCCCGAGCGGCGACCCGATGGCCTACGACGCCGAGTGCGCCGTCAGGACGTACGACCGGCCGCCGGCCCGTTGACCTGCGGGTCCGCGGTCTGGGCGGGTTCCGCCGCCTGGCGGGCCCGCAGTGCGGCCGCCGCTGCGGCAGCAGAGGCCGCGGCCGCGGCGGTCGAGGCGGCACCGGTGCGGTGCTCGCGTTCGGCGCGGCTCCGGTCGGTGCCTCTGCGCTGGGTCGGGGTGCGCTGGGCCGACTCGGCCCGGCACTGCTCGGTGACGCGCGGCGCGCCGCTTCTGGTGCGGGCCGAGCCCTCGACCGCCTCGCGCGCCGCGAGGTAGGCCTGGACGGCGGCGATGCCGTAGACGGGCTGGATCAGCTGGTGCCCCTTGAAGAAGGGGCGGGCCGGGGCGAAGCCCGCGGCGACCACCAGGTCGCGGATCTCGGCTATCTCCTCCTCGGTGCGAGCGGTGAAGCGGACCTCCCACCCCTTCTTGTACGTGCGGCCGTCCTCGCCGTTGCGGCGGGCCAGGTCTGGCTGGCGGACGTAACCGGGCAGACGGCCGAGACGAAGTTGGGCGGCACGCAGGCCGGCGGACTCATCGCGTGGCATGAGCTGATGGTAGGCAATCCCGGAGGGCGGTCATGACCTCGGGGCAGTGCTTCACCGTATGTCCTTCGTCACTGTCGGTCAGTCGCCGCAGCTCAGCGCGGGGTGTCGGGCGGGCGTCACCGAAGGTCGTAGACGACGAAAAACCGGATGGCACATGTCAACTGCGGTCGAAACCGGCAAGGTGCTGAACGTCCATTACGCCGAATGAGTGAGGGTATGGGGACTTTAGTGCGGGGCAGTCCCGATTTCGCGACGGTTGGGTAACAGTGCGTCAGGTCATGGGTGCAGTGGGCGAGCTGTTGGGGAGGGTGTCGGCATGAGCTACCAGACTCCTCCTTCGCATCCGTCACTCGAAGAGTTGGCGCGCCGTCAGCAGAACGTCATCACGGCCAGTCAGCTGCGCGCCCGGGGAGTGCCGACCAGGTTGGTCAGTGAGCACTGCCGGCGGGGCGGTCCGTGGCAGCGGGTGCTGCCCCGGGTCTACCTGCTGCAGGACGGTGAACCCACGCCCGAGCAGCGGATGTGGGCGGCGCTGCTCTACGCGGCGCAGAACGGCCGCGAGGAGGGCCGCCGCGAGGGTGCGGTGATCACCGGTGCGGCGGCGCTCGCTCTGTACGGCTTCGCCTCGGCGCCCCGGCTGCCCGCGGTCACCGAAGTGGACGTCCTGGTGCCCAGGCAGCGGCGGTTGCGGGACGTCGGGGAGGTGCGGATCCGGCGCACCGAACGGGAGTTGGAGGCGCGTTCGGTGCACGGCCTGGCCTGCGCCCCGGTGGCGCGGGCGGTCGCGGACGCCGTGCGCGAGTGGACGGACGAGGGCGTGTTCGACCGCGGCGAGGCCCGGCCCGAGCTGCTGCGCGACGTGCTCAGAGAGGCCGTCTCGCCAACCCCGGCGACGCCGGGGCTGGTGAGCGGCGAATTCCGCTGCACGCTGCGGGAGTTGGTGGCCGAACTGCAGGAGTCGGACCTGCTGGGGGAGGCCCGGGTGCGGGCGGCGCTGGACGAACTCCTGGCCGTCGAGCGGGAGTCGGTGCTCGACCGGATCGGCGAGTTGGTGGACGAGTGGCTGCTCCCGGTGCCGCTGGCCGGCCCCGAGCTGCGGATGCGCGGCGGTACCTACATCGCGGTGCCCGACCTGTACTGGCCGGCGGTGGCCGTGGCGGTCGAGGTGGATTCCGAGCTGCGCTGCGTCAGCGAGGGCGAGTCCGCCTGGGTCAGGGGCGGGCAGCACCGGATGGAGTACCTGGGGGTGCGGGTGGTCTACGTCTCGGGGGAGCGGGTCCTGCGGGAGCCGGACGCGGTCGGGGCCGAGCTCCGGGAGGCGTTCGTGGCGGGTGGGGTCGATGTGGTGGAACTGCTCGTCATCGAGCGCTGAGGCTGCCGTCGGCGCGGGACCGGCCGGGCGGGGGCCAGGGGTGCAGGGCCCTGCGGCCGACCGTCGGTGCGGCCGGCTCCCGTGGGGCACGGGCTTCTCGCCCGAGGTTCCCGCACTCACTCCCGCAGGGCGGACATCCCCGCCCCGGCCGGGGCGGCCCCGGCAGGCCGAGCGCTGGAGCGGCACCGGGCCGAAGGCCGCGCCGTCAGGCCGCCGGGCCGAGCCCGGCTCCCCGCGCCGCCGGTGGCTCACGCCACGACGACGGGGGTCCCGGTCAGTTCGACGCCTGAGCTGCGGAGTTCGGTGAGGGCGGCCTCGGTGGTGGCGGGGGCGACCCCGGCGGTGAGGTCCAGCAGGACGCGGGTGGCGAAGCCCTCCCGGGCGGCGTCCAGGGCGGTGGCCCGGACGCAGTGGTCGGTGGCGATGCCCACCACGTCCACCTCGGTGACGCCCCGCTCGCGCAGCCAGCCGGCCAGCGTCTCCCCGTTCTCGTTGCTGCCCTCGAAGCCGCTGTAGGCAGCCGAGTGGGCGCCCTTGTCGAAGACCGCCTCGATCGCACCCGAGGTGACCGAGGGCGCGAAGTTGGGGTGGAAGCCGACGCCCTCGGTGCCCGCGACGCAGTGCGCGGGCCAGGAGTCGACGTAGTCGGGCTCGGCGGAGAAGTGCGGGCCCGGGTCGATGTGCCAGTCCCGGGTGGCGACGATGTGCGCGTACCCGGGGGAGGCCTCGGCGATCAGGTCGGTGATCGCGGCGGCCACCTCGGCGCCGCCGGCGACGGCCAGGCTGCCGCCCTCGCAGAAGTCGTTCTGCACATCGACGACGATCAGTGCCCGGTGCATGGGGTGCTTCCTTGGGTGGATTCGGTGGTGCGGCGGCTCGGTGCGGCGGCCCCGGTGTGGCCACTCTAGGGAGTGACGCGCGTAGGCGGAAGCCCGGCGGCAGATGCCCGGCAGGGCGGTGACCCGGCGGCGCGGGGCCGCGGCGCGGCCGGACCGCCACGGCTTCGGCGGCGGCCGCGCAGGCTCTCGCCCGCGCCCACGGGGTGTCAGGAGGTGAGCAGTTCGGTGGCCAGTACCGGCTCGCCCTTGGAGAGCTGGGTGGCCGACAGCGGGAGGGCGGCGCGGGCGCGCTTGTGGCGCTCCCTGGCGGCGGTGAGCGGTTCGCGGCCCACCACCTCGCCGCCGGTCACCAGCGGGACGTGCAGCAGGTGCGGCGCCAGCGCCTCGGGCACCGGCCCGGTCCCGACCACCTCGGCCTCGGCCACTCCGTCCGCGTCGGGCCGCCGGGCGGCCCACTTGCGGCCGCCGACGCTGGTCTTGCCGCCGGCCGAGCGCTTGGCGACCGAGACCAGCGGACCGTCCGGCGTGGTGGCCCGGGCGACCAGCTTGTACACCATCGCGCAGGTCGGGTGCCCGCTGCCGGTGACCAGGCTGGTGCCGACGCCGTAGCCGTCGACGGGGGCGGCGGCGAGTGCGGCGATGGCGTACTCGTCCAGGTCTGAGGTGACGATGATCCGGGTCTTCTCGGCACCCAGCTCGTCCAGTTGGCGGCGGACCCGGTGGGCGAGCAGGGTGAGGTCGCCGGAGTCGATCCGGACGGCGCCGAGGGTCGGCCCGGCCACCTCGACGGCGGTGCGGACCGCCTCGGCCAGGTCGTAGGTGTCCACCAGCAGGGTGGTGCCCCGGCCCATCGACTCGACCTGGGCGGTGAAGGCGTCCCGCTCGCTGTCGTGCAGCAGGGTGAAGGCGTGGGCGGCGGTGCCGGCGGTCGGGATGCCGTAGGTGTAACCGGCCTCCAGGTCGGAGGTGGCGGTGAAACCGGCGATGTACGCGGCACGGGCGGCGGCCACGGCGCCGCTCTCGTGGGCCCGGCGGGCGCCCATCTCGATGCAGGGGCGGTCCCCGGCGGCACTGGTCATCCGGGACGCGGCGGCGGCGATCGCCGAGTCGTGGTTGAGGACCGAGAGGATGACGGTCTCCAGGATGACCGCCTCGGCGAAGCTGCCCTCGACGGTGAGGATCGGCGAGCCCGGGAAGTAGACCTCGCCCTCGGGGTAGCCGTGCACATCGCCGGTGAACCGGTAGTTCGCCAGGTACTCCAGGGTGTCCTCCTCGACGACGCCCTGGTCGCCGAGCCAGTCCAGTTGGGCGCCGGTGAAGCGGAAGTTCTCGATCGCGTCCAGCAGCCGTCCGGTCCCGGCCACCACGCCGTAGCGGCGGCCGTTGGGCAGCCGCCGGGTGAACACCTCGAAGACCGAGCGGCGGTGTGCCGCTCCGCTGCGCAGGGCGGCCTGCAGCATGGTCAGCTCGTAACGGTCGGTGAGCAGCGCAGTGGAGTGGTGCGCGGTGATGGCGTCCATGAGGATGATGCTACTACCACTTAGCGTCAAAGTGACGATTTCTGTCCGGGTGGGGTGACCCGGATTCGCCGGGACCTCCCTCGGATGGAAGCATGAGAGGCGGAAACCGTGTCCTGATGAGGAGTGTCCGCCGTGAGTGTCGCGCCCGTGGAGATCGAGCGCCCGGAGGTAGAAGGCATTCCGGCGGTGGAGCCGGACACCCCTTGGGTGACGATCGTCCACAACGACCCGGTCAACCTGATGAGCTACGTCCAGTACGTCTTCCAGGCCTACTTCGGCTTTCCCAAGGACAAGGCCAGGAAGCTGATGATGGAGGTGCACACCAGGGGCAGGGCGGTGGTCTCCAGCGGCTCCCGCGAGGAGATGGAGCGGGACGTGCAGGCGATGCACGGCTACGGACTGTGGGCGACCCTCCAGCACGATTGACCGCACGCTCCACCTGCCGGGACCTGCGGGCCGCAGGGTCTGCCGACGTCGGCGGGCGGGTCAAGGGGTGCTCCCGGTCGTGGTCGGGAGCGCACCGGAGCGGGGCCTTGCAGCCCCCGCCCGGTGGCTGGGAGGGGAGTGAGCGTCGGCACCGGACAGGATCGCCCGGAGTCGAACGGGCGGTAACGACATACGACGAAGACGGGCTGATAGGGACTCATGGCTGGGTTGTTCGAGAGTGCCGGCGACGGCGGCGCGGTGATCGTGCTGGACGAGCTGGAGGCGTCCATCCTGCGCTCGCTCGAGGTGCAGATGCTGGAACTGATCGGGCCCGGTCCGGGCGAGGGCGGCGGCGACCCGCTGGCGGCGCTGTTCGCCGAAGGGCCGACCGAGGCGCCCGTCGACCCGGCGCTGGCCCGGCTGTTCCCGGACGCGTACGGCGAGCCGGGGGCGGCGGCCGATCTGGAGACCAGGGCGATGGCCGGCGAGTTCCGCCGGTACACCGAGCCGGACCTGCGGACCCGCAAGCGGGACGACGCGCTGAACGTGATCAAGGCGCTGGACGGGCTCGGCGGCGAGGGCGGCGCGGTGGAGGTCGAGGCGGCCGACTGTCGGCACTGGCTGGGCGCGCTGAACGACCTGCGGCTGACCCTGGGCGCCCGGCTGGAAGTCGCCCAGGACGACGAGGACTTCTACGGGCTGCCGGACAGCGATCCGCGCAAGCCGCTGGTGATGGCCTACCTCTGGTTGGGCGGCATCCAGGAGTCGCTGCTCGCCGCGATGGCCGACTGAACGTTAACGACCGGTAACCCCCTGTCCACCTTTTGGACAGGGGGTTATCTCATTTCCGGCGAACTATCGCAGAACCGGACATGCCATGCTCAAATAACGCTCAGATGGGCTCGGTATTCGGGCACACCGTGGTATTTCTCCTTCTTTCCCCCACGAACCAAGGACGGTGGCCATGGCCGATCAGGCGTACGACGAAGTCGTCGATACCGAGCCGGACGAGGAGGGCTACGCCCGCGGGCTGGGCAGCCGCCAGATCCAGATGATCGCCATCGGCGGCGCCATCGGTACCGGCCTCTTCCTCGGCGCGGGCACCGCCATCTCCAAGGCGGGCCCCAGTCTGATCCTGAGCTACGCGGTGGCCGGCCTGGTGATCTTCGCGATCATGCGGGCGCTGGGGGAACTGCTGACCTATCGTCCGGTCTCCGGCAGCTTCGCCGAGTACGCCCGGGAGTTCCTCGGCCCCTTCGCCGGGTACGTCACCGGCTGGACGTACTGGCTGTTCTGGGTGGTCACCGGCATGGCCGAGACCACCGCCGCCGCCGTCTACGTGAGGTACTGGCAGCCCGGAATCCCGCAGTGGGTCAGCGCGCTGGGCTTCCTGGTGGTCCTCTACGCCGCCAACCTGATCTCGGTGAAGGTCTTCGGGGAGATCGAGTTCTGGTTCTCGATGATCAAGGTGACGGCGATCATCGGCATGATCCTGATCGGCATCGGGGTGCTCACCCTCGGCTTCAGCAAGGCGGGTGACACGGCATCGGTCACCCACCTGTGGCGTGACGGCGGCTTCTTCCCCAAGGGCATCGGCTCGACCGTGATGACCCTGCAGATCGTCATGTTCGCCTACCTCGGTGTCGAACTGGTCGGCGTCACCGCGGGGGAGAGCGAGAACCCCGAGAAGACCCTGCCCCGGGCGATCAACACGCTGCCCTGGCGGATCGCGCTGTTCTACATCGGCGCGCTGATCATCATCCTGGCCCTGGTCCCGTGGACCGAGTTCCAGCCCGGCGTCAGCCCGTTCGTGGCCGCCTTCGGCAAGATCGGGATCCCGGCCGCGGCCGGCATCATCAACTTCGTGGTGCTCACCGCGGCGCTCTCCTCCTGCAACTCCGGCATGTACTCCACCGGCCGGATGCTGCGCGACCTCGCCCTGCGCGGCCAGGCCCCCGCGCGGCTGACCCCGCTCAACGCCCGCAAGACCCCGGCCGCCGCGATCACCGTCTCCTGCGCGCTGATGGGTCTGGGGGTGGTGCTCAACTACGTGACCCCGGCCAATGCGTTCGAGTACATCACCTCGGTCGCGACCGTCTGCGGCGTCTGGACCTGGGCGATGATCCTGATCTGCCAGATCCGCTACCACCGGGCCTGGAAGAACGGGCACCTGCCGCCGCCCAGCTTCAAGGCGCCCGGCGGTGTGGTGGCCAGCTGGGCCGCGCTGCTCTTCCTGGCCCTGGTCGTCGTGCTGATCGGCTTCGACCCGGACAACCGGATCTCGCTCTACGTCTTCCCGGGCTGGGCGGTGCTGCTGGTGGTCGGCTACCAGGTGCTCAAGCGCATCCGCCCGGAGGCCGTCCACGCCCAGGCGCACGACCACCTGCACGTCGGGTCCGGCAGCTGAGACGGGGCTCAGATCCGGCGAGGGGGCGTGGCTATCCTGACCGCATGCTGACCATCACCCGAGAGCTGCACGACGCGATCATGGCCCACGCCCGCGCCGACCATCCGGACGAGGCTTGCGGCGTGATCGCCGGACCGGCCGGCAGCGACCGCCCCGAGCGCTTCATCCCGATGCTCAACGCGGCCCGCTCGCCCACGTTCTACGAGTTCGACTCCGGTGACCTGCTGAAGCTCTACCGGGAGATGGACGACCGGGGCGAGGAGCCGGTGGTGGTCTACCACTCGCACACCGCCACCGAGGCCTACCCCTCGCGCACCGACGTCAGCTACGCCTCCGAGCCGAACGCCCACTACGTCCTGGTCTCCACGGCCGAGGGCAACGGCGAGGGCGACCCGTTCGAGTTCCGCTCGTTCCGCATCGTGGACGGCGTGATCACGGAGGAAGGCGTCCAGGTCGTCGACGCCTGACAGCCCGCCTCGACAGGGGCCCGCCGCACCGCCCACGGACGGTGCGGCGGGCCCTTCCGTTTGGGGCGCATCTCAAGTGGAGGAACGGAAACATCCGTATCGCAAGACGGAGATGCCGCTGCCGGGCCGGGAATCTATACGATGAGCCCATGCGTTCCGTCGATGTGAGCAACCAGGCCCCGGGCATCCGCCTCGTGGCGCGCCTGCACATCGACCTGTGCCGGCTCGCCAGTTCGATCTGTCCCCCCGCGGCGGAGCCGCTCATCGACACGACCGCCGACGCCAGCTGACCTCGGCACCGAACCGCCGCCCCACCCGGGGCCACCCCTCCTTGCCGCGAGCCCTGCGGCACCCCGACCGACTCCACAGGAGCGCAGCCATGGCCATCGAGGTCCGCATCCCGACCATCCTCCGCACCTACACCGACGGCGCCAAGGCCGTCGAGGGCACCGGCGGCAACCTCGGTGAGCTCTTCGCCGACCTGGACACCCGCCACACGGGCATCGCCGCACGCCTGCTGGAGGAGACCGGCGAGCTGCGCCGCTTCGTCAACGTCTACCTGAACGACGAGGACGTCCGCTTCCTCAGCGGTGTCACCACGGAGCTCTCCGACGGCGACAGCATCACCATCCTCCCCGCCGTGGCCGGCGGAGCCCGCTGAGCTTCCCCCCGCCCGCCCGACTCACCGCCGCCGGAGGCCCCGTGCGCTACGACAGTCCGCTCGAAGCCGTCGGCAACACGCCGCTGGTCCGCCTGCCCAGGCTCTCCGCCGCCATCCCCGGCAACACGGAAGGCCTGGTCAGCCTCTGGGCCAAGCTGGAGGACCGCAACCCGACAGGCTCGATCAAGGACCGCCCGGCCCTGCACATGATCGAGCGGGCCGAGGCGGCCGGCCGGCTCACCCCCGGCTGCACCATCCTGGAGCCCACCAGCGGCAACACCGGGATCTCGCTCGCCATGGCGGCCAGGCTCAAGGGCTACCGCATGGTCTGCGTGATGCCGGAGAACACCAGCGAGGAACGCCGCGAGCTGCTGCGGATGTGGGGCGCCGAGATCATCTCCTCGCCCGCGGCCGGCGGTTCCAACACCGCCGTGCGGATCGCCAAGGAGATCGCGGCCGAGCACCCCGACTGGGTGATGCTCTACCAGTACGGCAACCCGGACAATGCCGGTGCGCACTACGCCACCACCGGCCCCGAGATCCTCGCCGACCTGCCGACCGTCACCCACTTCGTCGCCGGACTGGGTACCACCGGCACGCTGATGGGCGTCGGCCGCTACCTGCGGGAGAAGGTCCCCGGCATCCGGATCATCGCCGCCGAACCGCGCTACGACGACCTGGTGTACGGGCTGCGCAACCTCGACGAGGGCTTCGTCCCCGAGCTGTACGACGCCGAGGTGCTCTCCACCCGGTTCAGCGTCGGCTCGGCCGATGCGGTGCGCCGTACCCGTGAACTCCTGCAGCAGGAGGGCATCTTCGCGGGTGTCTCCAGCGGCGCGATCCTGCACGCCGCGATCGGCGTCGGCCGCAAGGCGGCGCAGGCGGGCGAACGGGCGGACGTGGTCTTCGTGGTCGCCGACGGCGGCTGGAAGTACCTGTCCACCGGTATCTACACCGCCGCCACCACCGAGGAGGCCGTCGAGGCGCTCCAGGGGCAACTCTGGGCCTGACGGCACGTCGGTCCTGTTGGAGGGCGCGGCACCCGGCGGGTGCCGCGCCCTCCTGGTGCGTGGATCCGTGACATTCCGGAAATTGTCCGTGTCTGACCTCCGGTCGGTCACAGGACGGTGACGGGGCGCGGGTGGTGCGCCGGAGCGCGCGGGCGGGCCGGAAGGGTCTGGTCTCCACGCCCCCCGAGATCGGCCTCGGAGAACCTCGCCCGAAGGTGGTCCACGATGAGCCCGCGCAGCTGTGAACTGTGGTCCTACGCGGAGATCGCCCGGCATATCAACGTCCAGCCCGACAGCGTCCGCAACCTCCGCCGGCACGGACTGCTCCCCGAGCCGGACCTCGTCGACGCGGGCGGCCATCCGCGCTGGTATCCGGAGGGCATCCGGACCTGGGCCCGCAACCGGCCGGGCCGTCGCTGAACGAGCGTGTGTGCGACCCGGGTCGAGGGTCTGTGCGGGCGGCGGCGCGGGCCCGGCCCGTTCTGGTGATTCCAGCCACAGCCCGGCACGGGGACGGGGACAGAGTGCCTCCGCGCCCGTACTCTCGACAGGCGAACACAGCGCTACCGGCAGGTAGTGGCAGCGGATGCGGACCATGACCCAGCGGGGCGGAGGGGCTCGGCATGAAACTGACCGTGGTGGGGTGCTCGGGGAGCTTCCCGTCCGTCGACTCGCCCTGCTCCAGCTACCTGGTCGAGGCCGACGGCTACCGCGCCGTCCTGGATCTCGGCAACGGCGCCCTCGGTGCCCTGCAGAACTACTGCGGACTGTACGAGGTCGACGCGGTCCTGCTCACCCATCTGCACGCGGACCACTGCATCGACCTGTGCGCGTACTGGGTCGCCCGCAACTACCGGGTGGAGGGGTGCCCCGTCGCCATCCCGGTGTACGGCCCGCACGGCACCGCCGAGCGGCTCGCCCGGGCGTACGACATGCCCGAGGAGCCGGGGATGAAGGAGGTCTTCGACTTCCACACCCTGAACTCGGGCAGTTTCCAGCTGGGCCCGCTGCGGGTCACCGCCGTACCCGTGAACCACCCGGTCGAGGCGTACGCCTTCCGGATCGAGCACAACGGCCGCAGCCTGGTCTACTCGGGCGACACCGGGGAGAGCCCCGAACTGGTCGAACTCGCCCGAGGGGCCGACCTCTTCCTCTGCGAGGCCGCGTTCACCCACGGCAAGGAGGAGATCGAGGCCGTCCACCTCAACGGCCGCCAGGCCGGCGAGCACGCCGCGGCCGCCGGGGTGGGACGCCTGGTGCTCACCCACATCCCGCCGTGGACGGACGCCGAGGGCAACCGGAGGGACGCGGCCAAGGAGTACCACGGCCCGATCGAACTGGCCCGCGCCGGCGCGACGTACGAGGTCTGAGCCCCCGCCGGTGCGGGGTGCCCGGTGAACGGACGGACCCCGCCTCGCGTGCGCGGGGCGGGGTCCGTGGCCGGTCGGGGCTGCTGCTCGCCTCCGGGCCCGCTGGCCCGGCGCCGACGCTCTTCGGCTCGGAGCGTCAGGCCTTGGTGACGTCCTCGATCTCCTCCTCGGGCTCGCGGCCCGGGGTGGGGAGGTTGAACTTGGTGATCGCGAAGCGGAACAGCACGTAGTACAGCGCCGCGAAGACCAGGCCGATCGGGATGATCAGCCAGGGCTCGGTGGCCTTGCTCCAGGACAGGCCGTAGTCGATCAGGCCGCCGGAGAAGGTGAACCCGTCGTGGACGCCCAGCGCCCAGGTGATGCCCATCGACAGGGCGGTCAGTACGGCGTGGATCGCGTACAGGACCGGGGCGATGAACATGAAGGAGAACTCGATCGGCTCGGTGACACCGGTGGCGAACGAGGTCAGCGCGAGCGAGATCATCATGCCCAGCACGGCCGGCCGGCGCTCGGGACGGGCGCAGTGCGCGATGGCGATGGCGGCGGCCGGGAGCGCGAACATCATGATCGGGTAGAAGCCCGACATGAACTGACCGGCGCTCGGGTCGCCGGCGAAGAAGCGGGTCAGGTCGCCGTGGACGACGGTGCCGTCCGCCTTGGTGTAGTCACCGGCCTGGAACCAGGCGTAGGAGTTGACGAACTGGTGCATGCCGACCGGGATCAGGGCGCGGTTGATCAGGCCGAACGCACCGGCGCCGACGGCCCCGGCACCGATCAGGGTGTTGTTGAGGCTGCCGATGGCGTCGCCGACCGGCCCCCAGCAGAGGGCGAAGAGCACACCGACGGCGGTGCCGACGAAGGACATGATGATCGGGACCAGTCGGCGGCCGTTGAAGAAGCCGAGCCAGTCGACCAGCCTGACGCGGTGGCACCGCTGCCAGATGACCGCGCTGAGCAGGCCGATGACGATACCGCCGAGCACACCGGGGTTCTGGTAGGTCGCGGCGACCCACTTTCCGCCTGCGATGTGGCCTTCGGTGATCGGGAACGCGGTCAGCACGTTCTTGTAGGTCAGGAAGCCGACCAGGGCGGCGAGCGCGGTGGAGCCGTCCGCCTTCTTGGCGAAGCCGATCGCGATGCCCACGGCGAACAGCAGCGGGAGGTTGTCGAAGACGGCACCGCCGGCGGTGGAGAACACCGCGGCGACCTTGTTCCAGCCGAGGCCGTCCTTGCCGAAGACGTCATCCTGGCCCAGCCGCAGCAGCAGGCCGGCCGCGGGCAGGACAGCGATGGGGAGCTGGAGGCTGCGTCCCATCTTCTGCAGGCCCTGCAGCAGGTTCTGGCCGAACTGCTTGGCGGGGGAGGGGGCCGGTGCCGCGGCGGGCGACGATGCCTGCGCAGTCGTACTCATGGGGGATGGTTCCTAACGACAGGGCGGATCGGACAGGGGGGACGTCCATTGGGGGCCGAACCGCGAACTGGTCTACACCACTAGTGGTGTAGACCAGCTTTGTAGCACGTGCGGACGAGGGGGGAAAGGGTCGAAAGCCGCACCGCCGGGAAGCGCTATGAAATCGAAACCTTGTTGCGGATCAATGATCGCGACCACCCGGGGTGGCCGTGATTTTGGAGAGTTGCGCAACAAAAGCGGCGCCCGTCGCCGAACGATTCGGGCCGGGAATTTCCCCGGCCGCATCAAGGGTCCGCTCAGGCCTTGGCGACGTCCTCGACGTCGGCCTCGCCCTCGCGCCCCGGGGTCCTCAGGTCGAACCCCGTCTTCTGCAGGCCGCCGTAGAGGTCGTGCCACCGCCGGCGCTGCGGGACGGCGGCGCCTGCTGAGCCCATCCTCGCCCTCCAGGAGCGGTGGCGGTCGCGGAACCCTGGGGTTCGGTCCCGCGTTGTGCGAAGTGCACCTAAGATTGGTGTAGACCACTATCGACGGGGTTGACGCGCCGGGCCGCAGGCCCCACTGATCGTTCATTCTCGGGTGAAGATCAGTACCGTGCGCGCCGGAATGCTCCATAAGTGGCCTGACATGGCACACCGGGCAGTCCCGGGTGATGCTGGTCGCGCTGCCCTACGGCGCAACACAGCTGAGCCCGCATCAACTCCGGCAGCCACCCGCCCCGGCCCCCGGCCGGGGAACCCCAGCACCGAGCAGCACGGCACCCGGCAGAGCAGCCGACGCGCCGAGACAGAGGGAGAAAGACATGGCCAGCAAGGCTGAGAAGATCGTCGCCGGCCTCGGCGGGATCGACAACATCGAAGAGGTCGAGGGCTGCATCACCCGCCTGCGCACCGAGGTCGTCAACCCCGAACTCGTCGATGAAGCCGCGCTCAAGGCCGCCGGCGCCCACGGTGTCGTGAAGATGGGCACCGCGATCCAGGTCGTCATCGGCACCGACGCCGACCCGCTCGCCGGTGAGATCGAGGACATGATGTAACCCAGCCCACAGGCTCCAGCCACAAGGCCCGCCGGCCCCACCACCGGCGGGCCTTCGCACGTTCTTCGCACACACCGGGAACGACTACGCTCGGAAGCTATGTCACGCATCGACGGCCGCACCCCCGACCAGCTCCGCCCCATCACCATCGAACGAGGCTGGAGCAAGCACGCCGAAGGCTCCGTCCTCATCACCTACGGCGACACCAAAGTGCTCTGCACCGCCAGCGTCACCGAAGGCGTCCCCCGCTGGCGCAAGGGCACCGGCGAAGGCTGGGTCACCGCCGAATACTCCATGCTCCCCCGCGCCACCAACACCCGCGGCGACCGCGAATCCGTCCGCGGCAAGATCGGCGGCCGCACCCACGAAATCAGCCGCCTGATCGGCCGCTCGCTGCGCGCCGTCGTCGACCACCGCGCCCTCGCCGAGAACACCATCGTCCTCGACTGCGACGTCCTCCAGGCCGACGGCGGCACCCGCACCGCCGCCATCACCGGCGCCTACGTCGCCCTCGTCGACGCCATCTCCTGGGCCCGCGACCGGAAGCTCCTGCGCGCCAAGAGCCAGCCCATCACCGGCGGCGTCTCCGCCGTCAGCGTCGGCATCGTCGGCGGCACCCCCATGCTCGACCTCCAGTACGAGGAAGACGTCCGCGCCGAGACCGACATGAACATCGTCTGCACCTCCGACGGCCGCTTCGTCGAAGTCCAGGGCACCGCCGAAGGCGCCCCCTTCGACCGCGACCTGCTCAACCAGCTCCTCGACCTCGGCACCCTCGGCTGCGCCGAACTCGACCAGATCCAGCGCAAGGCCCTGGAGACCCTGGAGAGCTGACAAACCGCCAGGACCGCCACGGGTTCCGGGAACCGCCGCCGTACCGGCCCACGCTGTACAGGCCCACCCGGAACCCGTAGCGTTCCGCACAGTGGTCCGGACCCGGGAACCGGCCGAACCCACCCGACCGTCCTCCCCTACCGGACCAACCACAGCGCCACCACCGGAGGACCAGCGATGCAGCACAGCATCAACCGCTCCACCACCCTCGCCGCAGCCGCACTCATCCTCCTCCTCCCACTCAGCGCGATCAGCTGCTCCGCAGCCCAGAAAGCACTCGACTGCGGCAACACCGCAGTGAAGATCACCAGCGACGTCGCCGACGCGGGCAGCGCCTACAACAACGCCGACAAGGACCCGCAGGCCGCCGGCAAGGCCCTGCAGAAGCTCAAGCAGGGCCTCGACCAGATCGGCCGCAACTCCAGCGACACCGACCTCGCCAAAGCCGTCGACGACCTCCGCACCCAGGCCGACAAGGCCCAGCAGGCCATCGACAACAAGCAGACACCCGACCTCAAGCCGCTCGGCGACGCGGCCGCCCAACTCACCAAGGTCTGCACCAAGTAGGACCGTCCGGCGACCGGAGCGAACGGCCCGGGCAGGCCAGGTCAGTAGGGTGGACGGCATGACTACCCGACGCCTCGTCCTCGCCACCCGAAACCAGCACAAGGTCTCCGAACTGCGCGCCATCCTCGGCGACGCCGGCCTGGACGTCGAACTCGTCGGCGCCGACGCCTACCCCGAGATCCCCGACGTACCCGAAACCGGCACCACCTTCGCCGAGAACGCCCTCCTCAAGGCACACGCCCTCGCCCGGGCCACCGGACTGCCCGCCGTCGCCGACGACTCCGGCCTCTGCGTGGACGTCCTGAACGGCGCCCCCGGCATCTTCTCCGCCCGCTGGGCCGGAAAGCACGGCGACGACCGCGCCAACCTGGAGCTGCTGCTCGCCCAGCTCTCCGACATCGCCGACCCGCACCGCGGCGCCCACTTCGCCTGCGCCGCCGCACTCGCCCTCCCCGACGGCACCGAGCGCGTGGTCGAGGGGCGGCTGCCCGGCACGCTGCGCACCGCCCCGGCCGGCGACGGCGGCTTCGGCTACGACCCGATCCTCCAGCCCCTCGGCGAGAGCCGCACCTGCGCCGAGCTCACCGCCGATGAGAAGAACGCCATCAGCCACCGAGGCCAGGCCTTCCGCGCGCTGGCGCCGGTGGTCCGCGAGCTGCTGGGCTGACGGGACGTCGACACGACGAAGGCCCACTCCGCGATCACTCGGGAGTGGGCCTTCGATTCCAAGGCTCGTACGGCCGGAGGGATTCGAACCCTCATGGGGAATACCCCACTGGGACCTAAACCCAGCGCGTCTAACCAGCTCCGCCACGGCCGCCCGTACTGCTGACCATCATGCTACTTGGCTCGAAGAACGGATGGCACCTCCATTTCCCTTGAGCCGGACCTTGCCTCGGTTTCCGCCGCACCAGGTCTCCGTGCGGGCATGGCAGTTGGGGCAGAGGAAGCGGAGGTTTTCCGGACGGTTGTCGAGCCAGTCGCCGTTGACGTGATCGATCTGGAGCGTGATCGGCCCGCCCATCCACTCACCGGGATTACCGCAGGAGTTGCACTTGTAAGGCATGCCGATCGATTCCATCGGTCGCCGTAGACGGGGATGGTTGAGCCGGGTGGACCCGGGTGGCAGCAACCGGAGGACGTCGCTGGGCTGCCGCTGTGTCGGCACTCGGGGCGGAAGGTCGGTCGACCGCCGGGTGAAGTGGGAGGTGTCCAGCCCCAGCTTGTGTACGTGAGTGCGGACTTTGCGATGGTTCGCAGAGTTTGTGACGAGCCCGAACCGGCGCATGATCTGCGCGAAGCTGGTGGATTCGGCAACAGCCGTGCGCAGCTTCGCCTCGTCGAAGCCCGTGCTGGTGCGATGCGAGAAGTGAGCGGTGTCAAGCTTCAGTTGCACGATCGCCTGGCCGAGCAGGCGACGGGTGTCGCTGTCCCCGTCGGCTATCCCGAGCAACCTTGCCGCTTCACGCACGCTGCATGCTGCGTGGACAGCCTGTTCGACCTCTTCTCGGGTGAAAGGGAGATCGGGGCTGGTGATTCGTTTCATCTGCGGGAAGTGGCTGACGTCGATGCCCGCCCGGGCAATGCGCCGCCGCAAGTGGGAGAGGGTGCCACTGGCGGGGATGGCGCCCAGCTTCTGCGCGGTCTCGCGCAGGTTGGTCGACTCGGCCACCGCGGTGGCGATGGCCGAGTCGGAGTACTTCACCCAGGGGCTGGTCCGCATGAAGTGGCCGGTGTCGAGATCGAGCGTCTTGGCGACCTTCTGCAGCTGCTTTCGCCTGCCGCCGCTGATCTCGACGCCGAGGTTGCGCATCAGGTCGTTCCAGTTTCGCGAACGCGCGACCTGCGCGGCGACGTTGGTCGGCTCGTAGGTGTCGCTCATCGGGTGCCTCCGCGAGTGGATTGGGCGCCCGTCCCCCACGCGTACAAACGAGCGCCAGGCGAGCGGGTCACGGGCATCCAGAGGATGAGGATGCGACAGCAGTTACCGCATGGACTCGACAACGGTTGGCTGCCAATTGGTACAGACCTATTGACCCCGTGTGGTTCAGATCAAATGCCGTCCCGTCAACTTCGGCGAGTTGACCGGAAGTCAGCTGCGAGGTTTCCCCCGAACCTCCACGCGCGCGCCCCCCACGGGCGTGCCGGCACCCACTCCTGGAGGCCGAGTGTTGATCAGAACCAGGGCGGAGCAGCGCCCACCGCTGCCACCGGTGTGCGGGTGGCGTTCGCGGCCGCGGCGGCGGCCGGGTCGGCTGGGCTGCTGGTGGCCACGCTGGGGCGGTGCCCTCGCAGGCGTCGGCGGCGGTGGACAACCGGTCCTGTCGGCCCGACGGGATGTGTGCCACGCCCGGGGGTTCAACAACGCCACGGGCGGTACAGGGACGGCGGCCCTCTTCGCGCTGATCCGGCGGCTTCGCGAAAAGGGGGGACCGTGCGCCGCCGTACCGCTCCCCGCACCCTTGAACCATCCCCCTGAGCCGCTGCCCGGCCGGGCTGCGTTCTCGCGCCGTCCGGCCGTGCAGCGCGCAGCCGGGTCAGGCCGCGGCGATCTTCAGGTCGCGGAGCAGCTTGGCGACGTGGCCGGTGGCCTTGACGTTGTACAGGGCGTGCTCGACCTTGCCCTGCTCGTCGACGATGACGGTGGAGCGGATCACGCCGACCACGGTCCTGCCGTACATCTGCTTCTCGCCGAACGCGCCGTAGGCCTCCAGCGCCGACTTGTCCGGGTCGGAGAGCAGGGTGACCTTGAGGTCCTCGGTCTCGCGGAACTTGCCGAGCTTCTCCGGCTTGTCGGGCGAGATGCCGATGACGTCGTACCCGGCGCCGGCGAAGACCTCCAGGTTGTCGGTGAAGTCGCAGGCCTGCTTGGTGCAGCCGGGGGTGAGAGCGGCGGGGTAGAAGTAGACGATCACCTTGCGGCCGAGGTGGTCGGCGAGGGATACCTGCTTGCCGTCGGCGTCGGGCAGGGTGAAGGCGGGGGCGGTGTCGCCGGCCTTGAGGCGCTCGCTCACGATGGGGATCTCCTCGTGGATGGACTGGTGGTCGTACCACGGTCAACTTACCTCTCGATGGTGGGTGGGCCGCGCGGATGGCTGGGGCAGCTGACAGACTGGCCTTGACGGACAGGACGAGTGATCAGATAAGGGGTGGCCCGAGTGGGCAAGGCCGGCACTGAGGGCAAGGCGGCGCGGACGACCGCCCAGATCGAGGCCGACATCGAGCGGACCCGCAAGCAGCTCGCGGTGAACCTCGATGAGCTCGCGATGCGTGTTCACCCGAGCACGGTGGCCGCGCAGACCAAGGCGAAGATGCTGGCCTCGGTCGAGCAGAAGGCCGGGCGCGCGTACGTGGCGGCGAACGGTGCCGTGGAGCAGTTGAAGGGGCACTTCACGGACGCGAACGGCCGTCCGCGGCAGGAGCGGATCGTGCCGGCCGCACTGGTGGGTGTCGGGGTGCTGCTGCTGATCGCCTCCGCCCGCAGCAGGCGTAAGCAGGGCTGAGGCCCGTATTCGGGGTCGGCGTGACAGAGGGGGCCGGAGGTTCCGGCCCTTCCCCTCTGCCCGCCTGCTTACCGGGTCAGCGTCACGGTCGCGGCACGCGCCGGGTACCGTCGGGGGCGTGAGCACGAATGCAGAGCAGAGCCAGCGGCACGAGGAGCCCCGTCACGACCGGCTGGGCGAGAAGCTGCCGATCAAGATGTTGCACGACCGGGTGCTGGTGAAGACCGAGGCGGGCGAGGGCGAACGCCGTTCGACCGGCGGAATCCTCATCCCGGCGACCGCCGAGCTGAGCAAGCGGTGCGCATGGGCGGAGGCCGTCGCCGTCGGCCAGAGCGTACGCTCCGTGGAGCCCGGTGACCGGGTGCTCTACGACCCGGAGGACAAGCTGGAGGTCGAGGTGCGCGGCGCCACCTACGTGCTGCTGCGCGAGCGCGACCTGCACGCGGTCGCGGCCACCCGTTTCGGCGACACGGAGGGCTCGACCGGTCTCTACCTGTGATCGGGCGGCAGTTCGCTCGGGCCCTTCCCCGCTGATCGGGGGAGGGCCCGATCTCGTGCTGCCGACGACCGCGGCCCGACCGGGGCGCGGGAAGGCTTGCCGTGGACGGCTGTTCCGGGGCCCGCGTTGTACGGTCGACCGGTGCCGTGCGGCCGGTGTGCGGCCTTGGGCTGCGAGGAGGGAACGATCGTGATCGTCGCGTTCAGTGTCACGCCGTTGGGCATCGGCGAGGACGTCGGGGAGGCGGTTGCCGCGGCCGTCAGGGTGGTGCGGGAGAGCGGTCTGCCGAATCGGACCGACGCGATGTTCACCAGCATCGAAGGGGAGTGGGACGAGGTGATGGACGTGGTCAAGCGGGCGGTGGACGCCGTACGCGAGAGGTCGAACCGGGTCAGCGTGGTGCTCAAGGCGGACATCCGCGACGGGGTGACCGACGGCCTGACCTCCAAGGTCGACAGTCTGGAGCGGTATCTGAGTGGTGATCAGACGCCGGGCGGACGAGCGGGAGGCTGACCCGCCGGACGGGCTGCGGCGACGGCGGGCGGGATTTCCCCGGCTCGATCGTCGGTGGGTTCGTGCTGCTGCAACCGGGTGAAACCAGGACGATTGCGTAACTTCGCGGTGATCGGGGGGCGATGCTGGGGCGGACAGGTAAACCTCTCACGAACGAGGTGGCTTCGTGCGTTCTTCTTCGAAGGCATGGCGTGCTCTGACCGTCCTGGGCATGGCGGTCGCCGCTCTGGCGCCTTTCACCGCGGCTCAGGCCGCACCGGCCGTGGACGTCCGGCAGGGCGGTGAGTTCGAGATCCGGACGTTCGCCGACAAGTGCTTCGACGTGAAGGGGCGCAGCCCGGCGGATGCCACGCCGATCATCCAGTACGCCTGCGATGGCCAGTTCAACCAGCGGTTCAGGATCCTCCCGGTCGGGGGCGGTGAGTACGAGATCCGGACGTTCGCCAACAAGTGCTTCGACGTGAAGGGGCGCAGCCCGGCGGATGCCACGCCGATCATCCAGTACGCCTGCGATGGCCAGTTCAACCAGCGGTTCAGGATCCTGCCGGTCGGGGGCGGTGAGTTCGAGATCCGGACGTTCGCCAACAAGTGCTTCGACGTGAAGGGGCGCAGCCCGGCGGATGCCACGCCGATCATCCAGTACGCCTGCGATGGCCAGTTCAACCAGCGGTTCAGGATCGTGGCGTAGCAGCCGCTCCGTGGCCGGGGACCCGCACTGCCCGCCCGGGCGGTGCGGGTCTCGGCTTGCTGTCCGGCGTTTTCCAGGACATCTCTCCGCCCGACAGCGGGTCCTGCATCCAGATCGCGCGCACCGATTCCCGGCCCGCACGCTCGTAGGCGAGCCGGCCTCCCGGGCGCGGCACGGCGGACGCGCCCGGGAGGCCGGGACTCGGGTTACCGCGCGGCGGGTGCCGGGCGGGGGCGGACGGCGAGCCGGGCCTCGGTGAGGGCGAGGCCGGTGACGGAGGCCAGCAGGACGGCGGTGCCGGCCACGGTCGCGGCGGTGAGGTGCTCGCCGAGCAGGGCGACCGCGATCACGGTGGCGCTGACCGGTTCGATCAGGGCGATCACCGAGGCGGTGGTGGCCCGGACGATCGCGGCGCCGGCGAAGTACAGCGCGTACCCGAGTGCCGTGGGTACGGCGGCGATGTACAGCAGCAGGGCGAGGGTGCGGCCGAGGCCCGCCGAGTGCGGCCACAGCCCCTCGGCGGCGGCCGGCGGGAACAGGCAGAGGGCGCAGACCGCGAAGGAGCGGACGGTGGTGGCGAAGGCGTCACGGGGCCGGCCGGCCCGGCCCTGTGCGCGGGTGTAGAGGGTGATGCAGGCGTAGCCGGCGGCGGAGAGCAGTGCCCAGGCGATCCCGTCGGGGCGGACCTGGCCGCTGCCGCCGCCGAGGGCCAGGACGGCGAGGCCGGTCAGCGCACCGGTCACGGCGACGCTGCCGGTACCGCCGATCCGCTCGCCCATGGTGATCCGGGCGCCGATGGCGATCATGACGGGTGCCGCGCCGAGGGTGACCACGGTGGCCACCGCCAGGCCGGTGCCCTGGACGGCCTCGAAGTAGCCGGCCTGGAAGAGGGTCAGGCCGAGGCCGTTGACCAGGGTGTCGGTGATCCGGTGACGGCGCGGCTGTGGGGTCGTGGCCGACAGGCGGCGGCCCGTGGTCTTGGCGGCGGCCAGCAGCAGCGCCAGGCCGCCGAGGGCCCGCCAGAAGGTGAGGGCCATCGGGCCCAGGCCGCTGCCGTCGAAGCAGAGGGCGGCGGCTGCGCCGGCCGTGCCCCAGGAGGTGGCGGCGACGGTGATGTAGAGCATGCCCCGTCCGGTGGACAGGGCGGGTACGGCAGAAGACACGGGGGTTCTCCCACGGAAGACTTGGCTGTCGGTCGTGTGCTTCCGGCTGCGGGCAGCAACGACCGTCCCGGGGGCTGTGGCGCCCGGGTCGGGTCAGGTCCTCAGTGGCCTGCCGCCCGCTCAGGCGGCAGGAGGTGGCAGAACTCCGCGATGCATGGCGACCACCCTACTCCTCGGTGGATCACCGGTGTTCCCCACCGGATCACCGGCAGGCAAGCCGGCTCCGGGGACGGCCGACGGGCCGGCTCACAGGCCGGGGAGGAGCGGAACGGCGGTGGCGGTCGGCGGGCGGGACGGCCGGCCGGTCGGGAGGCGGGCCGGCGGCGCGGTGGGGCTGGGCGTGGGGGAGGACGCGGGCGCGGGCATGCGGGGGGCGGAGGGCGCGGGTACCGGGGAGCGCGGCCTGCCGGGTGCCGTCCGGGGCGGCGGGGCTTCGGCGGGCTGGTTGTCGCGGTCCAGCTGGAGGTCGAAGTGCTTGACCGGGGTGCCGCGCAGCGCGCCGCCCATGTAGGCGGTCCAGATCGCGGTGGGGAAGGCTCCGCCGTTGATCCGGGCGTAGCCGGCCGTTCCGGCCAGCGGCAGCTTGGCGTGGGTCTTCGGATCCTCGCGGAACAGGCCGACGGCGGCGGCGAGTTCGGGGGTGTAGCCGGCGAACCAGGCGGAGCGGTTGTTGTCGGTGGTGCCGGTCTTCCCGGCGGCCGGGCGGTCGAGGCCCAGGGCGAGGGCGCCGGTGCCGCTGGGGCTGACCACGTCCTCCAGGACGTCGGTGACGGCGTCGGCGGTGCCCCGGGCCACGGCGGCGCGGGCGGGGTGGCCCGGCAGCTTGGGGACCTCGCTGTCGCCGGGCCGCTCCAGCTTGAGGACCGGCCAGGGGGTGATCGCCTGGCCGTGGTTGGCGAACGTCGCGTACGCGGCGGCGAGGTCGATCGCGCTGGGGGTGGCGGTGCCCAGCGTCATCGAGGTGTTGGCCGGGTCCATGCCGGGGACGGTCTCGGGAATGCCCAGTTTCACGGCGGTCCGCCGGACTTCGGCCAGCCCGATGTCCACGCCCAACTGGGCGTAGACCGAGTTGACGGACTTCATCATGGCGTAGCGGAGGGTGACGTCACCGTAGTTGATGTCGTCCTCGTTGGACGGCGCGTAGGCGGTCGGGCCGCCGGTGATCGAGAGGCGGCTGTCGCCGTCGTACAGGGTCTCGGTGGTGATCCGGTGGCCGTACTGGGTGCTGTGGTTGCCCTCCAGTCCGGCGGCCAGGTCGATCGGCTTGAAGGTGGAGCCGACCTGGTTGTCCTGGCGGGTGGCGTCGTTGAAGGGTTGGCCGGCGTAGTCGGGGCCGCCGTAGACGGCGACGATCCGGCCGGTCGCCGGGTCGATCGAGGCTCCGGCGACCCGGACGTGGGTGTCGGCGTCGGGGCGGGCCTTCGGGTCGAGCTGGGCGGTGAGTTCGCTGCGGACGGCGGCCGCGAAGGCGTCCTGCTTGGCCTTGTCGAAGGTGGTGGTGATCTTCCAGCCGCCGGCCTTGAGGCTGGCCGCGCTCAGTACGCCGGTGTTGGTCAGGTAGTCGTCGACGACGCCGACCAGGTAACCGGCCTGGCCGCTCAGGCTCTTGGTGGGCTTCGGGTCGAGTGGCTCGGGGAAGGTGAGCGAGGCGCGTTCGGCGGGGCGCAGGAAGCCCATCGAGACCATGCCGTCCAGGACGTAGTTCCAGCGGGCGACGGCCTTCACGCGGTTGGCGGGGGTGCTGGTCTTGACGTCGTAGGAGCTCGGGGCCTGCAGCAGGGTGGCCAGGTAGGCGCCCTGGGCGAGGGTCAGTTTCGCGGCGTCCACGCCGTAGTAGGCGTGGGCGGCGGTCTGGATGCCGTAGGCGTTGCGACCGAAGTAGCTGGTGTTGAGGTAGCCGGCCAGGATGTCGTCCTTGCTCTGCTGCCGGTCGACCTTGAGCGAGATGAACAGTTCCTTCACCTTGCGGGTGATGGTCTGGTCCTGGGTCAGGTAGAAGTTCTTGACGTACTGCTGGGTGATGGTGGAGCCGCCCTGGGTGCCCTTGCCGCTGGCAGCCATGCTCTGGAGGTTGCGCCAGGCGGCGCGGAGCATGCCTTTGAGGTCGACGCCCTTGTTCCGGTAGAACGAGCGGTCCTCGGCGCAGACCACGGCGTGCTGGATGGCCGGCGGGATCTGGCCGATCGCCACGTCCTGGCGGTTCACCTTGCCGGTGCGGGCCAGCTCGGTGGTGCCGTCGGCGTAGTAGTAGACGGTGCTCTGGGCCACCGCGCGGGCGTTCGGGTCCGGTACGGGGACCAGCAGGTAGAGCGCCACGAAGGCGGCGGTGCCCAGCAGGAGCAGGGAGAGCAGGCCGCCGACGGCGATCCGCCAGGTGGGCAGCAGGCGCCGCAGACGGGGGAGCGCCCGGCGGCGGGCACCGCGGATGGCGCGCCTGGCGCGGCGGCGGTCGCGACGCGAGCCCTCGGCGCGGTCCTCGCCCTCCAGCGAGTCGTGCGGGCTCGGGGGATGTGATGGCGTGCTCCCGGCGACGGGGTGGTCCGGCGGCTCCTTGCTCATGGGTGGATTATGGGCGATTTGGCGCGTAATCAGCTGGTTTTCGGGGCGAATTGGAGTAAGGCATGGCCCTTCGCGCCCCAAAGGGCTTGCGGACGCGGAAAAGCTGCTGCACCGCCTGCGCTGCGGCGCTACGGTGAAAGGTGACAACCGCATAGCGCACCTGAAGAGCCGCCAGCTCCGCCCGCACCCCGCCACCCCCGGGGTCTGCCGGTCGGAGTCGTTCGGCGCTGCGCGCACGCCTGCGCGAGTGCGTGCGGGCAGTCGCAGAGTGCCGTGCCCAGAAAAGTCGACAAGGAGACAATATGGATACCCCGGTGGACATCTACGTACGGCCCAGAGCCGAGAGCGCGGTGCGGGGGCCGGGCCCCGGCCACCCCGAGGAGACCGGGCGGCGCGGTACCGCACGGCTCTACCTGGCCATCGCCAAGGGCGCGTTCCGCCGCTACTCCACCTACCGTGCGGCCACCGTCGCGGGCGCCGTCACCAACACCGTCTTCGGCTTCATCCTCGCCTACACCTTCCTCGCCCTCTGGCAGGCCAGGCCCGGACTCGGCGGCTACGACACCGCCCAGGCCGTCAGCTACATCTGGATCAGCCAGTCCCTGCTGGTCACCGTCGCGGTCTGGGGCGGCGGCTTCCAGGACGAGGTCCAGGAGCGCTTCCGCAGCGGGGACATCGCCGTCGACCTCTACCGCCCGGTGGACTTCCAGGGCTGGTGGCTGGCCACCGACCTCGGCCGGGCCGCCTTCCACCTGTTCGCCCGGGGCGTGCTGCCCACCCTGGCGGGCTCGCTCGCCTTCGACCTCGCGCTGCCCGCCGACCCGCTGGTCTGGGCGGTCTTCCTGCTGGCCGTCCTGCTCGCCGTGGTGGTCAGCTTCGGACTGCGCTTCCTGGTCTCGATCACCGGCTTCTGGCTGCACGACTCGGAGGGCATCCGGGCGGTGATGCTGGTGGTCGCGATGTTCTTCTCGGGCATGCTGCTGCCGATCGGCCTCTTCCCCGGCCGGCTCGGCGAACTCGCCCATGGGCTGCCCTGGGCGGCACTGATCCAGATCCCCACCGACATCCTGCTGGAACGGCGCACCGGCACCGCCCAGCTCACCGGACTCGGCTTCCAGCTGCTGTGGGCCGTCCTGCTGCTCGCCGCCGGCCGCGGAGCCCAGCTGCTGGCGACCCGCAAGGTGGTGGTCCAGGGTGGCTGAACTCCTGCCGGCCGAGAGCAGGCCGGCCCGGCTGCGGTGGGCGCTGCGCTCCTGGCGGCTGGTCGCCGCCATGTGGATCCGCGCCACCATGGCCTACCGGGTCTCGTTCTGCCTGATGCTCGTCGCCAACCTCGCGACCACCTCGCTGGACTTCGTCGTACTGCTGCTGATGTTCCGGCACACCGACCGCCTCGGCGGCTGGTCGCTGCCCGAACTCGGGTTCCTGTACGGGACTTCGGGCCTCGCGCTGGGGCTGGCCAACATGTTCGTCGGCAGTGTGGACGCCCTCGGCGAGCGGATCCGCACCGGCACCCTCGACGTCATGCTGATCCGGCCCGCCCCCGCGCTCGCCCAGCTCTGCGCCGAACGCTTCTCGCTGCGCCGCCTCGGCCGGCCCCTCCAGGCCGCCGCCGTACTCGGCTGGTCGCTCGGCGCCCTGTCGGTGCACTGGACCGCCGACCGGCTGCTGCTGGTGCCGGTACTGCTGCTCTGCGGAACGGTGATCTTCGGTGCCGTCTTCGTCGGCGGCGCCACCCTGCAGTTCTGGTGGGGCGAGGCCAGGGAACTCCAGAACTCGCTGACCTACGGCGGCGCCACCCTGATCCACTACCCGCCGACCATCTTCGCCAAGGAACTCGTCGCCGGCGTCGTCTTCGGCGTACCCCTGGCCTTCGTCAACTGGCTGCCGGCACTGCGCATCCTCGACAAGCCCGACCCGCTCGGCCTGCCCACCGCCTTCCAATACGCCTCCCCCCTCGCCGCCGCGCTCTGCGTCCTCGCCGCCGCGCTGCTCTGGCGGGCCGGACTGCGCGCATACCGCGGCACCGGCAACTGACCCAGCACCGAAAGGAATCCAGATCATGAGCCTGATCGAACTGCGGGACGTCCGGCGCAGCTTCACCATCCGGGCCAAGGCCGGCCGGCTGCGCCGCGAGAAGCGCGAGGTGCACGCCGTGGACGGGCTCACCTTCGGCATCGGCGCCGGCGAGTGCGTCGGCTACATCGGCCCGAACGGGGCCGGCAAGTCCACCACCATCAAGATGCTCACCGGCATCCTGGTCCCCAGCAGCGGACACCTGCGGGTCGCCGGGGTCGACCCCGCCCGGGAACGCGCCAGGCTGGCCAGGCGGATCGGCGTGGTCTTCGGTCAACGCACCACGCTCTGGTGGGACCTACCGCTGCGCGACAGTTACGAACTGGCGCGCCGGATCTACCGGATCCCCGACGCCCGGTACCGGGCCAACCTCGACCGCTGCGTCGAACTGCTGGACCTGGGAAGCCTGTTGGACACGCCGGTGCGCCAGCTCTCGCTCGGGCAGCGGATGCGCGGAGACCTGGCCGCAGCGCTGCTGCACGACCCGCAGGTGCTCTACCTGGACGAGCCGACCATCGGCCTCGACGTGATCAGCAAGGCCCGGGTGCGGGAGTTCCTGCGCGAGGTCAACGCGGAGCGGGGGACCACCGTGCTGCTCACCACCCACGACCTGGTCGACATCGAGCAGCTGTGCGGCCGGGTGATGGTGATCGACCACGGACGGGTGGTCTACGACGGCGGCCTGGACGGGCTGCACGCCGCCGGACAGAGCGAGCGGACCCTGGTGGTCGACCTCGCCGAGGCCGGGCCCGTGATCGAGGTCCCCGGGGTGCGGGTGGTCAGGGTCGAGGGGCCGCGCCAGTGGCTCGCCTTCCCCGCCCAGGCCAGTGCCGCCCCGATCGTCGCCGCGGTCGCCGACCGCTACCCGCTCGTCGACCTGTCGGTGCGGGAGCCCGCGATCGAGGACGTCATCGCCCGGATGTACGCGGAGTCGGCGATCGGCTGATCCCCGCGCGGCACGGCGCGCCGGCCGTGGCGCGGGAGACCGCGCCCGGAAGGCGCCCGTGCCGCGCGGTCCCGCGCGTCCTTGAGCCGTGATGGCGGGCCGTCCGGACTGGCACGCGCGCTCCTGATGCGCCTACGCGCTCTCCTCGCGCCCGGTGAGGCGCCGGGCCGCCGTACGGATGGACTCGCGCAGGCGCATGTCGTCGGCCTCGGTCTCGCCGACCAGCATGCGGCGCAGCTGGGGCGCCGCCGACGACCAGCCGGCGAGCGCGCTGATGATGAACACCAGATCCTGCGGCGGCAACACCGGCTTGAGCGTGCCCTCGCGCTGGGCGGTCTCGAACCGGGCGGCCTTCGCCCGGTAGTGCTCCTTGCGCTGCTCCTCGAAGGGGATCTCGCCCTGGCCGTACTCCAGGCCCTCCCAGAGCAGCAGCCTGAGCAGCTCGGGGTGGGCGGCGTGGTACTCGATCAGCCGGTCGACGTAGGCGTCCGGGTCCTCGGGGTCGACGGGGACGGCGGCGGCGAGGCTGACCAGTGCCTGCTGCAGGACCTGGCCGAAGAGCTGCGCCTTGTCGCCGAAGTAGGCGTAGATGAGTTGCTTGTTGGCCTTGGCCTCGCGGGCGATGCGGTCGATCCGGGCGCCCGCGATGCCGTGGGCGGCGAATTCGGCGGTGGCCGCCGCGAAGATGCGCGCCTTGGTGGCCTCGGGGTCCCTGGTTCCTGCCATGGGAACAGGATAGTCGCCAACCAACTGGTTGGTTGACAGTTGTCGAGCGCCCCTGCCAGGGTTGTAACCAACCAGTTGGTTACAACTTCGCCGCACCTGGAGTCCCCGTGTCCGCGCCCACCGCCTCCCCCTCCCCTTCTGCTTCTCCTTCTGCTTCTCCTTCTCCTTCTCCTTTTCCTTCTGCCTCTGCCCTCGCCCCCGCCGTTGCCGCGTTCTTCGAGGGCTCCCGCTCCGGCGACCCGGACGCCTGGGCGGCGCCCTTCGCCCCGGATGCCGAGTACCACGACCCGGTCGGGACCCCCGTGCTCGCAGGCCGCGCCGCGATCCGGGACCAGTTCGCCGCCGTCCTGCCGCTGTTCGGCCGGTTCGACGGCATCCGTCCCGACCGCGTCCACGGGGGCGGGGACGAGATGGCCGTCACCTGGCGGGGGGCCGGCGAGACGCCCGACGGGCGGCCGGTCGCCTGGGAGGGCGTCAACGTCTTCGCGCTCGGTGCCGACGGCCTCATCGCGCACTGTCGCGCGTACTTCGACCTGGCGTCGGTGCTCGCGCAGCTCGCGCCGGAGGTGTCCGAATGACCACCGCCACCGGGCAGGACGTCCCCCCGCTGCGGACCGCAGGCTCCGAACCCGCCGCAGCTGATCGAGGCCCCGCCGCCGGGCGCGGGTGTCACGGGACGCCGCCCGCCGTTCTGCTGGCGGTCGTGACGCTCTGCACCACGATCACCGTCGCCAACGTCTACCTCGCCCAGCCCCTGCTCGGCCTGATCGCCCGGAGCTTCGGGGCGCCCGCCTCGGCTGCGGGATGGGTCGCCTCGGTGGCCCAACTCGGCTACGCCGCAGGCCTGTTGCTCTTCGCTCCGCTTGGTGACACGGTCCCCAGGCGCAGACTGGTCGGCGGACTGTCCGTCGTCGCCGCCGCCGCCCTGGTCGGCGCCGGAGCCTCTACGGGCCTGCCGGTCCTCGCCGCCGCGGTCTTCGCGGTGTGCGCGGCGACCGTGATCCCGCAGCTGCTGGTACCGCTGATCGCCGAGCGGGCCCCGGCGGCGGACCGGGCCCGCCAGGTGGGGATCGTGGTTTCGGGCCTGTTCACCGGCGTGGTGGCCGCCCGGGTGCTCGGAGGGCTGGCTGGACAGGCGTACGGCTGGCGATCGGTCTACTTCGGCGCGGCGGTGCTGACCCTCATCGTCGGGCTGACCACCGCCGC
The DNA here is from genome assembly GCF_039533515.1 of Kitasatospora cystarginea. Taxonomy (NCBI): domain Bacteria; kingdom Bacillati; phylum Actinomycetota; class Actinomycetes; order Kitasatosporales; family Streptomycetaceae; genus Kitasatospora; species Kitasatospora cystarginea. Next base: position 88,274 of record NZ_BAAATR010000008.1, on the reverse strand, counting down.
GCTGCTGCCCCCGGAGGCCAGGGCCCCTCGGCGGAGCTCGCCGCTGCGGGCGATCGCCTCGCTGCCGCGGCTGCTCGCCGGTTCGGCCGAGCTGCGCACCGCCTGCCTGCGGCAGGCCGGGCTCTACGGCGGCTGGAGCGCGGTGTGGACGACACTGGCCCTGCTGCTGACCGGGCCGCGGTACGGGCTCTCCACCGCCGCGGCAGGCATGTTCGGCCTGTTCGGGCTGGCCTCTTCGGTGGTGGCGCCGCTGGCCGGCCGATGGACCGGACGGCTCGGGGCGGCCCGGGTGGTCGCGCTGTCGTACGGGGCCGTGGCGCTCTCCCTGCTGCTGTTCTGGTGGGGCGGGCAGCGGATCGCGGCGCTGTGCGCGGGAGCGGTCCTGGTGCACGCGGGACTGGTGGCCGGCCAGGTCGCCAACCAGACCAGGGCACTCGCGGCGACCGACACCCCGTCCACGGCCAACACCGCCTATGTGGTCGCCGCCTTCGCGGCCGGCGCCACCGCCTCCGCGCTGGCGGGTGCGGCGTTCGGGCGCTGGGGCTGGCCGGGAGTGTGTGCGGTGGCCGTCCTCTGGGTCGTCATGGGTGCGCTGGCACCGCTGGCGGGGGGCCGTCGGGCCCGCTGAGCGGCCGGGTTCGGCGGAACGATCCCGCCAAGGCCGGTCCGGCGGTTCCCGCCAGGGACGAATTGCCGGACCGCCATCGGGTTGTCAGGTGGTGGGCGGCGACCGGGCCGCCCCAAGGCCGTTGGATCCCTTGTGACTTCACGAGAGGCGACGGCCTCCCGAGGGGCGGTGCGGCCGAGCGCACCACCCGACGTCAGCGTGGTGATCGCGGTCTACAACACCATGCCGTACCTCAGCGCCTGCCTGGACCCGTCGGGCGGCCATCGCCCGTATCCCGCCCGAGCTGCCACGGGGGTCATCCCCCTGAGGGCGTCCCCGGTTTGACCCGGATATCGGCGGGGTGGACGGATCCCCTTCGGGGCCTGCGGGGCAGACTGGACGGGTGAGTGTGGATCAGAGGGTCAGGGCGGCCGCCGGGATCAGCTTCACCGCGGCCGACGAGGAGAAACGCCGGGGCGTCCGGCGGATGAAGACCATCGCGACCGGCCTGCTGGCCTTCGCGACAGCGGTGTTCGGCCTGGCGACCTGGGCCCGGGGCGTGGGCGCGGGCGCCTGGTCCGGGTACGTCGCGGCGGCCGCCGAGGCCGGCATGGTCGGCGCCCTGGCTGACTGGTTCGCGGTAACCGCGCTGTTCCGCCGCCCGTTCGGCCTGCCCATCCCGCACACCGCGATCATCCCCACCAAGAAGGACGCCTTCGGCAAGTCCCTGGGCGACTTCGTCGGCGAGAACTTCCTGTCCGGCCATGTGGTGCGCGAGCGGCTCGCCGTGATCGGGATCGCCCGGCGGCTGGGTGAGTGGCTGGCCGCCCCGGGCAGCGCCGAGCGGGTCACCAAGGAGAGCGCGGCCGCCTTGCGCGGCGTACTCGCGGTGCTGCGCGACGAGGACGTCCAGGCGGTGGTGGCCGAGGCCGTGACCAGACGGGCCGCCGCCACCTCGATCGCGGAACCGGCCGGGCGGCTGCTCGGCAAGGTGGTCTCGGACGGCGGCCACCGGGGGATGGTCGACCTGATCGCCGTCCGCGCGCACGACTGGCTGACCGTGCACCACGAGGAGGTGGTGCAGCGGGTCACCCAGCGGACGCCGCTCTGGACGCCCAAGTTCATCGACCACCAGGTCGGCGAACGGGTCTACAAGGAGCTGATGCGCTTCGTCACCGACATCAGGGACGACCCCGAGCACCCGGCCCGGGGCGCGATCGACAACTTCCTCGCCGACTTCGCCACCGAGCTCCAGCACGACCCCGCGATCATCGCCCGGGTCGAGCGGGCCAAGTCCGACCTGCTCGCCCGCCCCGAGGTGCAGGACCTGATCGCCTCCTCCTGGGCGGCCGTCCGTACCCTGGTCCTGAGCGCCGCCGAGGACGAGCACAGCGAGCTGCGCCGCCGGATAGCGGCCGGGCTGCGCTCCTTCGGACACCGCCTCGCCACCGACGCCAGGCTCCAGGCCAAGACCGACGGCTGGCTCCAGGACGCCGCCCAGTACGTGGTGGAGACCTATCGGAGGGAGATCACCTCGCTGATCTCGGAGACCGTGGCCGGCTGGGACGCCGACGAGGCCTCGCGGAAGATCGAGGCCAACGTGGGCCGGGACCTGCAGTTCATCCGGATCAACGGCACGGTGGTCGGTGCGCTGGCCGGTCTGCTGATCCACACCGTGGCGGTGGCGCTGGGCGGTTAGCATGCAGGATCGAACCAATGCGCGAAGAGGAGTGTCCGGTGGTCGAGGGCAAGAGCGGGATCGAGGCGTTCATCGCCGGCATGCCGAAGGCGGAACTGCACGTGCACCACGTCGGTTCGGCCTCGCCCCGGGTGGTCGCGGAACTGGCCACCCGCCACGCGGGGAAGACCAAGGTGCCGACCGACCCGGCGGCGCTCGCCGAGTACTTCACCTTCACCGACTTCGCGCACTTCATCGAGGTCTACCTGAGCGTGGTCGACCTGATCAGGGACGCCGAGGACGTCCGGGCGCTGACCTACGGCGTGGCCGAGGACATGGCCCGCCAGCAGATCCGCTACGCCGAGCTGACCGTCACCCCCTACTCCTCCACCAACCGCGGCATCCCGGACGTCGCCTTCATGGAGGCGATCGAGGACGCCCGGATCACCGCCGAACGCGACCTCGGCGTGGTACTGCGCTGGTGCTTCGACATCCCCGGCGAGGCCGGACTGGCGAGCGCCGAGGAGACCGCCCGGATGGCCGTCGAGCTGGCACCCGAGGGCCTGGTCAGCTTCGGGCTCGGCGGACCGGAGATCGGCGTGCCGCGCCCGCAGTTCAAGCCCTACTTCGACCGGGCCCGGGCGGCCGGCCTGCACAGCGTCCCGCACGCCGGTGAGACCACCGGACCGCAGACGGTCTGGGACGCCATCCGGGTGCTGGGCGCCGAGCGGATCGGCCACGGCACCCAGGCGGTCAAGGACCCGGCGCTGCTGGACCACCTCGGCGAGCACCGCATCCCGCTGGAGGTCTGCCCGACCTCCAACATCGCCACCCGGGCCGTCGATCGGATGGAGGACCACCCGATCAGGCAGATGGTCGACGCGGGCCTGCTCGTCACGGTCAACAGCGACGACCCGCCGATGTTCGGCACCGACCTCAACACCGAGTACGCGGTCGCCGCCCGCCTGCTCGGCTTGGACGAGGCCGGTGTCGCCGCCCTCGCCCGGAACGCCGTCGAGGCGTCCTTCCTGGACGGGAGCGGCAAGGCCCGGCTGGCCGCCGAGATCGACGACTACCTCGCGGGCTGGACCGCCAGGGGCTGACGGGGCCGGCTGCCTCGGTGCAGCCAGGCGCGCTCGGCGACGCTCCACGCGGTGGTGGTGAGCAGGTAGATCCCCGCCGCGAGCGGGACCAGCGCGGCGAACAGCACGGTGCCGAACGAGAGATACGGCATCAGCGCCGCACCGGGCGCCGTCGGATCCGTCACCGACCGCCGGGCGCTCCGGAAGGACAGGAAGCCGACACCGGCCAGGGCCGCGTACAGCAGGCCGAAGACCAGCAACTGGCCCTGGCCGTGCGCGGCGCCCACGTGCAGCCCGAGCGGAACGCCGAACACCGTGTGGTGCAGCAGGTCATCGGGTGTGGTGAACAGCCGGTACATCACCGAGAAGAAGGGGGCCTGTGCCAGGGCCGGCAGGCAGCCCGCGACCGGTGAAACCCGCTCCGCGCGGTACAGCTCGGCCAGCGCGGACTGCAGCTTCTCCGGCTGCGCGGCGTGCTTGCGCCGCAGTTCGGCGATCCTGGGGGCGAGCCGCGCCTGCGCCTTGTGGCCGCGCGCGGCGGCCCGGGCCAACGGGTGCAGCGCGAGGCGTACGCAGAGGGTGAAGACGACGACCGCGAGCGCGGTCGGCAGGAACGCGGCCAGGGCCGCGACGGCGTCGTGGGCCAGGTGTACGGCAGGGTCGAGCAACGCGAAGACGGACATGGTGGTGCGAGCCCTCCGGGGTCTCGTGGGATGAGATGTCGGCGGAGGGCGGCCGCGCGGGCCGTTGTCTGGAGCGGGAGTTACGCGGCCGCCAGGGCCGCACCCGGTGCCCTGGGGCGACGGCGGCCCCGGGCGTCCGGATCACGCTGCGGGAGGAAGGCCGTCGTGAACGCGCGCCTGCGCAGCGCGCCGGAGCGGACCAGCACCGGGGCGCTCGCCCCGAGCAGGCGGCCGGTGGCCAGCACGGCACCGGCGACACCGGCCAGCAGCACCAGAGTGGCGGCGGCCGCGACGGCCGTCAGGGGCGCGGGCCCGAGCAGCAGATCACCCGTCAACACCCGGAGCAGGCCGAGCAGTACGGCGACGAACGGCACGGCGACCTCCTTCGGGGCTGGGACGGCGTTCAGCGCGATCGTACGGGAAGGGCGGGGGCGCGGGGAACCGGGTACGAGGCCGGGCACGTCCGCGGCCGTGTGATCGCCGCGGTTCCCCGCACCCGCCGCTACGGCAGCCGGACGACGTTGCCCGTGGCGGCGGAGGCGCGGGCGGCCTCCAGGACGGCCAGGGTGGTGACGGCGTCCCGGGGGTCGACCGGCGGCGGGGTGCCGTCGGCGAGGGAGGCGGCGACGCCGGCGTAGTAGGCGGGGTAGTCACCCGGGTCGGTGGGGATCGGGGCGGAGGACTCGTCGGTGCCGAGGGTGCCGTACGCGGCGGGGTCGTCCGCGCCCCAGGCCCCACCGTCGTCGGGTCGCCGGCCCGCCCGCAGATCGGTCTCCTGCGGGTCCATACCGAACTTGACGTACCCGGCCGTGTCGCCGAGCACCCGCAGCCGCGGACCGGCGAGCGGGGCCAGCGCACTGGTCCACAGGTGCGAGCGGACGCCGGATGCGTGGGTGAGGGCGAGGAAGGCGTCGTCGTCCACCACCGCGCCGTCCCGCCGGACGTCGATCTCCGCGTACACCGTGTCGATCGGGCCGAACAGGGTGAGGGCCTGGTCCACCAGGTGGCTGCCCAGGTCGTACAGGGTGCCGCCGGCCTCGGCCGGGTCGGCCAGTTCGCGCCAGCCCGCCTTGGGCTTCGGGCGGAACCGCTCGAACCGGGACTCGAAGCGGTGCACCCGGCCCAGCGCGCCCGACTCCACCAGCCGGCGGGCAGTGCGGAAGTCACCGTCCCAGCGGCGGTTCTGGAACACCGAGAGCAGCACCCCGGTCCGGTCCGACAGCTCGCAGAGTTCGCGAGCCTCGGCGGCGGTGGCGGCCAGCGGCTTGTCAACCACGGTCGGCAGGCCGGCCTCCAGCGCGGTCCGGGCCAGCGGGACATGGGTGCGGTTGGGCGAGGCGATCACCACCAGGTCGATCCGGTCCGCCTCGGCGAGCAACTGCTCGGGGGTGTCCAGCGGACGGGCACCCGGGTGCTCCTGCCGCAGCTGGTCCCGGCGCTCGGGGTTGGCGGTGACCACCGCTTCCAGCCGCAGGCCGGGGGTGGCGGCGATCAGTGGGGCGTGGAAGGCGGAGCCGGCCAGACCGTAGCCGATCAGACCGACGCGGAACGGGGGGTGCGACGTGCTGCTGCTCATGCCCCCTACTCAATCACGCGCCCCTCCTGCCGCGGTCTCAGGCAGCGCCCGCCGTCCGTCGCATGGCAGCCGGGCACGCGTCCGCCGGTCCGGGACTCGGCCGCGCCCGGGGCGGGGCAGGGTCCGCGGACCGGCGGAGCGGTCGAACCCGGGTACCGGGCGCGCCGGGGAGGGGGGATCGTGGGCGCGGGCCGGTACCCGGGGGTCGGAGGTGAACCGCCCGGTCGGCGCGGGCGGTTCAGCGGGCGCGCGCTGCCGCGGCGCGGCGACGACGGCCCAGGTGGAGGACGGTGCCGCCGGCCAGCAGGAAGGAGGCCCCGACGGCGGCCATCATGCCGGTCGCCCGGCCGGTGCCGGTCTCGGCGAGCTGCGCGCCGGCGGGCCGGGCGGGGGACTGCGCGGGTACGGCGGCCCGGGCCGGTACGGCGGCGGCCGCCGCGGGCTCGGCCGAACCGTGCTGCGCGGCGTCGTGCACGTGCCGCACACCGCTGTCCGAGGCCGGGACGGCCGCCGTGCCGGCGGTGCTGCCCGAGCCGTCGAAGACCACGTCCGAGCAGGAGTAGAAGGCCTCCGGGCTGTCCGAGCGCTGCCAGATCGCGTAGATCAGCTGACGGCCCTTCTTGCCCGCCGGGACCTTGCCGGGCAGCACGTACTGGCCGTCCGCCAGCTTCGGGTCGGTGATCGTCAGGAAGGGCTTGGACTCCAGGTCGGACCAGCTCAGTGGCCGGGACGGGTCGTAGCCGCTGTTGGTGATGAAGAGCTGGAAGGTGCCCCGGTGCGGTGCGGTGGCACGGAACCGGAAGGTGAAGTCGGCGCCCGAGGTGAGGTTGGTCGCCGGCCAGTCGGCACGCGGCAGGTCGAGACCCGCGAACTCGTTGTCGCCCGCGCTGCACAGGCGGCCGTCCGGGATCAGCTGCCGGTGCCGCCCGGCGGCGTTGCCGATCCGTACGCCGTTCCAGTCGTACATGGCCTGGGTGCCGCCGAGCGCGATGGCGGCCTTGCAGGCGTTTGACTTCGGGTGCTCGGGGCCTTCCAGGTAGCAGCCTTCGACCCGGCTGAGCGGGTTCTGCATCGAGCCGTGCGCGTACGCGGCGCCGGAGCCGAGGGCGCCGGCCAGGGTGCAGCCGGCCAGCGTGAGGGCGGCGGCGGTGGCGGTGGTGCGGCGGACGGACATGGCGGGGGACGCTCCTTCGGGTGGGACGGGACTGCGGGGCTCGGGGAGCCCGGCGTGCTTGGTCGCGACGCACCTTCGGCGGTGCACGAGCGGCGGGGGAACGCTCTGTGTCCGTACGCTATCCGTGCCGCACACGGGAGTTGACGCGGAATCAGTGCGCTTAGGGGTGGCTTAAGCCTCCGTTGAGGCAGCGGGGTGCCGGCCGGGCCGGGTGAAGGCTTCGGATACGGCGGGTGGACAGTGGGGTCCGGCAGGCGGGACGCGCTTCAGTCGGGCATGCGTGCGGATTAGGCTTGAGCCGTTGGGGCAGCCAGTAACACCCCCGATCGCCGGCTGTGCCCGGGCGGTCGGGTTCGCAGTTCCGTACGGCCGGATGACGTCCGTACCACCACGCACGACCTCTGGAGACATGCACGTGGCAGACCGCAAGCCCATCGAGTCCTGGCTGACCGACATGGACGGCGTCCTCATCCACGAAGGCACGCCGATCCCGGGCGCGGAGGAGTTCCTCCGGCGTCTGCGCGAGTCCGGCAAGCCGTTCCTGGTGCTGACCAACAACTCGATCTACACCCCTCGCGACCTCAGCGCCCGGCTCGCCGGGATGGGCCTGGAGGTGCCGGAGGAGTGCATCTGGACCTCCGCGCTGGCGACCGCGAAGTTCCTCAAGGGCCAGCGGCCCGGCGGCACCGCGTACGTCATCGGCGAGGCCGGACTGACCACCGCGCTGTACCAGGCCGGCTATGTGCTGACCGACAACAACCCCGACTACGTGGTGCTCGGCGAGACCCGCACCTACAGCTTCGAGGCGCTCACCAAGGCGATCCGGCTGATAAATGCGGGCGCCCGGTTCATCTGCACCAACCCGGACGAGACCGGCCCGTCCACCGAGGGCGTGCTGCCGGCCACCGGCTCGGTCGCAGCGCTGATCACCAAGGCGACCGGGGTGGAGCCGTACTTCGTGGGCAAGCCCAACCCGCTGATGATGCGGGAGGCGCTGAACACCGCCGGTGCGCACTCGGAGAGTACGGCGATGATCGGCGACCGGATGGACACCGACATCGTGTCGGGCATGGAGGCCGGTCTGGAGACCATTCTGGTGCTCACCGGTCTCACGGCCGCGGAGGATGTCGAGCGGTTCCCGTACCGGCCGGGCCGGGTGGTCGCCTCGGTCGCGGACCTGATCGAACTGATCTGACCGGGCGGATCCTTGTCCTTGCGCCGGCCTCCGGCCGGGGTGTTCCACCGTGAGCTCCCTCGCGCCCCGGGCGGCTTCCCGCCCGGGGCGGGCGTTGTCGGTGGGTCTGTGTAGCGTTCTCGGTGCAAGTGGACGTGCGGTCCGGGCGCGGCCCGGTGGGAGGTTGAGTCGTGACGGAGCTGGCTGAGGTGGCCGTGGGCACGGAATTCGAGGTGCCGGAGTCCTGGCACGAGGCGCTGGCGGGGGAGCTGGAGAAGCCGTACTTCGCGGAGCTGGCGAAGTTCGTGGCGCAGCAGCGGGCCGAGCACCAGGTCTTCCCGCCGAGCGGTCAGGAGTTCTCGGCGCTGGAGGCCACGCCCTACCAGGACGTCCGCGTCCTGGTGCTCGGTCAGGACCCGTACCACGACGACGGCCAGGCGCACGGCATGAGCTTCTCGGTGCTGCCCGGCACCAAGACCCCGCCCTCGTTGCGGAACATCTTCAAGGAGCTGCACGCCGACCTCGGCGTTCCGGCGCCGGACAACGGCTATCTGATGCACTGGGCCGAGCAGGGCGTGCTGCTGCTCAACGCGGTGCTGACGGTCCGCGCCCACGAGGCCAACTCGCACAAGGGCAAGGGCTGGGAGAAGTTCACCGACGCGGTGATCAAGGCGGTCAGCGACCGTGAGCAGCCCTGTGTCTTCGTGCTCTGGGGCAACTACGCCAAGAAGAAGCTGCCGCTGATCGACACCTCGCGGCACGTGGTGGTGCAGGGGGCGCACCCGTCGCCGCTGTCGGCCAAGCTGTTCTTCGGCAGCCGTCCGTTCTCGCAGATCAACGAGGCGCTGGCGGGCTTCGGTTCGGAGCCGATCGACTGGCGGGTGCCGGACCTCGCGTCCGCCTGACGCCGCCGCTCGACAACCCCGACCCCCGCTCGCCGCACACTTGTCGGCGATAGCGCCCCGGTCGGCACCGGCTGTGCGAAGCTGGTGCCGACCGCGAAGGTGGGGAGGGGCAGTCGTGGGGCGCCTGGGGTGGCGAGTGGTTGCGGCGGCCGCACTGGCGGCGCTGTCGGCGGGTGCGGTGGCCGGGTGCGGCGATGTGGCGTCGGGGGGCGCGAAGCCGGCCGCCGGTCCCGGCAGGCTGCTCGGGCAGCAGCCGGGGCAGGCCTTCTACGTCTCCGACCAGAGCTCCGCCGCAATGGAGTTGGCGAAGGTCAAGGGCTCGGACGCGAAGACCCTGACCAGGATCGCCGACCAGCCCTCCGCGCTCTGGCTCGGTGGCCAGGACGCCCGGACCGAGGCCGAGGAGCTGACGATCAAGGCCGCCGCGGCCAGCCGTACCGCCCTGATCGTCGCGTACGACATACCGCACCGCGACTGCGGGCAGTTCTCGGCCGGCGGCGCCGCCGACGCGGCCGCCTACCGGGACTGGATCGCCGCCCTCGCCGCCGGCCTGGCCGACCGGGCCGCCTGGGTGATCCTGGAGCCGGACGCCGTGGCACACACCCTGGACGGCTGCGGGGTGACGGCGGCGGCCGCCGCCGAGCGCTACGACCTGCTGGCGTACGCAGTAGGCGAGTTGAAGAAGCACTCCAAGGTCCGGGTGTACCTGGACGCGGGCAACGCGGGCTGGCTCAAGGACCAGGACCGGCTCGCCGACGCGCTGCGCCGCTCCGGGATCGCCGAGGCCGACGGCTTCTCCGTCAACGTCTCCAACTTCTACACCACCGAGCAGAGTTCGGAGTACGGCGACAAGCTGTCCGGACTGCTCGGCGGCAAGCACTACGTGATCGACACCAGCCGCAACGGCAACGGCCCGCTCGGGGACCGCGACTGGTGCAATCCGGCCGGGCGGGCACTGGGCGAGACGCCGACCACCGGGACCGGGCGGCCGGGGGTGGACGCCTACCTCTGGATCAAGAACCCGGGCGAGTCCGACGGCGACTGCGGCCGGGGCGAGCCCAGGGCAGGCGAGTTCTGGCTCCCGTACGCCCTGGGGCTGGCCCGCAGCTGACCGGGCGGCGGCCGGTCCCAGGGAAGCGGACTGCCCCCGAACCGGCCGCCGTCGAAGGTCAGTCGGTGACCTGGATCCAGCGCGCCACCGAGGGCGTCCCGTTGTGGTCGGTGGCGAAGAGCATGTACCAGCCCGGCGGCAGCAGGTCGGGGTTGCGCGGCAGCGAGAGGGTCATCCCGGTGGCGCCGCGTCCGGTGATGTCCAGGGCGACCGAGCGCTGCTCGACGTCGGTGGCGTGGGTGACCGAGCTCGGCCGGATCAGCTTGGCGGTGGCGATCTGATCCGGGGCCGGGGTGGCCACGGTGATCTCGCTGCCGAGGCTCGCCCGGCCGGGCGCGGCGGTGATCTCGGGCCGCTGCCCGTGGTACAGGTACGCCGGGGAGTAGATCTCGATCCGCTGCTCGAACTCGGCCGGCTGGGTGTCGGCCTTGTCGGCGAACAGCGGGTTGGAGCCGAGCACGACCACCCGGCCGTCGGGGAGCAGCAGGGCCTCGGAGTGGTAGTCCCGGCCGACGGTCGGCGCGGCGGCGGTGCTGAAGGTGTTGCTGTCGGGGTGGTACGTCTGCGCCTTCAGCAGGTCGCTGCGGTGCTTGCCGCGGTAGTCGCTGGAGCCGCCGGTGGTGAAGACGGTGTCGTCGGGCAGGATCACGCTGTTGAGGTAGCGGGTGCCGCCGGCGGGAAGGTCCGGGCCGGGGACGAAGCGCGGCTCGGCTGCGCCCAGGTCGGCGATGCCGGTCCGGGCGGTGGAGGCCGGGGACTCGCCGACCCCGCCGCCGCCCAGCACCATCACCTTCTGCGACTGGGCGGGCGGCAGCAGCACCGAGGAGGAGGTCTCCAGCTGGTCCGGGTCGCGCAGGCCGTCGACGGTCTGGAAGCTGTTGTTCTTCAGGTCCCACAGACCGGGGGTGCGGCCCTTGTCGGCCGGGCCGTAGCCCGCGTTGGAACCGGAGTAGAAGAGCTTGCCGGAGGCGGTAAGGAAGAGCGACGGGTAGGTCGGGAAGTACCGGTCGGGGGCCTTGGACCAGGTGCGGGTCGCCGGGTCGAACAGCTCGTTGTCGTTGCCGCTGAGGATCTGGCCGGTGTCGTCCAGGCCGGAGACCGTGACGACCTTGCCGTCGCCGAGCCCGGTGAGGGTCGGGTACCAGCGGGCGTACGCCATGTCCGGGACCTGCTCGTAGAGTTCGGTGTCCGGGTTGAACTCGTAGGCGCTGCGGATGCCCTGGAAGTCCTGCTTGTCCAGGGTCATCTTGCCGCCCATGCCGTAGAGGTTGCGGGCGTCGGCGCCGGTGAGGCCCTTGATCCGGTACTGGGTCGGGTTCTGGTCGACGTAGGAGCCGCCCTCGGCGACGGCCTCGACGAAGACCTGCCGCTCCCCGGCGGTGACGGTGACTTCGGTCCGGCCGTCCGCGGTCCTGGCGACCGTCTTGGTGGCGGCGGGGACGGTGACCGGGGCGGTGGAGGCGTAGTCGCGGCCGCCCGGGCCGGTGAAGACGGTGCCCTTGGGGAAGGTGCGCGGGGCGTCCGGGTTCTCGTTGCGCACCCGCATGGTGCCGGCGGCCTTCTTGACCGCGCCGTCCAGCTGTTCGTAGCGCAGGGTGCCGCCGGCCACCAGGACCCGGCCGTCGGGGAGCGAGGTGTGTCCGCCGCAGAACATGTCCACGGGGGTGGGTATCAGTTTGTAGGTGCTCTTCACCGGGTCCCAGAGCAGGGTCTTGAAGGTGCCGGCGTCGAAGGCCTGCTGGTCGTTGCCGGAGCCCGCGACGATCAGGATCTTCCCGGTGCGCAGCAGGGTGGCGTGGATCGCGTCGACCCGGAACCGGGTGGGCAGTTCGAGGGTCTGCCAGTGGCCGTACTCGGCCTTGTAGCCGGGCTGGTTGATGACGTACTGGTGGTACTGGTCCCCGGCGAAGCCGAGGACGGCCGGCGCGTTCATGCCGGCGACGACGAGCGCGACGGTGCTGCCCAGCGCGTAGCGCCTGGTCCGGCCGCCGGTGTGGCGGATCTTCATGACGGGTCCCCCCAGGGGAGCTGGTGCGGGTGGTGTGAACGGGCGGAAGGCGCCGGATCAGGCGCGGTCGCGGCGGCGCAGCCGGTCGTACGCCCGGATGAGCATCGGCAGCAGGCTGAAGAACAGCGCGATGCAGGCCCACGTCCGCATGGCGACGTGGTCGTGGCCGGTGAAGAAGGAGGCGGCCACCGAGCCGCCGAAGACCAGCACCCAGAACAGGTGGATGCGGAAGGTGGCCGCCCGGTCGGGGCTGGCGGAGTCGCCCTTCGGGGTGACCACGAAGCGGCTTCTGCGGCGCAGCGCGGCCTGCAGCAGCGAGGCGGCGTAGACGGGCCCGCAGAGCGCGGACATCACCATCCCGGCGACCCCGGAGGACCCGGCCGGTTCGTGCGGGCTGACGTTGTGCTTGCGGTTCCAGGTGTAGAGCAGCACCTGGAGGGCGGCGGCGTCGCTGTAGAGCATCATCCAGATCTCGGAGGAGACGTGCACACCCGAGGCCCCGAAGCCGAGGTAGAGCACGCTGGAGAGGCCGCCGAGCAGCCAGGTGAGCGCCGCCATCGGGTAGAAGCACACCATCAGCGTGTAGTTGAGCAGCCGGCCGGGCGACAGCCGCCAGGCGGCCCGCCAGTACTGGGTGAGGATGGTCTCGTAGGTGCCGCGGCTCCAGCGCAGCTGTTGCGAGAAGAAGTCCGTCCAGGAGGACGGCCCCTCGCCGACGGCCAGCACGTCCGGGGTGTAGACCGACTTCCACCGCGCGCCGGTCGCGGGGTTGCGCCGGCGGTGGAACTCCAGGCCGGTCGCCATGTCCTCGGTGATCGAGTCGTAGAGCCCGCCGATGGACCGCAGGGCCTTGAGCCGTACGGCGTTGTTGGTGCCGACGAACATCGGTGCGCCGTAACGGTTCCCGGCCCGCTGGATCAGCGCGTGGAAGAGGAACTGCTGGCTCTCGGAGAACCTGGTGACGGCCGACGGCGAGCTGCCGTAGTTCCCGTACACCTGCGGGCCGACCACGAACGCGACGTCCGGGTCGCGGAAGTAGCCGAGCATCCGCTCGCAGAAGTCGGGCAGCGGGACGTGGTCGGTGTCCACCGAGACCCAGAAGTCGTAGTCCTCGCCGTGCTCGTCGAGCCAGCTGTTGTAGTTGCCGTGCTTGGTGCGGGCGCGGAAGCGCCCCTTAGGCTGGTTCCACCGCCCGATGCCGTGGCGGCTGAAGTGGTGCACCCCCAACTCGGCGCACAGACTTCGCATTTCGGCATCGTCGCCCTCGTCCAGCAGCCAGACGTCGTAGGGGCCGTCGTGCCGGACGGCGAGTGCGGCGGTCAGGGTCGCCCGGACCGTCTCCGGCGGCTCCTTGCCCGGCACACAGGTGGTGAGGAACGCGACCCGGGTGCCGGTCTGCGCAGCCACCGGGACCGGATCGCGGGCGACGAGGGTGGCGTGCGCGTTGGAGACCACGTTGACCAGCCGGAAGGCCTCGATCAGGGCGATGATCACGATCATCACCTTGTCGGCGGCCGGCAGCCACGGCTGGGTCTCGCCCGGCCGCAGCGGCCAGTGCCCCGGCAGCAGCAGCCAGACCAGCAGGACCGCCTCGACCACGGGCGCGGCGATCAGCAGCAGGGCGGCGCGGATCCGGTGCGGCTCCTCGCTCAGCAGACTGCGGTACTGGACCTGGTACGGCGTCCCGGCGGGCGGCTCGGTCAGCGGGCCGGCGAGGCGGCTGAAGCGCTCGTAGTCGTACGGCGGTTCGATGCGGCCGATCGACCCGGATGAACGGTGGTGTTCCTGGAGTGTCTGGTGAGGCGTGTGGGTCCGGGTGTGCTCCGGTATCGGTGGTTGCGGGTATGCCTCGGTCGTCGGCATGGCGGTGACTCCCCCCGAGGGCCGTGCTGTCGCGGCCCTGTTGCTGCCCCTGAACTAGGTGCCGGCGAGTCCCCCCGGACTCGCCGTCTGGAGCTGCGGTCTCCAGATCGAAGCACGTCTGGCGAACCGCCGAGGCCGCGACGGCTGAAGGGCCGTCACCGCTTCGGCTCGGAACGAGCGCGCCACCCCGCCGGAGGCATGGCCCCGGTGGCCGGTGCTGATTCGGAGTTGTGGCGAATCGGCTTGTCGCCGCAGCCGAGGAGTGGATGTGGTTCGGCGGCTCGTGACTACCTGTCAACTCTCCTCAGTGCCAAGAGTGATCGCAACCAATCCTGGAAGCGACCTTGCCCTGGGAGTGAAGATCTGGCGGAATCGGTACGCTTCGCGGCTGATCGGTGCTAGTGGCGGGCAACCGGGACCGGCCGTGACGCATCGGGGCGGCGGCCGGTGGCACCGGGGGCACGGGAGGCGTCGGGAGCGTCGTGGGGACGACCGGGGGCAGTACGCGCCCGGCGAGGGCTCGGGACCTCGTCCGGTGTGTGCCCGGCGGCCACCTCGACGGTCCAACGGACCGCAACGCCGTACGGGCCACCGGGTATGGCTGACGAACACACAGCCGCTGTCGCCGAAGCGGTGTCCTGCCACATACTGCGGCAGACCGGCCCCGCCTACGGTTCCGGCCAGACCCGCAGCACTCCAGGACCCCGACCGACCCCGGAAGGTGTGTACCGCGTGAGCCCCGAGACCCCCGCACCCGAAGAACTGACCGTCGCCGTGCCCGGCGGAGACCTGGCCGTGGTCCGGTGGCCGGCCACCGTGCCCGGCGCGCCGACCGTGGTGGCGGCCCACGGCACCACCGCCAACGCCCTGGCCTGGGGGCAGGTGGCCCGTCAGCTCGCCGGCCGGGCCACTCTGATCGCCCCCGACCTGCGCGGCCGGGCCGCCAGCCGGACGGTCCGCGCGCCCTACGGTATCGCCCGGCACGCCGACGACCTGTCCGAGCTGATCGGCGCCCTGGGCTTGGGCCGGGTCAGGCTGGCGGGGCACTCGATGGGCGCCTGGGTGGCCGCGCTGACCGCCCTCCGGCACCCGGCGCTGGTGGAACGGCTGCTCCTGGTGGACGGCGCGGTCAGCTTCCCGCTGCCCGTCGGCGCCGACCCGGACGAGGTGATGGCCGCCGTGCTCGGCCCGTCCCTCGCCCGGCTGTCGACGACCTTCCCCGACCGGGAGGCCTACCGCGGCTTCTGGCGCGGCCTGCCGGCCTTCGCCGCCGAGTGGACGGCCGAGAGCGACGCCTTCGCTCAGCGGGACCTGGTCGGTGCGGAGCCCGAACTGCGTTCCTCATGCGTGCCGGAAGCCATCCGGGAGGACAGCCGCCAGGTCATGCTCGACGCCGATGTGACCACCGCGATCCACCGGGTCTCCTGCCCCGTCCGGCTGCTCTGGGCGGAACGCGGGCTGCAGGACGAGCCCCAGGGCCTCTACGACCAGACCCGGCTCGAAGCCGCGGCACTCGATCTGGCCGAGGTCTCGGTCTCGCCGGTCCCGGGGACCAACCACTACACGATCCTGATGGGCCAGGACGGGGCGGCGGTGGTGGCCGAGCATTTGCTGGCGGAGGACGAACCGCGCGGCTGACGCGCGGACCGTACGCGCGGGTTCCGCTTCGCCTGCGCCCGGCGGGCTCAGCCCGCGCCGCTCACCCGGCCGAGCCCAGGAAACTCTCCCAGCCGCCCGCGGGCTCCTTCCCGACGCCCAGCGTCCGCAGCTTGCGCAGGGTGGACTCGTCCTGGACCTCCAGCCACTCCACCAGCTGGCGGAAGGAGACCAGCCGGACCTCGGGCTTGCCCGCGATCGCCTTCAGGGTCTCCTCGACGGCGTCCATGTAGATGCCGCCGTTCCACTGCTCGAAGTGGTTGCCGATGAAGAACGGCGCCCGGTTGGTGGTGTAGGCGCGGTTGAAGCCGGCCAGGTACGCGCCCTTGGCCTGGTCGCGCCACTCGTCGTACTTGCCCGGGTCGCCCTTGGTGCTGCCGCTGGACTGGTTGGCCAGGATGTTGTAGTCCATCGACAACACCTGGAAGCCGTGCCCGGGGAAGGGTATGCCCTGCAGGGGGAAGTCCCATATCTTCCCGCCCTGGACCTTCTGCGGCCAGATCTGCTGGCCGCCGGGCGAACTGGCGTCGTACTTCCAGCCCAGCTTGGCGGCGGTCGGCAGCAGCGCCTGCTGACCCTCCAGGCACGGGGTGCGGCCGCCGATCAGCTCCTTGCGGTAGTCGAAGGGCAGCGGATCGACGTCGGTGAAGCCGGTGTTGGTGCGCCACTGGGTCACGAACGAGACGGCCTGCTCGATCTCGCTCTCCCAGTCCTCCGGGCTCCACTTGTTGACCCCGTTGCCGTCCGGCCGGCTGGAACAGAAGTGCCCGTTGAAGTGGGTGCCTATCTCGTGCCCGGCCAGCCATGCCTGGGTGACCAGCTTCAGCGTGTTCTTCACCGCCCCGTCCGACAGGTACGGGATGTCGGAGGCGCCGACCGAGTGCTTCGGCGGGTGGTAGAGGCTCGACTTGCCCTTCGGCAGCGCGTAGATGCCGGAGAGGAAGAAGGTCATGGAGGCCTTGTGCTCCTCGGCCAGCTTGAGGAACCGGGGGAACTGCCCGTCGTCGGTGCCGCCGGCGCCGTCCCAGGAGAACACCACGAACTGCGGCGGACGCTCACCCGGCCCCAGCTTCTCCGGCTTCGGCTGGCCCGGCTGGGCCCCGGTGTCGGAGGTCGAACCATCCCCGATCGGCGTGGCCTTGACCGCGGGAGCGCTCGGCTTGCCGCTTCCACCACCGCTCCCGCCGTCCCCGGAGCCCTTCGCGTCCGAGGCGGGGCCGCTGCCACTCGAACAGGCTGTCACGGCTCCCAGCGCCGCGGTGGCGGCCGCGGCGCTCAGCATGGCCCTGCGCGAGATGGTGCTCATGGTCTCCCCTGCCGGTTGGCGTCCGAGCCCAGAACAAAGTCCGGAGGCCCCGGCGAGGGCATCCGGACGTCCAGGAGAAAACGGACATAGCTGACTATTACCTCTTCAGGATGTCATAGGTACAGACCACCATCCAAGGGGCTCTACCTACTACCGGTCATTACGCAGCGGCGGCCCGGGCGGATCCGGCCACGGGGTCACTGTTGCCGTCCTGAGACACTTCGCCCGCCCCGCCGGGCGGGCATCGGTGCAGGTGGGGGCTGGTGAGGATGATGTGAAGCGGGAGGTGGCGGCGGGTGTCAGACCGACTGCCGGCGGTGCCGGCGGATCATCCGGGCCACGGTGGAGCTGATCGCGGTCGCCGCGCAGCAGGAGACGGCCAGGCTGAGCCAGGCGGTGTCGAACCAGTGACTGTTGAGCCAGCCCAGTGTGACGATGTACCCGGCCCAGACCACCGCGGCCAGCGCCGACCAGCGCAGGAAGCCGCGGGACTGGCCGGGGGAGTGTCCCACGGCGAGATCGAGGACCGTGCGTCCGGCCGGCACGAAACGGGCGATGATCACCATGGCGGCCGCGGCGCGCCTGCTCCGGCCGGACAGGTTCTGCCGGACGCGCTCGACACTGGCCGCCAGCTGCGGCTTGCCCGCCAGTCGGCGGTCCACCAGCGGTGCGCCCCGGCGGGCCAGCGACAGCAGCAGAAGATCACCGAGGAAGGATGCCAGCGCCACGCCGAGCGCCAGGAGCACCGGGGCGCCCGCGACCTGCGAAGTCCTGAGTACGGCCAGGATCACCAGCGTGCCGCTCGGCAGGAAGGGGAGCAGTGCGTCGCCGAGGACGGCGCAGAGTGCCAGGACGCATATCCAGGCAGGGCCGATCAGCGCTATGGCACCCAAGGTCGTTCTCCCTCCAGACCGCCCGGAGGAACAGGTGGCTGCGAGGGACAACGCTAACGCTTCGACACTTCATGCCTTGAAGCGCCCCGGCGTGGGCGGGATCACAGGCGGGTGGGGCGTCCTGGGTCGGAACTTCCGCGGCCGGACATTGGGAGAGCCCCCGGAGCGGGGTGCCGCTCCGGGGGCTCGTCGGGGTCAGGCGGAACTGGTCCAGCCCGCCTGCCTTGCCGATGGGTGAGACCCGACTGCTCGAACCTCACTGACCAGTAGGTTGCCCGAACCCGGACCGCTCGCGCGACCCGTTCGCCTGGCGAGTTCCTGCGTTGGCGAAAAGCCGCCATCTGGACCCGCGGCCCTCCGGCCCGAGGGGCTGGTCCGAGCTCCGCGCCTCGAGGTGGCGAGGTTCGCCGGAGCAACGGGAAGGCGGTGCGGTGAACGGATGTTGACGATGCCTCATGCCACGCGCCCCCGCGAGTCGGGCGCAGCGCCGACAGAAGCGGTTCCCGTGGCCGGGACGGTCGCGGGAACAGCCGGAGCCGCACCCGGGTTGACCCCGCAGGCGGGAGCGGAGCCCCGCAGCCGATCAGGTCGAGCAGGAGGAGCGAGGCATGGCCATCGAGGACGAGCAGGCGACCGGCGCGGCACAAGGCGGCGGGCAAGCACGCCCCGACCTGATCCGCGGCGTGGCCCGCGGCGCCGCACCCGCACCGCTGTCCATCCTCGACCTGGCGACGGTCGGGGAGGGCTACACACCCGGTGAGGCGCTGGCGGCCACCACCGAACTCGCCCGCACCGCCGAGAGCCTGGGCTACCACCGCTTCTGGGTGGCCGAGCACCACGGCATGCCGGGGGTCGCCAGCTCCACACCGGCCGTCCTGCTCGCCCACCTGGGCGCGCACACCCGTACGCTGCGGCTCGGCTCGGGCGGTGTCATGCTCCCCAACCACGCCCCGCTCGCCATCGCCGAGCAGTTCGGCCTGCTGGAGGCCCTCCACCCGGGCCGGGTGGACCTCGGCCTCGGCCGGGCCCCCGGCACCGATCCGGCCACGGTCCGCGCGCTGCGCCGCGGCATCACCGAGGACCCCGAGGACTTCCCCCGCCAGCTGTCCGAGCTCACCCACTTCCTGGACGGCGACTTCCCGGACGGCCACCCCTACGCGCGGCTGACCGCGGTGCCCAGGAGCCAGACCCGCCCGCCGGTCTGGCTGCTGGGCTCGTCCGGCTTCAGCGCCCGGCTGGCGGGCCGGCTCGGCCTGCCCTTCGCCTTCGCCCACCACTTCAGTGCCGCCAACACCGTCCCCGCGCTGGACCTCTACCGCTCCACCTTCCGGCCGTCCGCCGTACTGGACGAGCCCTACGCGCTGATCGGCGTCGGCGCGGTGGCCGCCGACAGCACGGCCGAGGCCCGGCGCCTGGCGATGTCGGGGGCGCTGGCCATGCTGCGGCTGCGGCGCGGCACACCGGGTCTCGTCCCGACCCCCGAGCAGGCGGCCTCCCACCCCTACAGCCAGGCCGAGGCGGACTTCCTCGACAGCTGGCTCGGCAACGTCGTCCTCGGCTCGCCCGGCGAGGTGGCCGACGGCCTGGAGGCCCTGCGCAAGCGGACCGGCGCGGACGAACTCATGGTCACCTCGAACATCCACGGCCACGAGGCCCGGATCCGCTCGTACGCCCTGATCGCGGAGGCATACGGCCTCGGCTGATCGGCGCCGCCCCGGCCGGGACGCTCAACCGGCCTTCCTGGCGCGGAGCATGGCGGCGACCCGTTCCGCCTCACCGGGCTTGGCGAAGTACCAGCCCTGGGCCGTGTCACAGCCGGTGAGGCGGAGCCGTTCGGCCTGCGAGGCGTTCTCGATGCCCTCCGCCGTCACCGTCAGCCCGAGGGCGTGGGCGAGCTGCACCATCGCGCCGACGATCTGCTCGTCCGCGTCGGCGCGCCGGAACCGGTTGTCCGGGCGCCCGCCCGGGGCCGGGTCGCGGAAGCCCTCGATGAAGCTGCCGTCCAGCTTCAGCACGTGGACCGGGAGCCGGGAGAGGTAGGCGAGGTTGGAGTAGCCCGTCCCGAAGTCGTCGATGGCGATCCGGACGCCCATGTCGGCCAGCGCCTGGAGCGCCTGCACCGGGCGGCCCCCCGGCCCGAGCACGGCGCTCTCGGTGATCTCCAGCTGCAGCAGCCGGGGCGGCAGCCCGGTGTGCTCCAGCACCTGGGCGACATCGGCCACCACATCGGAGTCCCAGATCTGGCGGGCCGCCAGATTGACGCTCACGAAGGTCTCGGTGTCCGGGAACTCCGCCATCCACTGCCGGGCCTGCCGGCAGGACTCCTCCAGCACCCACTTGCCCAGCGGCACGATCGCGCCGGACTCCTCGGCCAGCGGGATGAACCGGTCCGGCGAGAGCGTCCCGTACCGGGGGTGGCGCCAGCGGACCAGCGCCTCCGCGCCGTGCACCGCACCGTCCGCCAGCCCGACCAGGGGCTGGTACTCGACGGTGAACTCGCCGCGCTCCAGGGCCGGGCGCAGCGCGGTGGCCAGGCGCTGCCGGGTGAGCTGGTGGGCGCCGCGGTCGGGGTCGTAGAGGGTCCACCTGGCCCGGCCGTCCGCCTTGGACCAGTACAGGGTGGCGTCGGCGTCCTTCAGCAGGTCGGCCGGGGTGGTCTCCTGCACGGGCCGCTCCACCACGCCCACACTGGCGGTGACCACCAGCTGCTGCCCGGCGATGTCGAAGGGCTGCTCGAGCGCGGCGATCAGTTCGCCGGCCAGCCTGGTCAGCTGCTCACTGCTGGAGCTGTCGGCGACCAGGAGGGCGAACTCGTCACCGCCGAGCCGGGCCACCAGGCTGTCGTTGTCCCGGGAGAAGCCGCGTTCCAGGCGGGCGGCGACCGCGACCAGCAGCTGGTCGCCGACGTGGTGCCCCAGGGTCTCGTTGATGGCCGCGAAGCCGTCCAGGTCCACGTAGCACAGCCCGACCCGGCGGGTGGGGCGGCCGCCGCCCGGCGTGGCCGCCGGCGTCGTGGCGGCGGGCACGGTCACCGTCGCGGTGGCCGCCCCGGCGGCGGGGCCCCCGAGCGCGAGCGCCTCGGTGCTGAGGGTCACCGGTGCGGACCCGGCCGGCTTTCCGGTCTCGGCGCCGGCCGCCGGGGCGCCCGTCGACGTCTCGTCACCGGCAGGCATGAAGGCGGCGTTGAGGCGCTCGAAGAACAGGGTCCGGTTCGGGAGCCTGGTGAGCGGGTCGTGCAGGGCCTGGTACGCCAGGCGGTCGCCGAGCAGGCGCTGCTCGGTGACGTCCTCGACCATGGCCAGCGTGTAGAGCGGGCGGCCCGATCCGTCGCGGATCAGTGAGATCGTCACATTGCTCCACACGGCCCGGCCGTCGCGGTGCTTGAGCCGCTTCTCCACCCGCAGCCGGTCGCGTTCGCCGCGCACCAGCTCCAGGTAGTGCTGACGGTCGGTCTCCTCCGGGTCGATGATGTCGTGGATGTGGGTGCGGACGAGGTCCGGCAGCTCGCGGCCGATCATCGCCGCGAACGCGGGGTTCGCCTCGATGATCCGGTCCTCGGCGTCGATCAGCGCCATGCCGATCCCGGCGTCGGCGAACGCGGCCCGGAACCGGGACTCGCTGGCCCGCAGGGCGGCGAGCAGCTCCCTCGTGGTGCCGCCCAGCGGGGCCGAGCAGGTGGGGCAGTATACGCACGACTGCTCGTCGGAGCGGGTGGGGAGGCGGTGGGCCTCGTGCCGCTGGTACCTGGTGTCGGCGCCCTCGGCGGTGGCGGTCTGGGCGGGGTGGCACAGTTCCGCGTGCCGCACGCGCTGGCGGTATGCGTCGGCCCCCTCGTTCCGGCCCGGCACGGCTTGCTCCCGTCCGCTGCTGACGCTGATTCCGGCCGGCTCTCCGCACCCGCGGTGGCCGGCATCCCGCACTGTCGAGGCCCCCGGAACTCGGTTCAAGAGCGCTTGCTTGTGGCGCTCGGCGGAGAACGGGGCACTGCCGCTGATCATAGGCCGCGCACGGATCCGGCGGCGACCGCCGGCAGGGTGATTCGTCGGACGCGCCCCGGCCCGGGAACAGGCGGCGGCACCCGTTCGGACACGTGCCGCGCCCCCGGGACACGTCACGGGACGCGGACCGGGGGCGCCTGACGCGCTGTCGCGCGGAAGGGAAGGAAAGGAGGTGTCAGCCCGCCAGCTTGGCGGTCAGGGTGATGGTGGTGCCGGCCAGGGCCTTGCTGACCGGGCAGTTGGCCTTGGCGTCCTCGGCGGCCTTGACGAAGTCCGCCTCGTCGAGCCCGGGTACGCGCCCGGTCACGGTGAGGTGGATGCCGGTGATGCCGGTGCCGGGCTGGAAGGTCACGTCGGCCTGGGTGTCGAGCTTGACGGGCGGCGTACCGGCGCCGGTCAGGCCGTGCGAGAGCGCCATCGAGAAGCAGGAGGAGTGCGCGGCGGCGATGAGCTCCTCGGGGCTGGTCTTGCCGTTCGCCTGCTCCGCACGGGACGCCCAGGAGACCGGGTACTCGCCGATGCCGGAGGAGGCGAGGGTCACCAGCCCCTTGCCGTCGAGCAGGTTGCCTTCCCAAGCGGTGCGTGCGGTGCGGATGGTTGCCACGATCAGGTACCTCCTGTGCTGGGGGAACTGCTGGGTCGTCACGTCCGGCCGTGCGGTGCGGTGGTGGTGCGGCGTGGTGCGCCGTCAAGCCTACGGGGCCGCGGGCGGCGCAGGGCCGAAGGAGCGGAGCGCGTCCTCGGACCGCCCGGCAACAGGGAGCGCGGCGTGCTGTCCGGATGGTGGACGGATGTCCGGAATACCACGGATGGGCCAGTCCTCTCCTGTTAGATTTGC
This sequence comes from Kitasatospora cystarginea, assembly GCF_039533515.1. NCBI lineage: Bacteria > Bacillati > Actinomycetota > Actinomycetes > Kitasatosporales > Streptomycetaceae > Kitasatospora > Kitasatospora cystarginea. The sequence continues at coordinate 65,722 of NZ_BAAATR010000008.1, read as the reverse complement.
GAAGGCTCGGGGAGGTCCAGCAGGAACGTGGGCCGCCCGGGCGCCGTTCACGCAGCCAGCCTCCGGAGCCGCCCCGATGACTGATCAGCCCACCCAGCCCGCGAACTCTGCCGCCGCGTCCCTCGAAGCGATCGACGAGGCCGTGCGGGCGGAACTGACCAGTCTGCGCGAGAGCATCGACAACATCGACGCGGCCGTGGTCCACATGCTGGCCGAGCGGTTCAAGGCGACCCAGCGGGTCGGGCGGCTCAAGGCCGAGCACAAGCTTCCGCCAGCCGACCCGGAGCGTGAGCGGGACCAGATCACCCGGCTGCGCGCCCTGGCGGCGGGCGCCCACCTGGACCCGGTGTTCGCCGAGAAGTTCCTGAACTTCATCATCGCCGAGGTCATCCGCCACCACGAGGCGATCGCCCGCGCCTGAGCCCTGCAGGGCCGGTCGGACGGGTCCGGCCGGGAGGGCCGCGGGCCCGTCCAGGGCCGGCCGCGTGAGCGCCGGCTAAAGGCCTGATTTCCCGCCGCTTCCCGGACGGCGTTAGCGTGCTGTCTTCCCCCACTCCCCTGGAGGTGGTCCGGCGGTGGCACGCACACCACGGCAGAGCAAGGCCTGGAGTACCGGGCGGCGGCACGGGCGCGAGGACGCGCGGTGCCGTGCGCGCGGCGGCGGTGTGCCGCCGGTGCGATCGCGGTCGGCTTGCGGGCGGTCCGGCCGGTGAGCGCGGGAGCACAGGCGGCCGCTGCTGCCCCGCAGGACGGCCGGTCCGCCGAGGAGGGCCGTCGGCTCCGCCCGGTGCGCCGTACCCGCCCGCCGCGCCGGCGCTGGCCGTGGTGGGTGGAGCTGCCGGTGATGGTGGTGGTGGGCCTGCTGGTGGCGCTGCTGGTGAAGACCTGCCTGTTCCAGGTGTTCACCATCCCTTCGGGTTCGATGGAGAACACGCTGCGGATCGGCGACCGGGTGGCCGTCAACAAGGCGGTGTCCCTCTTCGGGTGGAAACCGAAGCCGGGTGAGCCGGTGGTGTTCAAGGACCCGGGCGGCTGGCTGCCCGCGCAGACCACTGACACCGGCCTGACCTCCGGCGCGGTCGGGGACGCTCTCAGCTTCGTCGGCCTGCTGCCGCCCAAGGGCGACAAGTACCTGGTCAAGCGCGTGATCGCGACCGGCGGGCAGACCGTCCAGTGCAACGGCTCGACGCTGCGGGTGGACGGCAGGCCGGTGTCGGAGCCCTACCTGCACCCCGGCAACGACTCCTGTGAGGGGCTGGACTTCGGTCCGGTGACGGTGCCCAGCGGCTACGTCTGGGTCGAGGGCGACCACCGCAGCGACTCCTCCGACTCCCGGTACCACCAGGAGGGGCCGGGCGGCGGTGCGGTGCCGGTGGCCGACGTGGTCGGCCCGGCGTCAGCGGTGATCTGGCCGCTCGGCCACGCCGACTGGTTCGGCTGGACCGGCAACTGACGCTGACACCAGCGGGGCGCCGCCGAATGCCGCCGTCTCGCCCGTGCGGTCCCCGGCCGGAGCGACGGCGGGGCTGTCGGCCTCGACGGCCTCGACGGCCTCGGCGGTCTCCAGAGAGGCCGGCTTGCTGGTCTGCGCGGCGAAGGCGCCGACCAGTACCAGCAGCCCGCCCACCAGCTGCGGGGTGCCGAGCCGCTCGCCGAGCAGCACCCACGCGGCCACCGTCGCGACCACGGCCTCCAGATTGGCCACCACCCCGGCGACCGGCGGGGACAGGTGCTGCACCGAGGCGACCCCGGTCAGGTAGGCGATCACGGTCGCGACCAGGATCATCCAGGCCGCGGGCAGCAGGGCGGGCAGGCTGAACCCGTTCATGACCACCCGTCCGCCCAGGACGCCCCAGTCGGCCTCCCAGGGCCGGGTGACCGCGGTCAGCACGATGGCGCCGATCAGCAGTCCGTACGCGCTGACCGCCATCGGGTCGACCGGGCGGTCGCCCTCGCGGCCGGCGTCCGCGAGCACGAAGTAGCCGACCTGGCAGCAGGCCGCGGCCAGGCCGAACAGCACGCCGAGCGCGTCGAAGGCCAGGCCGTTCCAGACCTGCACCACGCAGGCCAGGCCGGCCACCGCGACTCCGGCACCGATCATGGCGGCCCGGGTGACCGGCCGGCGCTGGACGTACTTGACGTACCCGAGCAGCAGCAGCGGCCCCAGGTACTCGATCAGCAGGGCCACCCCGACCGGGATCCGGGATATCGCGGCGAAGTAGCACGCCTGCACGCCGGCCACGGCGAGCAGGCCGAAGCCCACCAGCAGGCCGGGGCGCTCCCGGAGGGAGCGCCGGTGCCGGTAGGCGAGCGGGAGCAGGACGAGTGCGGCGCCGGTGACCCGGAGCCAGACCACGTGCACCGGTGACAGGCCCGCCTCGATCAGCGGCTTGGCGGCCGTGCCGGAGCCGCCGAAGGAGAGCGCGGAGACCAGTGCGAGCGGGAGCCCGAGCCTTCTGGCTGTGGCACCGCCGGCGGACGTAGAGCTGTACACCGGGGCATTGTGTCAGCTCGTGGCGACCTTTGTAAGGTGCCATCTCGCCTTTTGGTCCTGCTCTCGGGTGGTTCCTGTACCGGTTGTCGCTTGCCGGTTCAGGGGCCGTCGCCCGGGGCTATCCGGCGCTCTGCGCCCGGCCGCCCGGCTGTCCGGTCGAGCCCGGCGCCGGCTGGGTGGGCGCGGTGGTCGGCTGGGTCGTCGGGTTCGGCCCGGGAGTCGCCGTGCGGGTCGGCGCGGGCCGGGTGGCCGTCGGCCGGGAGGTCGGCGACGAGTCCGTGGAGGGAGTGCCGTCGCCGCCCGGGCCGGTCGGGGTCGCGGTGGGGGAGGCGGTGGCCGAGGGCACGGTCGCGGAGGGCGAGGGCGTCCCCGGGGCGGTGCCGCCCGACGGCGTCGCCGTGGCGGCCGAGTCGCCGGAGGGGCCGGAGAGCAGCGGGTTGTCCGCCGAGGACCCGTCGAAGTCGCTGATCGGCTTCCCGGCCAGGGCGGACTTCATGTAGGCGGTCCACACCTGGGTCGGGAACTTGCCGCCGGCCGCGGCCGAGACGCCGCCGACCCCGTCCAGGGTGACTTGGGCGCCGGTGGCGGGGTCCTGGCCGAACAGGGCGACGGAGGTGACGAGTTCGGGCGTGTAGCCGACGAACCAGACCGACCTGGAGTTGTCGGTGGTACCGGTCTTGCCCGCCACCGGTCGGCCGAGCGCCTGGGCGCGGTAGCCGGTGCCGCCCGGGTCGCTCACCACGCCCTGCAGCATCGTGGTGACCGCCTGCGCGGTCTGCTTGCCGACCGCCTGGGCCGTCTCGGGCGCGGGCAGCTTGACCTGCTCGCCCTCGTGTTCGAGTGACTTCACGATCCAGGGGGTGATCTGCTGGCCGTCGTTGTCCAGGGTGGCGTACACGCCGGCCATGTCGAGCACGCTGGGCGTGGCGGTGCCGAGCGGGATCGACGGGTGGGCCGCCAGCCCGGGGGTGTCGGCGGGCAGCCCCAGCGCGACGGCGGTCTGCCGGACCTTCTCCAGCCCGGTGTCCTGGGCGAGCTGGGCGAAGACCGAGTTCACCGACCAGTCGGTGGCCTGCTGCAGGGTGATCCGGCCGTAGTCCGTGCCGCCCTCGTTCGGCGGGGCGTACGGCGTGCCGGTTCCGCCTGCCACCGGGCGGCCGCTGGTGCCGTCGTAGAGCGTGTCCGGGCTGATCCGGACGCCGTTCTGGGTGCGGGCGCCGCTGTCCAGGGCGGCGGCCAGCGCGATCGCCTTGAAGGTCGAACCGGCCTGGTAGTCCTGCCGGGTGGCGTTGTCCACCCAGTGCCTGGTGGCGTCGCTGCCGCCGTACAGCGCCACCACCGCGCCGGTCTTCGGGTCCACCGAGGCGGCACCGGCCTGGGCGTCCGCGTCCTTCTTCCGCCTGTCGGGGGAGAGGTTGTCGGTGAGCTGCTGCTGGACGGCGTCCTGCAGGTCCTGCTCGCGCTCGGCGTCGACGGTCAGGGTGATGGTGTAGCCGCCCCGGGCGAGTTCGGCGTCGGTGACGATGCCGTGCGAGGTCAGGTAGTCGGTGGCCGCGCCGACCAGGTACCCGGCCTGGCCGGAGAGACCGGGAGCGCTCTTCGGCTCCCGCACCTGGGGGAAGGTGACGGCGGCGCGCTGGTCGGCGGTGAGCCAGTTCTGCTGGACCATGCCGTCCAGCACGTAGTTCCAGCGGTCGATGGCGGCCTGCTTGCCCTTGGGCGTCGCGGTCGAGACGTCGTACGCGCTCGGCGCGTTCAGCAGGGTGGCGAGGTACGCGCCCTGGGCCGCGTCGAGCCGGCCGGCGTCGACGCCGAAGTACGCCTGGGCCGCGGCCTGGATGCCGTAGGCGCCCCGGCCGTAGTACGAGGTGTTGAGGTACCCGGCGAGGATCTCGTCCTTGCTCTGGGTGGCGTCCACCTTGAGCGAGATGAAGAGCTCCTTCACCTTGCGGCTGATGGTCTGCTTCTGGGTCAGGTAGGTGTTCTTGACGTACTGCTGGGTGATCGTCGACCCGCCCTGGGTGGTGCTGCCGGTGGCGGTGTTGAACGCGGCCCTGGTCAGGCCCTTCAGGTTGACCGCGCCCTCGTGGTAGAAGTTCCGGTCCTCGGCGGCGAGGGCGGCGTGCTGGGCGGCGGGGGAGACCTTGTCGAGGCCGACGTTCTGGCGGTTGGTCTGGCCGGTGCGGGCGATCGGGGTGCCGTCCTGGTAGACCCAGGTGTTGCTCTGCGCGGTCGCGGCGGCGTGCGCGTCCGGGACCTTGACCACGATCATGCCGAGCGCGAACAGGCCCACCCCGAGCAGGAGGGAGGTCACCAGGCCGAGCAGGGTCAGCCGCCAGGTGGGTACCAGCCGGCGCCATCCGGTCCGGCGGGGGCGCCGGGGCAGGCGGCCGGTGCGACGGGCGAGCGGAAGCGGGCGGAGGCCGGTGGGCGATATGCGCGGCAACGTGGCGCCTTTCCGGCGAGCCCGGTGACGGTTGCTCACACGATCTGGGACGGACGGCAGACCGATTCAGCCTGCCTGATGCCGATGTGTGCCGTTAGGGACCTTTGTCCTGTTTTGTTTCACGATCCTGTAACCGGGGTTTCCGGGGCGGCGGGAGGAACGGAAAAGCCTCAGGGCCTCCTCACCGTAGTGAGGAGGCCCTGAGGCTTGTCTGTGCGCCGCCAGGGACTCGAACCCCGGACCCGCTGATTAAGAGTCAGCTGCTCTAACCAACTGAGCTAGCGGCGCCTGCTGACAGGGAAAACAATACACGTCTCGTGCGGGCGTTCCGAATCGGTCCGCTCGGGCACATGGCGGCGAATGTCCGGCTTGTCCCTGATTGGGACGGCTATCGGTCCGGCTGTCCCGGGTTCGGGCGTCCGAATGTGGCGCGGCTCACCGTCATCCTGGTCGGCCGGGGCGAGGAAGGCCGGAGGGGGAGCCGAACCGCGGGTCGACCCAGAAGGGTGAAGCGATGGGCCGGCGCGCGGAGGCGTGATCGGAACGCCGAAACGCCCGAGGGCCTCCCCGTCGAAACGGGGAGGCCCTCGGGCTGTCTGTGCGCCGCCAGGGACTCGAACCCCGGACCCGCTGATTAAGAGTCAGCTGCTCTAACCAACTGAGCTAGCGGCGCCTGCTGACGTGGAAGACTCTACGCGACTTCGCCCGAATCTCCGAATCGTGATCGGCCGATCACGGCCGGTCGAACGTCAGATGTCCGGGAAGTGGCAGGCGGCGGCGTGGTCCCGGCCCCCGGCGGCGGTCGCGAGAGCGGGGGGCTCGGTCTCGCAGCGCCCGCGGCGGTCAGCCGGGACGGCGGCGTAGACGGGGCAGCGCGCCCGGAAGGGGCAGCCGGCGTGCCGCTCGGTGGGAGAGGGCGGGTCGCCGGCCAACAGGATGCGCTCACGACCGCGTTCGGCGGCGGGGTCGGGCAGCGGGACGGCCGAGAGCAGGGCCCGGGTGTACGGATGCCGGGGCCGCTCGAAGACCTCCCGGGCCGCGCCGGACTCCACCGTCCGCCCGAGGTACATCACGCTGACCCGGTCGGAGAGGTGCCGGATCACCGACAGGTCGTGCGAGACGAAGAGGTAGGCGAGTTGCAGCTCTGCCTTGAGCCGCTGGAGCAGGTTGAGCACGCCGGCCTGCACCGACACGTCCAGCGCCGACACCGGTTCGTCCAGCACCAGCAGCTGCGGCCGGACCGCGAGCGCCCGGGCGATGGAGATCCGCTGCCGCTGCCCACCGGAGAACTGGTGCGGGTAGCGGGTGGCGTGCGCCGGCTCCAGTCCGACCTGGCGGAGCAGTTCGGGCACCCGCCGTCCGATCAGTTCGCGGGAGGCCCTCTGGGCCAGCAGCGGCTCGGCGACGATGTCGGAGACCGGCATCCGCGGGTCCAGGCTGGCCATCGGGTCCTGGAAGACGATCTGGATGTCGGAGCGCAGCCGGTGCGCGGCCGCGCGGTCGAGCCGTGCGGTGTCCTGGCCGAGGAGTTCGATGGTGCCGGCCTCCGGCCTGGCCAGGCGCAGCAGTTCGAAGAGCGTGGTGGACTTGCCCGATCCGGACTCGCCGACCAGGCCCAGGGTCTCGCCGCGCCGGATGTCCAGCTCGACGCCGTCCACGGCGTAGACCTCGCCGACCTTCCGCTTGAAGACGCTGCCCCCCAGTACCGGGAAGGTCTTGGCGAGTCCGGTCACCCGCAGGACCGGCTCGCGTTCGTCCCGGGCCGTCTGGTCCGCCGGTCCGGCCGGCAGCTCCGGCACAGGGTAGACCTCGCTCGGTGCGGGGGCGCGTTCGGCCAGCTCCGCGGCCTTGACGCAGGCCGCGAGGTGGCCGTCGGCGCCGGTCAGCGGTGGTTCGGTGGCGCGGCAGCGGTCCTCGGCGAGCGGGCAGCGGGCCGCGAACGGGCAGCCGGGCGGCAGGGCGGCGAGCGAGGGCGGGCTGCCGGGGATCGGGACCAGCGGGCCGCCGCCGCCGTCCAGCCGGGGCACCGCGCCGATCAGTCCGAGCGTGTACGGGTGCCTGGGGCGGGCGAACAACTCGTCCACGCCTGCCGTTTCGACCACGCGCCCGGCGTACATCACCGCGACCCGGTCGGCCATCCCGGCGATCACGCCGAGGTCGTGGCTGACCAGGACCAGTGCTGCGCCGGTCTCGCGCTGCGCGGTGCGCAGCACGTCGAGCACCTGGGCCTGGATGGTGACGTCCAGGGCGGTGGTGGGCTCGTCGGCGAGCAGGACGTCGGGGTCGTTGGCGATCGCCATCGCGATCATCGCGCGTTGGCGCATGCCGCCGGAGAACTCGTGCGGAAAGCTGTCCAGCGCGCGGTCGGGGGAGGGGATGCCGACCAGGTCGAGCAGTTCGGCGGCCCGTCCGCGGGCCGTCGGCTTGTCCAGGTCCTGGTGGATGCGCAGGGCTTCGACGATCTGGTCGCCGATCCGGTAGACCGGGGTGAAGGCGGAGAGCGGGTCCTGGAAGACCATGGCCACCCGGCGGCCCCGGATCGCGGCCAGTTCCCTGGCGGGCAGGCCGACCAGCTCGCGCCCGTCCAGCCGGACCGAGCCGCCGACGGTCGCGGTGGACGGCAGCAGGCCGAGGACCGCCAGCGAGGTGACGGACTTGCCGGACCCGGACTCGCCGACGATGCCGAGGGTCTCGCCGCGCCGCAGCCGCAGGTCCACCCCGCGTACCGCTGGGGTGCCGTTGAACTCGACGGTCAGGCCGTCGACCGTCAGCAGGTCCGTTTCCACGGCCGCCTTCACTTGCTGCTCCGGGGGGTGCGACGGGACTTGCGGGGCTCGCGGGCCCCTTCCGAGGTCGGGTCCAGGGCATCGCGCAGCCCGTCCCCGATCAGGTTGATCGCCAGGACGAAGAGCACCAGCAGCCCGGCGGCGAAGTAGAACAGCCAGGGGTAGACGGGTGCCTGGTCGGTTCCGGCGGCGAGCAGGGTGCCGAGCGAGACGTCCGGGGCGCGGACGCCGAAGCCGAAGTAGGAGAGCGCGGTCTCGCTCATCACTGCGCCGCCGACCGCGATGGTGGCGTCGGTGATCAGGAAGGAGGCGACGTTCGGCAGGATGTGCCGCAGGATGATCCGCAGCGGCTTGACCCCCATGAACTGGGCCGCCCGGACGAACTCCCGCTCGCCCAGCGAGCGGGTCATCGAGCGGACCACCCGGGCGGTGATCATCCAGTTGAAGGCGGCCAGCAGCGCGACGAAGGCGATCCAGCCGGCTCCGCGAAGCTTTGGCGAGACGATGGTGATGATCAGGAAGCTGGGGAAGACCAGCATCAGGTCGACCACGAAGGTGAGCGCGCGGTCGGTCCAGCCGCCGAAGTAGCCGGCGCAGGCGCCGACCAGCGAGGCCAGCCCGGTGGAGCAGAGCGCCACCAGCAGGCCGATGATCAGTGACTTCTGCAGGCCGCGCACGGTCTGCGCGAAGACGTCCTGGCCGAGGCCGTTGGTGCCGAACCAGTGCTGTCCGGACGGCGGTTGGCGGATCGCCAGGTAGTCGGGGGTGGCGTAGTTCCAGGGCGTCAGGTACGGGCCGCCGAAGGCGAGCAGGAAGAGCAGCAGCACGATGGCGCAGCCGACCAGCACCCCGCGTGCGGCCAGCATCCGGCCCAGGACGAGTCTGAGCCGGCCGGCGGGAGCGGCCTCCTCGGGTACCTGGAGGGGAGGGTTGTCGGCGAAGACGGCGGTCATGTCGATCGGCTCCTCAGGGCCGTACGCGCGGGTCGAGCGCGGCGTGCAGCAGGTCCGCGAGGAAGCCCGAGGCCAGCACCACCACGGCGGCGAACAGGTTGACCGCGACCACCGAGTTGACGTCCTGCTCGTTGATCGCCTGGATGAACCACTCGCCCATGCCGTGCCAGCCGAAGATGGTCTCGGTGAAGGTCGCGCCGGTGAAGATGCCCAGGAAGCTGTAGGCGAACATGGTCGACATCGGGATGATCGCGGTGCGCAGCCCGTGCTTGAGCAGTGCCCGGCTGCGGGTCAGGCCCTTGGCCTCGGCGGTGCGCAGGTAGTCGGAGCCGAGCACGTCGAGCATGGTGCCGCGCTGGTAGCGGCTGTACATCGCCAGCCCGCCGAGGGCCAGCGAGAGCGTGGGTAGCAGCAGGTGCAGCGCCCAGTCGCCGAGATGGGCCCCGATCCCGCCGGCCAGCCCGGGGGTCTCGTACCCGGTGAACGGGACGACCTCGTGGCCGAGTGCGTCCTTGGCGGCGATGGCGCCGTTCTTCAGCAGCAGGGCCACCAGGAAGACCGGGGTGGAGAGCAGCACGAAGGAGAACAGGGTCAGTGCCCGGTCGGAGATCCGGTACTGGCGGATCGCGCTCCAGGCGCCGCCCGCCACGCCGAGCAGCATCCCGAGCAGGCTGCCGATCAGCAGCAGCCGCAGCGACACCAGGATCCGGCGCCCGAACTCGGCGTTGACCGAGGTGTTGTGGATGGTCCGGCCGAGGTCGGCGCGCAGCACCAGATCGCCCGCCCAGGTGCTGAAACGTTCCACCACCGGGGTGTGGTCGTTGATGTTCAGCTCCGTCAACTGCCGGTCCACCGAGGCGGTGGACGGGCGGGGCTGCTTGGCCTCGAAGTACGCCCTGGGGCCGAGCGCGGTGCTGGAGAGCGCGTACGCCAGGAAGACCGCGACGACCAGCAGGACGACGTAGTACCCCAGGCGCTTGACCAGGTAGCGGATCACCGCCCACCACCGGGGGAGCTGTTCGGGAGCCTGCTGGACATGATCAATGGCCTTCGGTGAGCGGGTACTTGACGCACGTTCGCGCAGCAGTTGTACGACAGATGCGGTCGGTCGTCCAGGGGGTGCGGCGCCCGCGGCTTCGCCCCGGCGGGGGAAGTCGCAGGTCAGAGTCTTGCAGGCCGGTGCTTACGGAGTATTGCGGCAGTGTTTCGGCCCGTTGCGATTCGATCAGTCGCCAACGCGCGCCTCTGGTGGCCGAGTTGATCGCCTGTTACGTTCCTCCTCACTGGACGCCCGAGTTGGCTGCTCACCTTCAAGGCTTGCCATGCCCGGCCGCGCCCAATCATTCGAAGACTCTCCGGGGGAGCCCCTCATGGACGCATCCACCACTGCCCGCGGCCTCGGTCGGGCCGCCGTCGCCGCGATCGCCCTGGCGCTGACCGTCACCGGCTGCAGCTCCGGTGGCTCGGGCTCCACCGGTGATGTGGCCAAGACGGTCGCCCCCGTCCAGGACGCCGACGACATCAACGCCCAGCCGCTGGACAAGATCAAGGACGGTGGCGAGCTGCGGGTGGCCCTGCCGCAGTGGATCACCCAGTGGAACCCGTACCAGGTGGACGGCCGCTACGGCGACGCGGTCGACATCATGGGCTACGTCGAGGCGAAGATCTTCCGCACCGACGCCAAGGGCGTCTTCCACCCGGTGCCGGAGTACCTGGCCTCGGCCGAACTCACCTCCACCTCACCGCAGGTGGTGACGTACAAGATCAACCCCAAGGCCAAGTGGTCCGACGGAAAGCCGATCTCCTACCAGGACTTCAAGGCGGTCTGGCAGTCCACCAACGGCAAGGCCCAGGGCTACAACATCGCGGACTCCTCCGGCTACGACCAGATCTCCGGTGTGGAGAGGGGTGCGGACGACCAGGAGGTCAAGGTCACCTTCAGCACCCCGTACGCGGACTGGCAGAACCTGTTCAACCCGCTGGTGCCGGCCTCCATGCTGGCCACCGCGGACGTGTTCAACACCGGCTCGGTCGAGAAGGTCGCCGTGTTCGGCGGGCCGATGAAGATCGGCAGCATCGACAAGAGCGCCCAGACCGTCACCCTGGTGCGCAACCCCGACTGGTGGGGCACCCCGGCCAAGCTGGACAAGATCACCTATCGGGCGATGGACTACCCCGCGATGACCCAGGCCTACCTCAACAACGAGATCGACGAGGCCCCGGCGAGCACCTCGACCGCGTACAACCAGCTCAAGGACGCCAAGGGCACCCGGATCAGCACCGGCACCCCGTGGGACGAGGTGCACATCTCCTTCGGCGGCAACGGCGCGCTGGCCGACCAGACGGTCCGTCAGGCGATCGGCCGGGCGATCGACCGCGACGCGCTGATCAAGGTGGTCAACCAGGGCATGCCGATCCAGTTCAAGAAACTGGACAACCACCTCTACATGCTCAACCAGGCCGGCTACCGGAACAACTCGGGCGACTGGGCCGCGTACTCGCCGGACGTCGCCAAGCAGCTGCTGGACAAGGCGGGTTGGAAGGAGGGCGCGGCCGGAGCGCCGCGCACCAAGGACGGCCAGTCGCTGGAGCTGCACTTCGTGGTCAGCGACGGCAGCACCCAGCAGCAGTCGGACATGGTCTCCGCGGTGCAGAACATGCTGCAGCAGGTGGGGATCAAGATGGACATCGACAAGGTGTCCAGCAAGGAGTACTTCGCCAAGTACGTCGACCAGGGCAAGTTCGACCTGGCCAGCTGGCGGAACACCGACTCCTTCCCGCTCTCCCAGGGTGTCACCAACTTCCGGGCGCCCGAGGGCGACAACGTGTTCGGCAACTACTCCAAGCTCAGCACCCCCGAGATCGACTCGCTGCTGAAGAAGGCCGCCGCCACCCTGGACAAGGCCGAGGCCGACAAGCTCTACAACGAGGCCGACGCCAAGATCTGGGAGCTCGGGCACACCATCGAGATCTACCAGCGGCCCAGCATCCTGGCCGTCCGCAAGGACCTGGCCAACGAAGGGGCCAGCAGCCTCGCCAACTCCGACATCACCAAGATCGGCTGGTTGAAGTGATCCGGAGCCGCCGGGCCGGTCGAGGGCATGACGAACGGCAGGCGGAGCTGGCGAGCAGCGCGGTGATCACGAGGCCGATGGTACGGACACGGGAGGGCGGTGGCTCCGCCTCCAAGTCCCGCCATCGGCCTTGACCTTCCGCGTTGCTCGCAGACCGCCCGTGTCGTCTTCTCGTTCCAACGTTGGGAGGGAATCTATCCGGCGGCCCGGAGTCGACCGGGCAGCTTCCACAGGGCACGCCCGGGAGCCGGCGGGCTGTCACCCGGTTCGCGCACTGCGCCGTCAACTGTCGCTGACACCAGGGCAAAACGGCTGGAAGTAGCCCGTACGGCGTGCCGCAGCGGTGCGTCCGCCGCCCGTTCCGGGGTGCCCGCCGCCGCGCCGGCCACGCTGCTGTGCACCCTCGCGGGCAGCAGCGGGGTCCTCGCGGCCGGGCTGGTCACCGCCGCCGCGGTGGCCGCGGGGATCACCCTCAGTGCACGGCGGGGCCGCTGAGGCCTGCGCGCCGCGCTTCGGGTGCTTTGTCGGCGGGTCGTGCGAGCATGGCCCGTTCCGTCGTCCCGAGGAGAAGAGAAGCCATGCCCTCCGCCTACGAACAGCTCTCCGACCTGCCGTACGGTCACCTGCTCCGCCCGCACACGGGTCCGCTCCGCGGGGACGAGCGCTACGACACCGTCCACTTCGACGGCGGCTGCTACCAGGACCAGGCCGCGGGCGGCGCGAGCTTCCTGGAGTGCGCCTTCACCGGCGTCGAGTTCAGTGGCGTCAAGTTCCGCCAGGCCGGCTTCAACGAGGTCTGGGTGCAGGGAAGCCGCTGGGTCGCGGTCGCGGTGCCCGAGAGCGAGTGGCAGGACAGCGAATTGCTCGGCACGGTGCTCGCGGGCGTTTCGGCGTACGGCTCCGCGCTGCGCCGGGTGGTCTTCCGCCGCTGCAAGCTGGAGTCGGTCAACCTGCGTGGTGCCGTGCTGCGCGACGTCCTCTTCGAGGACTGCCTGCTGCGCGACGTGGACTTCGGCGAGGCCAGGCTGACCGACGTCTCGTTCCCCGGCAGCACCCTGGAGGAGGTCCGGTTCGGCAGCGCGCAGCTGCGCCAGGTGGACCTGCGCGGCGCCGTCCGGCTCGGCCTCGCGGACGGACCGGACGGGCTGCGCGGAGCGCTCATCTCCACGACCCAGCTCTTCGAACTGGCTCCGCAGTTCGCTCAGGCGCTGGGCATCACCGTCAAGGACCGCTGACAACCCGTTCACTTCTGCTCAGCCGGGCGAAGCGAGGCTGAACAGTCCGACAATCCTTGCTGCACGGCCATGGGCCCCCGGACCTGCGCAGATATGCTGCACGATCGGTGGCGTGGACACAACGTGTGTGCACAACATCGAGACTGAAGGGACGGTCGGCCCCAGATGGCTGAGCTGAGTCGTAGGAAGTTCATGTCGCTGTCCGCCAGTGCGGCGGCGAGTGCGGCGGTCGCCGGAACGGTGGCCGGTGCCGACGCGCCGTCCGCTGCGGCGGCCACCGGTGCCGGCCTGAGCACCACCGGCACGATCACCGACGCCCGGCACATCGTGATCCTGATGCAGGAGAACCGCAGCTTCGACCACTACTTCGGCACACTCAAGGGCGTCCGCGGCTTCGCCGACCGCAGCGCCATCCAGATCGCCGGCGGCTACAGCGTCTTCAACCAGCCCAACGGCCTGTTCTCCCGCCAGTACCCGTGGGCCTTCAACGCCGCCGACTCCGGTGCCACCTCCGGCGCGGAGATCAAGGCCCAGTGCAACGGCGACCTCGCGCACTCCTGGTCCGACCAGCACAAGGCGTGGAACGGCGGCAAGATGGACTCCTGGGTGTCCGCCAAGTGGACCGACCGCACCCTGGGCCACCTGCAGCGCTCCGACATACCCTTCCACTACGCGCTGGCCGACAACTGGACCGTCTGCGACGCCTACCACTGCTCGATCCTCAGCGCCACCGGTCCCAACCGCACCTACCACTGGAGCGGCATGATCGACCCGGCGGGCACCGCCGGCGGCCCGGCGTACGACGGCGGCGACGAGAAGGGGCTCCACTGGCAGACCTACGCCGAGGCGCTGGAGAACGCCGGGGTGAGCTGGAAGGTCTACCAGAACGCCGCCGACAACTTCGGTGACAACGCCCTCGCGTACTTCAACCAGTTCGCGAGCGCCCCGGCCGGCAGCGCGCTGGCGGTCAAGGGCATGGGCTCCGTTCCCAAGGTCACCGGCAGGACCCCGGACGACATCGCCGCCGCGATCAGGGCCGACGTGCTGGCCGGCGCCCTCCCGCAGGTCTCCTGGATCGTCGCCGACCAGCAGTCCTCCGAGCACCCGTACGCCACCCCCGAGGACGGCGCGCACTTCGTGCACATGGTGATGGACGCGCTGAACGCGGACCCGGACGTCTTCAACTCCACCATCCTGCTGCTCAACTACGACGAGAACGACGGCTTCTTCGACCACGTCCCGCCGCCGGTCGCCCCGGCCGGCACCCCCGGCGAGTTCTACAACGGCACCAACATCGGCCTCGGCTTCCGGGTCCCACTGATAGCCATCTCGCCCTGGAGCCGCGGCGGCTGGGTCAACTCCGAGGTCTTCGACCACACCTCGGTGCTGCGCTTCCTGGAGGTCTGGACGGCTGCCATCGGCTCGCCCGCCGGCTGCGTCAACATCAGCGACTGGCGCCGCAAGGTCTGCGGCGACCTCACCGGCGTCTTCGACTTCGCCAACCCGGTGTACGGGATGCCCTCGCTGCCGGACACCTCGCAGACCATCGGCCTGGCCACCTGCGGCCCGCAGTTCAACCCCTCGCCGAGCAACAACGCGCTCCCCGCCCAGGAGCCCGGCACCCGCCCGGCCCGCGCCCTGCCCTACCAGCCGGGTGCCAACCTCGACCACCTGGAGTTCGGCTCCGGCGGTGTGATGAAGGTCTGGCTGAAGATGGCCAACGAGGGCGCCCCGGGCGCCACCTCGGCGCACTTCGCGGCCTACGCCAACGCCTACCGCAGCGGCGGCCCGTGGCAGTACACCGTCGACCCGGGCGGCAACACCAGCGACTTCTTCAACTGCGGCACCAACTTCGGCAACGGCGCGTACGACCTCAGCGTCATCGGCCCCAACCGCTTCCTGCGCCGCTTCCAGGGCGACGCCACCAAGCCCGGCAAGTCGGTCACCGTCACCGCCTCGTACGCGCCCGCCCCCGACACCGGCCGGCTCGCCGTCTGGTTCAGGCTCGACAACGCGGACAGCGCCCCGGTCACCTTCACCATCGCTTCCAACGCCTACCGCACCGACGGCCCCTGGACCTACACCGTCCAGCCCGGCGGCAGCACCAGCGACTACTTCAACGCCGTCGCCTACACCAACGGCTGGTACGACTTCACCGTCACCGTCAGCTCCGACTCCACCTGGTCCCAGCGCTTCACGGGTCACCTGGAGACCGGTAGCCCGAGCGTCTCCGGCTGAGCCGACCACTGCCCGACTCCGGCCCCTGTCCGCGAACTCGCGGGGCGGGGGCCGGAGTCGGTGCGGCTGCCGGTCGCGGGCGCGGGGGGCGAAGCGGCGGGTGGATGCGACGGTCAGGGCCTGCAGCGGCGCAGCATGGCGATCAGCGGCGGCGCGTCCGGGCTCGGCTGCGTCCGGTTGATGGCCCGGTAGCCCCACGACTCGTACAGGGCGAGCCCTCGCAGTCTGACGCGCCATACGGGTGGTTCCTGAAGTCACAAGCCTCGGAGGCCGTCGGGCCTGCCGCCGCCGTTCACTCGCTGCTGCGCCGCCCGGCGGCGAGGCGGGCCTCGAAGCCGTCGAGGATGGCCTGGAGGCCGAACTCGAAGCTGCTGTCGGGTGCTGCGGAGTAGTCGGTGGCGGCGGTGGTGTCGAGGCGCTCGCGCAGCCGCGGGAACCGCATGGCGATCTCGGTGGCCCGCGTCATGGTGTCGGTCAGCAGTTGTTCGACGTCGCCGCCGTTCTTGCCCAGCCGCCGGGTCAGTGAGACCTGCGCGGCGGGGGCGAGGGCGCTGCCGAGCACGTAGATGAACACCGTGGCGGCCGCCCGGTCCGCGTCGGCGGCGGTGAATCCCGCCTTCTCGTAGACGGCGAGGCTGTGGTCGTCGTGGCGGGCCTTGCCGGGGCCGTAGTGCAGATGGCTGCCGAACGCCTGCCCGAGCCACGGGTGCCGGGTGAGCATCGCGTGCATGCCGGTGGCCATGGCCGTGGCGGCCGTCCGCCAGTCGGTGGTGGCGAGATCCGGCAGTTCCACCTCGTCCCAGATCGCGTCGCCGGCCAGTCGGACCAGGTCGTCCTTGGTCTTGATGTGCCAGTAGATCGCCGTGGCGGCCGAGCCGAGCCGTTTGCCCAGGCTGCGCATGTTGAGGCCGTCCAGTCCCTCGTCGTCCAGCAGCTCGATGGCGGCACGGACGATCTGGTCTGCGGTCAGGATGTCTCGTGGCATGACCGCCAGTTTAGTTGAACTAAGTTCAGCCAGATACTTGCACTTAGTTCAAGAGTGCCCCTAGGGTCAGAGCCGTACTTAGTTCAAGTCTCCGAGGGGGAAACGATGTCGCAGGAGAAGCTGTCGGAGTTCGTCGAAGCGACGGCCGGGGAGTTCGGCATCCCGGGCGTGTCCGTCGGGGTGCTGGTGGGCGGCCGGGAGATCCGTGCGTCCCACGGCGTGACGAGCCTCGACAACCCGCTGCCGGTCGACGAGAGGACGCTGTTCCACATCGCCTCGACGACGAAGACCTTCACCGCGACCGCGCTGATGCGCCTGGTCGAAGAAGGAAGGGTGGAGCTGGACGCGCCGGTGCGCCGGTACGTTCCCGAGCTCGAACTCGCCGACGAGCGGGCCGCGGCGGAGATCACCGTGTTGAACCTGCTCAACCACACCGCAGGGCTGGACTGGAACCTGGTCGACGCCGACGAGGGGGACGGGTCCCTGGCCGCCTTCGTGGCGAAGCTGGCCGAGCTGGACATGATCGCGCCGCCCGGTGCCCGGGCCTCGTACAGCCAGGCCGGCTACAACCTGGCCGGGCGGATCATCGAGAAGGTCACCGGCCTGACCTACGAGAAGGCCGTGGCCGCGCTGGTCCTGGAGCCGTTGGGGCTGTCCAACACCTTCTTCGACCTGGACGAGGTCATGGTCCGGCGGTTCGCCGTGGGGTACAACCGCGGCGAGGACGGGACAATGCGACCCGCGCAGCCGTGGAAGTCGTGGCGCGCCGGCGAACGCGGCAACAACCCCGGCGGGGGCATCGTCTCCTCGGTGAGCGACCTGCTGAGCTGGGCCCGGTTCCATCTCGGCAGCGGGGACGGCGTCCTCTCCGCCGAGGCGCTGCGCCGCATGCGGGACCGGACGGTCGAGCTGCGTGCCAGTTCGCTCGGTGACGGTTTCGGCATCTGCTGGTTCCTGCGCGAGGTGGACGGTGTCCACACGATCGGGCACGGCGGCTCGGGCAACGGCCAGTTCGCCGAGCTGCTCATCGTGCCCGAACGGGACTTCGCGGTGGTCTCCCTGGCCAACGCCGGCCCGGACGGCTACCTCTTCAACCAGGCCGTGGCTCGCTGGGCGCTCGAGCACTACCTCGGCGTGGTCGAACAGGAGCCGGAGCCGGTTCCCCACGACGAGGCGCGGGCGCGGGAGGTCGTCGGGCGCTACGAGATCGACGCCATGAACCTCGACATCGCCGCCGACGGCCACCGGCTCACGCTGGCGGTCGGGATCAAGCCGGAGATCCGCGAGGCGTCGGACGCCGACATGCCCCCGGACTACCCGGCGGCCGCCATGGGCTTCCTGCCCGGTGACGGCGACGAGTACATCCTCACCGGGGGCGGTCTGAAGGGACAGCGCGGCTTCTTCACCCGCGACGAGAGCGGCGCCGTCGTGGGCGTCGACCTCGCAGGCCGGCTCTTCGGCCGGGTCCCGGACGCATCCTGACGAGACGGGTGGAGGGCGGTCCGGAGCGGGCCGCCCCTGACGCCTCGCCGGCTTGCCGTGGCGGCCTGACGCGCCGCACGGGTGGTCGCGCGGAGAGCGAGTGCTTTCGGGGCCTCGCCCGTTCCGCGGGGTCGGAGGGCGATCGCCGCCTCGGCGGGCCGGTCTGCGGGTTTTTGGTCCCGAGCTGATCGGATCCGTGGGATCGTCGACCAGCGCGAGGTCGCGTCGTCATCGTCCGCTCCTGTGGGCTCCGGCCGATCTCGTGGGTTTGCGGCGCTGCCACCTTGGGGGAACGTTGCTCGGCTCTTTCATCGGCGGAATAGTCATCGGCCTGCTCCTTGCGGCCGGTTCCGTGGCGGGGTTCGTGGTCGGCACGAAACGTGTCTCCCGGCCAGAAGGGCATGCGGCGGCGGATGGCGACTTCGCCACCGCGGTGCAGCCGTCGGCACCAGATCCTGTGAAGGCGCCGGCTCCGGTGAGACAGGGCCGACGCGCCACGAGCGGCCTCGCCGAGGAGTTGCGGCTGGAGATCGACGCGCTGAGCGTGGACCTGGACCTCGTGCTGGCGAACCCGCTCACGGCCGATGCCGACCCGGCCGAACTCGCCGCGCGTCGCAAGGCCGAGGCGGCGCTCAAAGCCGCCGTGCGGGTCCGGGATGATGCCGGTGCGTCCGGTCGGCAGCAGTCCATCGCCTCGATCCTGCAACAAGGCCGTTCCTCGCTCGACGAGTTGATGGTCCGTCGCCAGGAACTCCGCGACGCGGAAGCCGTGATCGGCGAGTTCCGCGACCAACTGGCCGCACTTCCGGTCGACACGGGGGCGGCGACGCCCGACCCCGCCGTACTCGCCGAGTACCGCAAGGCGGAGGCCGCGCTTGAGCGGGCGGTGGAGGCGGCCCGGGGGCTGGAGCGGGAGAGGCTCAAGCGGGTGCTGGGCGCCGTCGGGACCGGCCGGGTGGCAGTGCTGCGCCTCGAAGCCCTCCTCGCCGGTCGGCCGGTGCCGTTGGAGCTGATCACGCCGGAGGAACTCGCGAAGTCCGAGTGGGACCTGCGGCCGGGGCTCACCCCCGATCGCTTCTACTACGAGGGGCGGGGACCGGCCGAGATCGTGATCGACCGGCCGGTGCCGGGGAAGGCCGCCCTGCTAGACCTGGTGTGCGAGGGCGCCGACTACAAGAAGCTGGCCCTGATCACGCGGTCCGGGGCGAAGACCACGGAGGAGCGATTCTTCAGCGATTCGGACCCCTACCGGGGTCGGGAGCTGGTGCCGGCTGAGCGGACGCACGTCCGGATCGAGACCGAGCCCAAGTGCCAGTGGTCGCTGCGCTTCCGCCCGCTCCGCGACGCTCGCCCGCTGACCGGGAGCCTGCGCGGCCAGGGCCCTGAGGTGCTGCTGTGCCCCGAGTCCGGCAGCCTGCGCCTCACCGCGCACCTGAGGCAGCCCGGGGAGAACGGAGAGGTCCGGTTCGTCGACGAGTCCGATGTCGAGGGCGGTGTGGAGATCGACTGGTCCGGGGACGCGGGCCGCATGGTTGCCCACGGCCTGGGGACCTTCCGTCGTACGGAGTCCGTGGACGGGCCGGGTCTGCTGGTGGTGAGGACCCCGGGGACCTGGGAGCTCAAGCTCGCACGATCCTGAGCAGTCACCAGTCATGGGAGGCGCGCCGAGCACCGCGCGGTGGGCCGCCCACCCGGGTGGCGCCATCGAATCCCGTCCCCGGCTGCCATCGGCCCTGCCGTCGGTGCGATCGACCCTGGCGAGGGCGGCTCGATCCCCCGTACCTTCGGCACCCTGCTGACACCCCGGACGGCCGCCCGCCCGAGTGCCCCGCCCCGCGCCCCTGCGGCCGTGGCGCCGCAGTGGCCGGATCCCTTGCCACCGCCCGGAGCGGCGCGGAGCCGGGGCCGCACCGGTGGCATACCCGGCGGCGTAGTGTGACAGTGAGGGAGGCCCATCGTCCGATCAGGACCCGAGGAGGAGACATGGGCATCTTGGACAGGCTGCGTGGCAAGGCCCACCAGCACCACGAGAGCCAGCAGGAGCGCGCCGCCCTCGCCCACGAGCGTGAGGCTCTCGCCCACGACGAGGCCTCCGATGCCTACAGCGCCGAGACCGAGCGGGCCCGCGAGGAGGCCCAGCGGGCGGCGGAGCTCAAGGAGCAGGACGAGAGGCGCGCCTCGGACATGACCTCCGAGGGCGACCCCTGGGACTGATCGACCCAGGACCGACCGGTGGGACCGATCTGTCCCATCGGCCAACCAGCGCACAGCGGGGCGCACCCGACCGGACAGGGCGCGCCCCGCTGTGCCATGCCCCTTCTGGCGCCAAGCCCTCGGCCCGGTCGGGGCTCAGCGCGGCGGCAGCGGCGGGCGCCGCAGGTCCGGTCGCGGTACGTCGGGCGGCGGCGGCACGGTGGCGGGGTGGTCCTCCAGCAGGTCCATCGCCATCCGGACCGCGGTGACCAGCTCGGTGTGCTCGCCCCTGGCCCAGTCGTGCGGGGAGCGCAGCACCTGGACGTCCGGGTCGACCCCGTAGTTCTCCACCGAGAAGCCGATGCCCCCGAGGAAGTAGGACGCGTTCTTGGGCACCGAGATCGCGGTCCCGTCGCCGAGCACATGCCGGCCGGTCATCCCGACCACCCCGCCCCAGGTGCGGGTGCCGACCACCGCGCCCAGCCCGAGCAGCTTGATGGCGGTGATGATGACGTCCCCGTCCGAGCTGGTGGCGTGGTCCGCGAGTGCCACCATCGGGCCGCGCATCGCGTCCCTGGGCCAGCGGACCGGCTCCCTGCCCCGGCTGAAGTCCCAGGCCATCACCCGGCGCCTGAGCTTCTCCAGGACGAGCTCGGAGACGTTCCCGCCGGCGTTCCCCCGGACGTCCAACACGACCGCCGGGCGGTCGAGTTCACGGCGCAGGTCGCGGTTGAACTGGGCCCAGCCGGAGCCGCCGAGGTCCGGGATGTGCAGATAGCCGCACCGGCCGTCGCTGAACTCCCGCACCAGGTAACGGCGTTTGATCACCCAGTCCTGGTAGCGGATCGGCCGCTCGTCCGTCAGCGGGGTCACCGCGATCCGCCGTACCCGCTTCTGCGGCCCGCTGCGGAAGGTGAGTTCGACGCTGCTGCCTCCGGTGCCGGCCAGCAGCGGCCCCACCCCGCGCACCGGGTCGGGCGGCCGCCCGTCGACGGCCAGCAGCTCGTCGCCGTCGCGCAGGCCGAACCCGGCCAGCGGGGCGCGCGCCCGGGGATCGGAGGACTCGCCGGGCAGGATCCGGTCCACCACCCACCGCCCGTCCGGCGTCCGATGGACGTTGGCGCCCAGCAGGCCGAACGGCTGTTGGACCGGCGCCGGACCCTCGCCGCGCCGGGACGGGGTGACGTACGCGTGCGAGGTGCCCAGCTCGCCGAGGAGCTCGCGGAGCACGTCGGCGAAGTCGTCCGGACTGGCGATGCGTTCGAGTAGCGGCTCGTACTGGGCGATCAGTTCGGGCCAGTCCAGGCCGCACATGTCGGCGTCCCAGAACTGGTCGCGGACGATCCTGGCCGCCTCCCGGTACGACTGCCGCCACTCGGCGGCGGGGTGCACGGTGTGCGTGATGCGGCGCAGGTCGACGGAGAGCGGCGGCGCGGCCGAACCGAGCTGGTGGAGGGTGAGCGAACCGCCCGAGTACACCAGGACGGCGCTCCCGTCGCCGGAGACCGAGAAGCCGTCCAGCCGGTCCACCACGGTGCTGCGGACGCCGTGCGCCAGGTCGAAGTACTCCAGCGACGGGCGGCCCGAGATGTCGGCGGGGTTGGCGAAGGTCTGCCCCAGCGCACCGGAGATCGGCCAGCGCAGCCAGAGCACGCCGCCGCGCACCGGCGCCGTGGCCGAGTACTTGGAGGCGATCACCGGGAAGGCCACCAGCCGGGAGGCGAGTCCGGCCGGATCCACCCGAACCGTGCCGTCGCCCCGCGCCATGCCGGGGTCGAGGCCGACCGGGGGCCGTCCCTCCGCGGCCGCGGCGAACGGTGACGGGGTGTCGTCCGCCAACGGCACCAGATAGGGGCGGCAGCCGAGCGGGAAGGACATGTCCCCGGTGTGCACGTCGTGCACCGGGTCGAAGCCGCGCCAGGACAGGAAGACCAGGAACCGCCCGTCCCGGGTGAACACCGGATGCTCGTCCTCGAACCGTCCGCCGGTCACCTCGACGACGTGCTCGGGCGCATCCACCCGGGCCAGCTTGATGCTCCGCAGCGAGCGCCCGGCCACCGGTTGCGACCAGGTCAGCCAGAGCGAGTCCGGCGAGAAGGCCGGGCTGCTCACCGGCCCGTAGGAGGAGGCGGCCACCTGGCGGACAGCGCCGTCGACGGCCGAGACCAGCAGCAGGCGCCCGTCCGAGGCGGACACCGCCAGGGTGTGGCCGTCGGGGGTGGCGGCCAGTTCGAGCGCCCGGCCGATCCGGCCGGCGGCGATCCGGCGGGGCGCGGCGGCCCACGGGCCGTCCGGGCCGTCCTCGGACCGGCCGGGCGCGGGCAGTACGGCGATCTCGATAGCGTCCTCGCCCTCGGCGTCGGTCACCCAGGCCACCTGGCCGGTGTGGCCGAGCATCACCGGAAGCCTGGTCCGCACCCCGGGTCTGTCGGCGAGTGCCCTGGCGGGGCCGTCCCGGTGGCTCAGCCAGTACTGGCTGCCGCGCACGGTGACCACCGCGGCCCGGCCCGTGGCGTCGCAGACCAGGTCCTTGACCTGCAGGGCGGCGCTGACCTGGTACGACCGGCGCCCGGCCCGCGAGCCGCCGAGCGGGACGTCGAGCCGGTGCGGATGCGGGGCGTCCAGGCTCTCCAGCAGCCAGAGATCGCCCGCGTGCTGGTAGATGATCCGGGTTCCATCGGTGGTGGCCTCGCGGGCGTAGTACGAGGCGTGGTCGGTGTGGCGGCGCAGGTCGGTGCCGTCCGGACGGACGGAGTAGACGTTGCCGACGCCCTCGTGGTCCGACAGGAAGGCGATCCGGTCGCCGACCGGCATCGGGGAGGCGAGGTGCCCCTCGTGGTCGGGCAGCAGCTGGGTGCGGTCCAGCCAGAGCCGGCCGGTGGCGCCGCCCCGGTAGCGCTTCCACGAGGCGGGTTCGTGCGGGGCGGCCGCGGTCAGCAGCACCGTGTGCTCGGCCCCGACCTGGGCGTCGTTGACCGGCCCCCAGGGCATCCGGCGGCCCGGCGAACCGTCCGGCGGCAGCGCGTACGCCCAGGTGTAGTGGCTGAACGGCTGGTGGTACGAGGTGACCGCGAGAACCTCGCCGTCCGGCAGCCAGCCGCGCACCCGGGTGTCCTGGCTGCCCCAGTAGGTGAGCCGGACGGCCTCGCCGCCGGCGGTCGGCGCGGTCCACACCTCGGGGGTGAGGGTCTGCCAACTGGTCCAGGCGATGGTGGAGCCGTCGGGGGAGAGCCGGGGGTGGCTGACCCTGGTCCGGTCGCAGCTGACCCGCCACGCCCGGCCGACCGTACCGTCGGTGGCGAGCGGGGCGGCCCAGACGTCGTCCTCGGCGGTGCAGGTGAGCAGGCCGCCGTGCAGATGGGGAAACCTCAGATAGCCGGGCGCGGTCACCACTCCATGCTTCGGTGGGCTGCTGCGGGCCGCAACCGGGACTGCTCCCCGTGCTCCGGTCGGCCGACGGCGTGGACGGTGCGCCAGGAGACCGCCGCGGTCAGGTCGTTGGAAGCAGGCGGGACGGCCCGTCCCGGGCGCGTCGGGGCGGGAGTCCCGGCCTCATGACAAGCGGCACCGGAACCCGCCGCCGAGAACGCCGGAAGGCCCCTCGCTGCTGCGAGGGGCCTTCCGACTGTCTGTGCGCCGCCAGGGACTCGAACCCCGGACCCGCTGATTAAGAGTCAGCTGCTCTAACCAACTGAGCTAGCGGCGCCTGCTGACGAAGAGAACATTACCTGGTCAGCGGCCCGAAGTCCTAATCGGCCCCGAACGCCGGGTGTCAACCGGCCGACCACGGGGTGATCGCGGCCTTGCGCCGGACGGGGCCGTCCCCGATCGGGCGGTGGGATCCGGCCGCCCGCGGTGCCTCGGGCCGCCGGGCGCGTCGAAAGCCGATGGCGGCATGTCCGTGCGTCCGTGCCCCGGGACGGCCCCGACCTGCACGGTGAAGCGCGCCTGAGATCAAGGGCAGGCTCCGGATGCAGGACCCGAAAACTACGGTTTGTCAGATTTATGCTGAATCGGTGAACCAACTGTCGCTGCTGTTCGTGGTGCTGCTCGCCTCGATCGTGACCATCCCGGTGGCGCGGCGGACCGGCGTTCCGCAGCCGGTGCTGATGACGGTGGTCGGGCTGGTGATGGCCCTGGTGCCGCAGATCCCCAACGTGAAGGTCGAGCCGGAGCTGATCCTGCCGCTGGTGCTGCCGCCGCTGATCTTCGCGGTGGCCAGACGCTCCTCGGTGCGCTACTTCCGGGCCAACATCCGTTCGATCCTGCTGCTCGCCGTCGCCCTGGTGGTCATCACCACGGCGGCGGTCACGGGCGTCCTGCACTGGCAGGCCCCCGCCCTTCCGCTTGCCGCAGCGGTCGTGCTCGGCGCCCTGATCTCCCCGCCCGACCCGGTTGCGGCAGTCGCGGTGGCCGGCAGCATCGGCCTGCCGCGCCGGCTGGTGGCGATGCTGGAGAGCGAGGGCCTGTTCAACGACGTCACCGCGATCGTGATCTACTCGCTGGCCATCGAGGCCCAGGTCAGCGGTGACTTCTCAGCCGTCCACGCGGTGCTGCGCTTCATCCTCTCCGCGGTGGTCGCCGTGGTCCTCGGCATCGCACTCGGCTGGCTCAACACCAGGCTGGCCGGAATTCTGGACGACCCCACCGAGCAGGTCGCGCTCAACCTGCTCGTCCCGTTCGCCGCGTACGTCCTGGCGGAGGAGGCGCACGGGTCCGGCGTGCTCGCCGTGGTGGTCTGCGCGCTCTACCTCGCCGACCGGGCCGCCGGCGCCGACGACGTCTCCTACCGGCTGGTCGGCAACGCCTTCTGGGAGATCGTCGAGATCCTGATCACCGGGGTCGCCTTCGGCCTGATCGGGCTCGAACTGTCCACCGTGCTCGCCGACGTCGGGCGCCGCTGGTACGGCATGCTCGGCGACACCGCCTGGGTGATCGCCACCGTGCTACTGGTCCGGCTGGTCTGGCTGCTGCCGGCCGCCTGGATCTCCAAACGGGTCAGCCGCGGGGAGGAGGACACCCCGATCAGCTGGCAGGAGACCGTGGTCCTCTGGTGGTCGGGCATGCGCGGGGTGGCCACCGTCGCGTTGGCGCTGGGCGTGCCGCTGCTGCTGGCCGACGGCAGCGGCTTCCCCGGCCGCAGCGAGATCGTCTTCATCGCCTTCGGTGTGGTGCTGTTCACCCTGCTGGTCCAGGGCCTCACCCTGCCCTGGCTGGTTCGCCTGCTCCACCTGGACGCCGGCCACGACCGGCACGAGCGGGAACTCAGGGAGATGTGGTGGCGGGCGGCGAAGGCCGGCCTGGACCGGCTGGCCGAGCTGGAGGAGGAGCGCCGGCTGCCGCTCGAGGTCGCCGAGCGGCTGCGCGACCGCCAGCACGACCGGCTGGCCAGACTCTGCCCGGAGAAGTACGAGGAGGAGGAAGCCGCCGAGGTCCGGCTGCGGGCCAGCCAGTGGCGGGCCGCGGCCGCGGTCGAGCAGGAGATGATCGCCGCTTCCCGCCGCGAGGTGCTGGCAGCCCGCAGTGAGGTCGGTGCCGACCCGGAGATCGTCGACCGGGTGATGCGCGGCCTCGACCTGCGCAGCAGGCGGGTATGACGCCGCGGTGGATGCCCGCGTGACGGCCCGGCGGAGCCTCGGCGACGTGCAGGTGACGGCGTTTCCGAGGCGCAGGTGACGCCGCGCCAGACGGGCCGGTCGGGCGCGTAGGCTGTGCCGGGGCAGGCCGTCAACGGAGTCGGCGCACACAGCACCCCGTACCGCCAGACCCTCGCGCAACCCTCCCCGCTGGGCCCTGCCGGTATCCAAGAAACCGGATGAGTCAAGGAGCAACCAATGACGGAGAACCCTGTCGGCGGCCGTACCCCGCTGGACCGGCTGCCGCAGTGGGCGGCACTGGCCAAGCACCGGGAGGCGATCGGGCAACAGCACCTGCGTGAGCTGTTCGCGGCGGACCCGGAGCGCGGCAACCGCTACGCACTCCAGGTCGGTGACCTCAGGGTGGACTACGCCAAGCACCTGATCAACGACGAGACCCTGCGCCTGCTCCGGGAGCTGGCCGAGGCCACCGGTGTCGCCGAGCTGCGGGACGCCATGTTCCGCGGCGAGAAGATCAACATCACTGAGAACCGGGCCGTCCTGCACACCGCGCTGCGCGCCCCGCGCGAGGCCGTCATCGAGGTGGACGGCGAGAACGTCGTCCCCGCCGTGCACGCCGTACTGGACAAGATGGCCTCCTTCGCCGACCGGGTCCGCTCCGGCGAGTGGAAGGGCCACACGGGCAAGCAGATCAGGAACATCGTCAACATCGGCATCGGCGGCTCCGACCTCGGCCCCGCGATGGCCTACGAGGTGCTGCGCTCCTACAGCCGGCGCGACCTCACCGTCCGCTTCGTATCCAACGTGGACGGCGCCGACCTGCACGAGGCGGTGCGCGACCTGGACGCCGCCGAGACCCTGTTCATCGTGGCCTCCAAGACCTTCACCACGATCGAGACCATCACCAACGCCGTCTCCGCCCGCGACTGGCTGCTCACCCAGCTGAACAGCGGCACCGAGGCGGTCGCCAGCCACTTCGTGGCCCTCTCCACCAACGCCCGGGGCGTCGCCGACTTCGGCATCGACGTGGCGAACATGTTCGAGTTCTGGGACTGGGTCGGCGGCCGCTACTCCTACGACTCCGCGATCGGCCTCTCGCTCATGATCGCGATCGGCCCGGACAACTTCCGCCAGATGCTGGACGGCTTCCACCTGGTCGACGAGCACTTCCGTACCACCCCGGCCGAGCAGAACGTCCCGCTGCTGCTCGGGCTGCTCGGCGTCTGGTACGGCGAGTTCTTCGACGCCCAGTCGCACGCGGTGCTGCCGTACTCGCACTACCTGTCCAAGTTCACCGCCTACCTCCAGCAGCTGGACATGGAGTCCAACGGCAAGTCGGTGGACCGCCAGGGCAACCCGGTCTCCTGGCAGACCGGCCCGGTGGTCTGGGGCACCCCCGGCACCAACGGCCAGCACGCCTACTACCAGCTGCTGCACCAGGGCACGAAGTTCATCCCGGCCGACTTCATCGGCTTCGCCAAGCCGGTCGCCGACCTGCGGCCCGGCCTGGTCGCCCAGCACGACCTGCTGATGGCCAACTTCTTCGCCCAGACCCAGGCGCTCGCCTTCGGCAAGACCCCCGAGGAGGTCGCCGCCGAGGGGGTCCCGGCCGAGCTGGTCCCGCACAAGACCTTCAAGGGCAACCACCCGACCACCACCATCCTGGCCGCTGAGCTCACCCCGTCGGTGCTCGGCCAGCTGATCGCGCTGTACGAGCACAAGGTCTTCGTCCAGGGTGCGGTCTGGAACATCGACTCCTTCGACCAGTGGGGCGTCGAGCTCGGCAAGGTGCTCGCCAAGCGGATCGAGCCGGTGCTCCTGACCGGTGCGGGAGCGGAGCAGCTTGACAGCTCCACCGCGGCTCTGGTGGCCAACTACCGTTCGCTGCGCGGCCGCTGACCGCCCTCCCGGGTGGGCCGCCGGTTCACGGCGGCCCACTGCAGGGGCTGCCGGTGGCCGAAAACGCCGGAAGGCCCCTCGCTGCTGCGAGGGGCCTTCCGACTGTCTGTGCGCCGCCAGGGACTCGAACCCCGGACCCGCTGATTAAGAGTCAGCTGCTCTAACCAACTGAGCTAGCGGCGCCTGCTGACAGAGAAAACTCTAGCAGTGGCCCCGGGCGGAACCAAAATCGAATACCGGCCGGTCCGGGTTCAGGCCGAGGGCAGGGGGTCGGGCTCGCCGTCCAGGTCCGCGGGCGCCGGGAGCGGGCCGTCGCAGGCGGCCTGCCCCCTGGAGGCGCGGACGCAGGCCCAGAGCACCGTGGCGGCGCCGGGCAGCCACGGCTCGCGGGTGTCCGGCGCCACGATCCAGCGGCCCGCGCCCTGGCCGGGGGAGTCGGGCGCGTCCACCATCCGCTGGACCGGCGGGACGGTCACCGCGTCGCCGGCCCCGTGGCAGAGCAGCGGCGGCACCTCGCGGGCCCACTCCTCCCAGGCCAGCAGCGTCCGCAGCCGGGGAGCCGCGCCCGGCTGTACGAAGAGCAGGGTCCGCCCGCGGAACAGTGCCACCGGCCCGCAACCCGGGCCGGACGCCCACAGCTCGTCCAGGACCCGGCGGCCGAACAGCGAGGGCATGCTGATCACGTCGAAGACCCGTCCGCACGGCAGTACCGACGGCGCCCACGGCCGGGACTGCCACAGTGCCCGCATGCTGCGCGGGTACTCGCTCGCCGAGGCCAGCCACGCCTCGCCGGCGACGGTGACGTACTCCACGGATTGATAGGTCCAGATGTCCACGTGCAGCAGCCTGACCGCCGAACCGCCCCGTGCGGAAGAAAAGCCCCATTCGCCGGACAGTGCCGACCCGGCAGGCGTACCCTTCCCGCCTGCATATGCCACTGGCTACACCGGTTGGGGCGGAGCCTGCCGCGACGGGCGGTGGGGCTCAAGGGGCGCCGGAGGGTGCCGCCGGTGTAGCCGTGGGTACGGCGGGGTGGCTCAGTGCTCGCCCACGGCCTGCTGCTTCAGCAGCGTCTGTCCGTACTCGACCATCCGCGCCGCGTAGTCGGGTGTCCAGTCGGCCTGGTCGGCGATCTCGGCGGGTGAGAGCGCGTCGAACCGCCTGGTGTCGGCGAGCTGTGCCGCCGCGATCGCCTGGAAGTCGGTGGCGCGTTCGGCCGCGGCCCTGAAGGCCAGGGTCAACTCGGTGGCGCGGCGCAGCAGTTCGGACGGGTCCTCGATGGCCTCCAGGTCGAAGAAGCGCTCCGGTTCGGGCTCGCTCGCCTGCGGCTCGAAGAGCAGGTGGGCCGGGCGCAGCCGGCGGACGGGGGTGCCCGGACCCGGTACGGCCGGCTCGGTGGGGCCGCTCGGGACGTGCTGGCCGCTCTGGCCGGAGACCGGCGAGTGGCGATCGGGCATGGGGGGACACCTCCGGGGTGTGGGGCGGTTCGCTGCCTCGTGGCACGGGCGGCCGGTATGGGCCACCGGTATCGGCCGCCGTCCATTGTCGCTCGGCGGCGGCCGGTAGCGGAACGGTGTGAGAGCAGAGCGCTATTCCCGGCCCGCACGCCGGGGTGGCGAATTCGATCGCCCCGGCCGACACCCCGGACACCTACCGCCCCCGCCGGGGCCCCGGGTCACAGCCGGACCCGGTGCTCCTCCAGGTGCTGCAGCATCCGGTAGTTGGCCTCCCAGCCGTCCGGGAACTTGACCGTGACGCCGAGCTGGACCGGCTCGGTCGCGGGGTGCTCGTCCAGGACCTCGGCGATGCCCGCGCGGGCGACCACGATGCAGGCGTGCCGGTGCCGGGAGGCCAGCACGCACAGCCGGCCGGTCTCCAGGTGGAAGGCCGTCGCGTCGGGGCGGCCGGAGAGCGGGTGGAGCACCACGGTGACGTCGTACTCCCGGCCCTGCAGCCGGTTGGCGGTGTCCACCGTGACGGCCGGACCGGCGGCCGGATCCACCGGTACGCCGAGCCCGGCCAGTGCCGTGCGGACGGCGGAGGCCTGGTCCCGGTGGGCGGTGCCGACCGCGATCCGGCCGGGGGTCAGCGGCGTGGAGCCCTGCTCGGAATGGGCGGTGAGACCGCGCTCCAGCAGCCGCCGGACCGTCGCCCCCACGGCGGCGACGGCCTGCGGATCCGTCCGGACGGTGTGCCGGGCGGGCAGCTCCAGCAGGGCCCAGCCGCTCTCGGCGGCCTCGTCGATCGCCGCGTCGAACGCCGAACCGTCCGCCGCCACCGCCGCCGTCAGCCGCCGCTCGCCGGACCCGGTGCCCGAGCGGAACGGTGCGTAGGGATAGAACGCCGAGGAGATCAGCGGCGCCGCCGAGGCGGGCAGCCGCCAGGAGACCGGCAGGCGGTGCGGCTCGATCTCCGGGTTGTGCGCCAGCAGCGTGACCACCGCGCTGCTGGACGGGTCGTACGAAAGCCCGGCCCACTGGTCCGTGCCGACCACCGTGAACGGGTCCAGCTGACCAGGGTCGCCGACGAACAGCGCCCGCTCGAACAGCCGGGCCACCGCGAGCAGCGCGTCCGAGCGCATCTGGTACGCCTCGTCCACGATCGCGTGCCGCCACGGCGCCTCCGTCTTCACCCACTGCCACTTGGCGGCCGTGGAGATCACCACGTCGTGCTCCAGCAGGGTGCCCACCTTGTCGGACGGCGTGACGTTGCCGTGGCGCAGCGCCTCGGGCGACGGGCGGGAGTCGCTCGCGTGCAGCCGGCCGATGCTCAGCTCGGGACCCTTCTCGGCCAGCCGGTCGACCAGATCGTCCACCTGGCTGTTGGTCTGGGCCACGATGATCAGCCGCTCACCCGCGCCGACCAGCTCCTTCGCCGCCTTCACCACCAGCGTCGACTTCCCGGCGCCGGGGGGCGAGTCCACCACCACACCGCGCGGCGCACCGGGGGCCGGGCGGACGGTGGCGGCCAGGATCCTGGCCACGGCGGCGTCCGCCGCGGCGCCGGGAGAGAGGGCCGATGGTTTGCCGGGGACGGCTGTGGAGCCCGGGTCGAGGGTCATGGTGTCGGTCATTCCCACTCTTCGGCAGCGGTGAGCGAATGATCGGCGGCGCCTGGAGGTCCACCGTGTGTCCAAGGGGTGTCGTCCGGCTCGGGCAGCGGGGCGGACTGGCGCGACGTCAGCTCGAACAGGGTGAAGACGATCTGCTCGCCGGGCTCGGGCAGGCTGCCGGGCTCGGGCTCCTTCTTCCGACCCATCCCGGACAGCACCCGGACCGTGACGGTGCCGCCGGCCGGGTCGGACTCGACGATCACGGCCTTCTGCGCGACCGGTCCTCCACCAGCCTCCGGCCGGGGGGACCCCCCTGCCCGGTGCACCTCGCGGCCCGGATCGGCGTGCGGACGGTCGTCGGTGCGGACGGTGACCAGCGGGCGGGGCTTGGGCGAGCGGCCGGAGGTGTCGTAGTCCAAGGCCACCCCGACCACGGTGCCCGCGAACGCCTCGCCCGCCAGCCGGTGTTCGGCCATCGCCAGCGGGTCGTCCAGTGCCTCCTGGACCGCCAGCCTGGCTTGCTCGCGCTCGCGCTGGGCGAGCTTGCGGGCGGCGGTCACCGCGTCGTCCTGCCGGGGCTGCGGCGGCTCCCCGGCGGCGAGCCGGTCCCGGTGGCCGGTGTAGGACCAGCGGTCGGACTCCCAACGCTCCCCGAGATGGGCGGCCGGCGGCAGCGCGTACAGCAGGTCGAGGCCGCGCCAGACGTCCCGCCAGGTGGGCAGCAGCTCCTGTTCGAGGACCGAGCGCAGCTGCTCCGACGCCTGCTTGACGTGGAGTCGGGCCTGCTCGACCTGCTCCGGCCGGCCCGGCGCCTGCTGCAGCCCGGCCAGGGCGGCGAGGGCGGAGTCGTGGCGGTTGATGGCGGGGGCGAGCAGCAGCTCGTCGAAGCGCGGATCGGTGACCGGCCCGGCTGGCGGATGGGTGAGCCGCCCGTGGACGTCCCGCTCGGTCTCCGCGAGCAGGGCCGTCTCGGCGCCGGTCAGGCCGGGGCGCGGGAGGTGCCAGGCCAGCTGGGCGGCGAGGTGCTGGTCCTCCAGGTGGCTCTGGCCGGTCGCCCAGTGGCGGGCCAGCAGTGCCGTCATCGACAGCAGCAGGCTCGATCCCGGCACCTGGGCCCGCTCGGTGAGATGCGTCAACCAGCGCCCCAGCAGCGGGACCTGGGTCGGCGCCGGGTACAGCCCCGGGTCGGCGTCCTCGGCGGTACGGCGGAACCTGGTGGACCGGCCGAGCAGGGACAGGTGCTGGACGGACGCGCCGTTGGGGACGATCAACTGGGGTGCGTCGGTGCAGAGTTCCCGGAGGACCTGGGTCTTCTCGCCGGTCCCCGAGTCCTTCTCGGAGCCCTCGATCTGCTCGACCTCGGTACCGAAGGACTCCAGGTAGGGGAGCAGGTCGGCGGCGACCCGGGCGAGGAAGTCGAACCGCTGGGTGCGGTTCAGCGGTTGCGGAACGATGTGCAGGTGCGGTGCGGCCCGGTCCGTGCCCAGCAGCATGGCCAGCGGCGCCCCCGACTCACCGGCGGCGGCGAACGGGACCAGCACCATGGGGCGCTGCGAGAGGTGTCGGTGCCGCACGGTCGCGAGCGGTTCGGC
This sequence comes from Kitasatospora cystarginea, assembly GCF_039533515.1. Lineage (NCBI taxonomy): Bacteria > Bacillati > Actinomycetota > Actinomycetes > Kitasatosporales > Streptomycetaceae > Kitasatospora > Kitasatospora cystarginea. Next base: position 33,696 of record NZ_BAAATR010000008.1, on the reverse strand, counting down.
CCGGCCGCTGCGGACGGCCTCCAGCCGGGCCAGGGTGCTCAACAGGCTCATCGGGTGGACCTCCTGACAGCCCCGGCCCGGTGCGGGGCCTCGAGCGCGGCGGGGTACGGAGTCATCCAGCGCTCCTGCCCAGGGCCTCGGCGCGCAGCGCGGCGGCGTGCGCGAGCCGGGCGGCGGCCTCGGCCTGCTCGGCACCGTCGGCGTCGGCGGGCTCGCCGGCACCCCGGCCCGCCGCGGCGGCCAGTGCCTCGGTGACGGTTCGCAGGCTGCCGAGCTCGCCCCGGACAGTACGGCCGAGCTGCTCGACCGAGTCGGCGCAGCGGGCCTGCGCGCGGCAGTGGAAGCCGAGTTCGCAGCTGGAGAGGCAGTCCGGGCTGTATGCGGCGGTCAACGCCTCGAGGGCGGCGGCCAGTTCACCGACAGGGCGGGTGAGGCAGCCGGCCTCGTCCGGGGCCAGGTCGAAGGTGGTTCCGGACGGCAGCGCGGCCAGCAGCTCCTCGACCCGGGTGAGCCGGTCGAGCTGACGGCGGGTGGTGGCCAGCTCGCGCCGGATGTCCACGGCGACGGCCGTCGGACGGTTGCCGAAGTCCTTCGGGCAGACCAGCAGCACGCTCGACTCCGGGCTGCCGGGCAGCTTCTGTTCCGCGTACGGCGAGTCGTCCACCGGCTGCCCGGCCGCCGCGGCCGCGGCCTCCTGGAGCGCCAGCACGTACACCGCCGCCTGCCGGGCCGCGGCCCCGACCTTCGCCGGGTCGGCGGAGCCGTCCAGGACCGGGAACGACTTGATCTCCACGACGGTGCAGCGGCCGTCGTGCACCACCACCGCGTCCGGCTCCAGGTACGCCGGGCCGCCGGCCACGGTCAGCCGAAGCATCGGGTGGTCGAGCAAGGTCCAGGCCCCCGGTGCGGCCGCGGCCTCGGCCAGCACCTCGCGAGTGCGCTCGGCCCGGACCGCCGGGGCGGAACGCGGCAGCAGGTCGGGCACCGCGAGCGCGGTCGCGTCCGGCGGCAGCCCGAGCCGCCGGCGCAGCGGTTCGAGCAGCGCGGCGTAGCCGTTCTCCTTGAGCCGGGACTCGAAGACATTGCCGCGCGCTATCGCGAACGGCGACTGACCGAAGGGCGCCGGATGGCCGAGGTGCCCGGCGACGGCCGCCTTGTCCACCCCGGCGGCGTCGAGTACGGCGCGGCGGCGGCAGCCCGGGTTGGCGGCGAGCGCGGCGAGGGCACGGGCGTCGAAGCTGCGCTGCGGCGCCCGGCCGCGCAGCTCGGAGAGCCGCTGTGCCAGCGGCTCTGCCTGCCCGATGGTCGAGACGTTCATGGTGCGGCCCAGTGTCGCATCCGGGTCTGACAAATCCGGTGCGGCCGCTGCTTTCCACTGCTTTCCACGCGATGCCGGCACTGCGGGGCGGGCCGGCGCGGCGGCTGCGTCCGGGCGGCCGGGTCCGGGTGGGCGGTGCGCGGTCGCCCGGCAGGGGACTTTGGATCGTCCGCACGGGGTTCGTCATGGGCGCGCGGGCCGGGTGGCCGCTGTCACGGCACCGTCCGTGGCGGCGCGGCGCGCCCGCCGGAAGGCGCGTGCACTCTCGCGGAGCGGGTGGGACGTTGGCGAACCACCGGGGTGGGGCGGGTGGTCGCGGGCCGCTGCCGGACGCCGGCCCGGAGGTGGGGGATCATGGTCCCCGGCGACTCGATGGCGAGCCCGGCCGCACCCACCCTGGCTAACCGCCACCCCAGCTGCGAGGAGTTCCCCCATGCCCGCTCGAATCGTGCTCGTTCGGCACGGCGAAACCGAGTGGTCGGCCACCGGCCGGCACACCGGCCGTACCGACATCCCGCTCACCGAGGAAGGCCGCGCGATGGCGCGCGCCCTCGGGGCCCGGTTGGCGAAGGCGCCGTGGAACGGCCTGCCGGACGCCGTCGTCTACACCAGCCCGCTCTCCAGGGCCCGGGAGACCTGTGAACTGGCCGGCTTCGGCGACCGTGCGGTGGACCGCCCCGAGCTGATGGAGTGGGACTACGGCCAGTACGAGGGTCGCACCGGGCAGGACATCAGGGCCACCGACCACCCCGGCTGGCTGATCTGGCGGGACGGCGTCCCCGGCGGTGAGAAGCTCTCCGACGTGGCCAACCGGGTCGACGCCTTCATCGCCGGACTCAACGAGGAGCACGGCGTCCCGCACCCCGACACCACCACCATGCACTGCGCGGACCGCGATGTGCTGCTCTTCGCCCACGGCCACCTGCTGCGCATCCTGACGGCCCGCTGGCTCGGCCTGGCGCCCGAGTACGCCCAGCGCTTCAAGCTGGGGACGGCGGCGCTGTCGGTCCTCTCCTGGGAGTACGGCCTGCCCGCGGTGGAGGTCTGGAACGACCTCAGCCACCTCGACGCCCACTGAGCCGAGCGGTCGGGCGGAACAGCGCCCCGGGGCGTGGCGGCGCCCCGAGGCGGAAGGGCTGTGCGGGCAGCGCGCCCCAGGAAGACTCCGGCGCGCCGTCAGCGGAGCGCGGCGTCCCGGTGTGGGAAGAGCCGTGCGATCAGCCCGTCACGGTAGTGTGCGGCCGGTCGCGCGGCCCCGGTCGCGCGACCCCGGGGCCGGACCCGGCGGCCGTCAGGCAGCCACGGCATGGTGGTACGCCGTCAGGAAGTCGGCGACCTCCGCCACCGACCGGTGCGGCCGCAGGTTCTCGGCGGAGTCGGCGAGCATGTTCCGGATCCGCGCCGAGCGGACCTCGCCGAGCAGCGCCACCGCCGCCGAACCATGGCTCGCCGCCCCCGCCAGATCCCCCTGGCCCAGCCGGTCGTGGGCGAGTTCGGCGGTGTAGAGCACCCGGTTGCGGACGAAGTGCGGGTCCTGGAGCGCTATGGCCCGCCCGGCCCGTTCGCTGGCCCGGTCCCACTCACCCAGGGCGGACCAGCACTGCGCCTCCAGGCCGGCGATCTCCGCCTCGCCGAAGAACGACATCCACTCCGGGTCGGCCTCCGACTCGCCCCGGTCGAACAGCGTGTGCGCGCGGGCGAGCGCCCGTTCGCAGGCCGCCCGGTCCTTGAGCAGCGCCCAGCCCCCCGCCTCGCGCATGGCGAGCAGCGAGAGCAGTCGGTCCGAGTCCAGTTTGCGCGCCGCGGCCTGGCCGGCCTGCGCAGCGCGCAGCGCCTCGCGCGGGCGGCCGGCGTCCCTGGCGAGGAAGGCGCTGTTGCAGAACACGTGCGCCTCCAGTGCGGTGTCGTCGGCCATCCGGGCGGTGGCGAGCGCTTCCGAGTAGAACGAGCGGGCGTCGGCCAGCCGGTTGGAGTCGTGGGCCAGCCAGCCGACCGAGATGGCCAACTCCCCGGCCCCGGACTGCAGTCGGCGCTCGGTGGCGCTGCTGTACTCGCCGTCGTTGAGCAGGGCGTACGCGCTGCGCAGCGACTGGCCGGCCAGCTCGAAGAGGGTGTCCGCACCATGCGCGTCGTCCAGCAGCCTGATGTCCCGGACGGCCTGCTCGACTCCGAGCACCTCGGCGGCGCCGACCCGGCGCAGGGATGGGAGTTGGCTCACCTGTCGGGCCGTTCCGACCTGGGCCGCGGCGAACTCGCCCGGTACCGGCAGTGCTTCCGCGGAGACGGCGGATGTGGGGGCTGCGGCGTGGGCCGGCCGGTCAAGGCCGAGTGCTGCCGCCAGGGCGGTCGAGCCGCCGCTCAGGAACGTACGGCGACGCACGTCGTCGTTCTCCTCGTGGGGATGGTGCGAATCGGTGAGCGGGGCCCGGCCGTCGGGCCCCGGGGCGGGCGGCCCGGCTGCAGCGCCTCGCGTGCTGCGGCGGCGGACCGCCGTCCGCGGGGCGAAGCCGAGATCCTGTAGTGAGCGGTCCGGCCACATGTGCCGGAACACCCGCTCGTACGCGTAGTTGGGGCAGCGGATCTCACCGGACTCGACCCGCCCCACGTAGCGGGCGTCGCAGGACACGTGTTCGCCGATCTCGCGGGCGGCCCGCCGGATCGCGGTGGCGAACTCGCCGGGGGAGCGGTCGCCCCGCAACTCCCGCATCACAGCGTTGGGGGCGGCGGCTCTGGGGATGGCGACGTGGGGGGTGACGGCGGCGGTCGGCGTGGACTGCGTTCCGCCGGGTCGCTTGGCTGCCATGGTCTGCGCTCCGAGCTCGTGCTGTGAAGGTCGCTGTCGCTGTGGGCTGTCCCCGGGGGCTGTCGCCGCGGGCTTGTTTCTGGAGGCTTGTTTCTGGGGGCTGTCGTTATGGCGGTTCGGGAGGTCGGTGGGGCGGCTGGTCCGGAGTGAACGGGGGCCGGGTGCGGCCGCGGTCGGCAGGTGGCGATCGGTGGCGGCGATCGGGGTCGGCCGGGGCTGGGTGGGTCAGCGGGGTTGGGGCCCGTGGGGGTGGTTGGTGTCGCGGACGGCCGCTGTGATGGCATGTGCTCGTGGGTCGGACGGGGCGCCCATGACAGTACCCGGAGTCATCCGGCGAATACGGTGAGTTGCCGGATGATGTACCCTCAATTCCCCACATTTCGGACGTCATTGCCGAGATCTGCCATGAAATGCCATGGCTTGCTGTAGGCGGCCCCGTGGCTTCAGGGGCACTCTTCGCGTTGTCCTGATACGTGGAAGCCCCGATCCGCACCCCCACCTGCCCGAGTGACTGGGCTTCCGACCTGACGAGGTGACAGGAGGGCCGCCATGGTCATCGGAGTGCCGCAGTACCGACGGACGGTCGCCGGCGGGGTCGCCCAGGGGCTGGCGCCCGCGCTGCTCCCGGACGGCCCGCGCGGCGCCGAGGGCGCCCGAGGGGCCGGAGCGGCCAGAGGCGTCGAGGGTGAACTCTCGGCCTGTACCGGCGGGGGCGGCGCGACCGCCCCGCCCCCGGCCGGCTACGACACGGTCACCGTCGCGGTTCGGCACGGCCTTGAGACGGTCGACATCCTCCGGCTCCGCCGCGCCTGCGGGGCGGTGCTCCAGACCGCGGGCGGCTCCGCGATCGCGTTCCTGGTCCCGGCCGGTACCGCCGACCTCTGGCACCTGCCGGGCAGCAGCTGTACACCCGGTGCCGTCCTCTACCCGCCGACCGACCCGCGCTGGGTGATGCCACCGTCCGGCCCGGACTCCGCGGCCCGCCCCACAGACGCCTGGGTGCTGCGCTCGGCACTCTGCGAAGCTGCCTGCACGCTGACCGCAGGCGGCTTCGGGCCTTTCTGAGGCCGTGCCGCACAGCCGCCCGAGCTGCACAGCCGTGTCAACGCGTGACCGCACACCCGCGCTGCCGCCCGCGCCCCACGCCGCGTAGTCGCACGCGCCGCCCGCCGCGTAGTCGCACGCCCGCGCTGCCGTCTCCGCTCCGCCACGAGGAACGCGGTGCACTGTCCCGCCAGGCCCGGCCGAACGGCCTACCGGGGAGTTCGCGTCCGCAGCCGGTCGCGGCGCCCGTCCCCCCCAGACCTTCCCGTCCCCTCTCGTTCCCCCCTGCCCGACCGCCGCTGAGCTGGGGCGCTGTCCGTCACCTTGGCGATAATGAGGGCCATGGGACGCAGCAACAGGGCCGGCAGGGCTCGTACCGAGACCGAGCCGAACCCCGCCGCCCCGGGCGGACCGTCCGGCGCGGCCCGTACCCGTTCCCAGGGCCCGCTGGCCCGCCAGGTGGGCTCCGGACTGGCCGAACTCGTCCCCGACCGGGACCGCCCGCACGCCTGGACCCTACTGGTCGACGGTGCGCCGCAGTCGCTGGTGGACCTCGCCGACCCCACCTATCTGGGCTTCGAGTACCAGCGCAGGCTCGGCCATGTGATCGACCTGGCCGCGGCTCCCGGAAAGCCCGTCACCGTACTGCACCTCGGCGGCGGCGCCCTCACCCTGGCCCGTTACGTCGCGGCCACCCGCCCCCGCTCGCGTCAGCAGGTTGCCGAGATCGACACCGCGCTGACCGAACTCGTCCGGGCGGAGCTCCCGTTGGAGCGCGGCTGGCAGGTCAAGGTCCGCGGCGCGGACGCCCGCGCGGTGCTGGAGCGCACCCCGGAAGGGGCGGTGGACCTGGTCATCGCCGACGTCTTCGCCGGGGCCAGGGTTCCGGCGCACTGCGCGACGGTGGAGTTCGCCACCCTGGCCGCGCGGGCCCTGGCGCCCGGCGGGCGGTACGCCGTGAACATCACGGACGGTTCGGCGCTGCTCTTCGCCAGGTCCCAGGTGGCCACGCTGCGTGCGGTCTTCCCCGAGGTCTGCCTGGTGGCCGATCCGGCGGTGTTGCGGGGCAAGCGGTTCGGGAACCTGATCCTGGTGGCGGCCCAGCAGCCGCTCCCGCTGGACGAGTTGAGCCGCCGGGTGGCCTCGGACTCCTACTTCGGCCGGGTGGAGCACGGCCGCTCGCTGGCCGACTTCACCGCCGGTGCGGTACCGGCCACCGATGCCACGGCAGCCCCGTCGCCGGCCCCGCCACCCGGCGTCTTCCACTGATCCCCGCCACCCGGCGTCTTCCACTGATCGCCGGTGCGCCGGCCCCGATCCGGCGCGCTTCCGTGCCCCGGTCCGTTCCGCGTGCTCAGTGTCCGCGCGGCAGCCCCCGGTGCTTGTACATCGCGGCCCCGCTGAGCAGCATGCCGCCCGCGATCGGGACGAGTACGGCGGTGAGGTCGTCGTCCGGCTCGACGGGAGTGGCCGCGGTCAGGCTGAGCGGATCATCGGCGACCGGCTGCGCCGGATCCTGGAACCGCACCGGCACCATGCCCGTCCGGCGCCCCGTCGTGGCCGCACCCGGGACAGCGGCGCCACCGCCGGTAGCGGCGCCGCCGGGCGGTAGCGGCGGTGGTACGGCGGCCGGGTCCGTGGCGACGTCGGCGCCCGGCCGGGCCGCTGCGCCCGCGTTGGAGGGGGAGCGGTCCGCGCCCTCCTCCGGTCTCGACCGCGAGGGGCGCAGGGCGTCCCCGCGAGGCTGCGGCGGAGCGGCGGGCAGCAGTACGGCGGCGATCGCGAAGGCGTCGGGCACACCGGCCGCCTGGCCGGGGAGCGGCAGCCCGCCGGCCCTGATCCGGTCCTGGAGCACCTGCTCGACCGGTGCGGCCGGATGCCGCAGGGCCGGTGCGGTGGTGCCGGTCAGCCCGTCCAGCAGGGCGGGGACGTCGGCCCTGCCGACCAACGCGCTGTCGGGCTCGGCCGTCGCGGCGTACGCGCCGGTGGCACCCAGCCCCAGGCCCCACACCTGGGCCAGCGCCACGCCGCCTGCCGCGAGGACGTGAGGGCGGGGCAGCCGTCCACCCGCCCGCCGCGGGTTGCGGCCCGGGCCGTCGGAACGGACGGAGACGGCCTGCGGCTGCACCGGGATCGCGTGATTGGCTCGCACGTGAAGCGAGAACGAGCACCCGGGGCGTCAGGTCACGCGCGTCGGTGACTTTCCGTCATCGCGGTGGTCGGCGTCTCGGTTTGCCGGCGGTCCGGAGCCCTCGGCACCAGGCGGCGGCAGCGAACGAGAAGGCAGGTTTCGGACGAACTGACGCGGCTTCGGGCGGGCGGCGTACTTCTCGTTCCGATGCCTCGGAAAGGTCCGGCTTCCGAGAGGGCCGGGCTTGCGAGAGGGCCCGGCGACGCGGGCAGGGCCAGACTTCGGGGCACGGCCGGCGTCTTGGTCGGGGCCAGGCCCTGGGGGCGGGACGGGCGTCGCGGGCAGGGCCCGATGCCGAGGCGCGCCGGTGCGTCCTGGCGGCCCCGGCCCGCCGGGCGGGGGTCTCCCGCACGAGCACTCGTGCGCGAGGCCGTTGCTCCCCCACCCGGCGGCTCCCCGCCGGGAGTCCAGTAAGCGCCAGGAGCTCCGGAGTTGGAACTCAGGAGTTGGGGCGCAGGGTCCAGGTGATGGTCATCACGCCGGTGACGGCGCCGTCGGCGCGGGTGATCTCGACGGTGACCGGAAGCTCCGGGCGCTCGCCCTTGTCCAGCTCGGCGACGACGTCGGCGGCCGGCCGGCCGAGCGTCGCGGTGGCGGTGACCGGGCCCATCGCCAGCTTCTTGTACGAGACCTCGGCGTTCACGACCAGGGGCACGGCGCGCGACAGCTGGTCGCTGAAGGCCGCGAGGACGATGCAGCCGCTCGCCGATTCGGCCAGCGTGAACATCGCACCGGCGTGCGGGCCGCCGACGTGGTTGTGGAACTCCGGCTGGTCCGGCAGCCGGAGCACGGCCCGCTCGGGGCTGGTCTCCAGGTACTCGAGCTTCAGGGTGTGGGCCATCGGCACGGTGGAGTCGAGCAGCTGGCCGATCGAAGGTGTGGTCATGGCGATGATGTTACTAGTGGGTAGCTTTCTCGGGGAGGGGGACCGGAGATCTTTTCGAGCCAGCCCCGCCCTGGTGGGGGTCGGGTCAGGCCGGGCGGGACCGAGTCGGGTCGGCGCGGCTCGGATCGGCGCGGATCAGGCCGACCGGGGCGCGAAAACCCGCAACGCAGAAAAGCCTTGAGGGGCAGATCTCCAAGAGATCTGCCCCTCAAGGCCGTTGGGGTGAGCGACGGGACTCGAACCCGCGACCACCTGGACCACAACCAGGTGCTCTACCAACTGAGCTACGCCCACCATCTGTCCGGCGCTTTCCCGCTTCCGCGTTCCCGCTCCGACACAGAGAACTCTACAGGATCCGAAGGGATGCTCGCGCCAGGGTTGCCGCTCGGGTCGTCGCTCGGGTCGCGACGGCGGGCGCCCGGCCCGGGTCAGCCGGTCGGCAGCTGGTGCTTCGCGGCGATCGCGCGGGCGGCGTCGGTGTCCGGTCCGGGCTGCTCGACGAACACGGCCTCGCGGTAGTAGCGGAGTTCGGCGATGCTCTCGCGGATGTCCGCGAGCGCCCGGTGGCTGCCGCCCTTCTGCGGGCTGTTGTAGTAGGCGCGCGGGTACCAGCGGCGGGCCAGCTCCTTGATCGAGGAGACGTCCACGATCCGGTAGTGCAGGTGGCCTTCGAGCGTGGGCATGTCGCGGGCCAGGAAGCCCCGGTCGGTGGCGACCGAGTTGCCGCACAGCGGGGTCTTGCCGGCCTCCGGTGCGTACTGCCGGATGTAGGCGAGGACGCGCTCCTCGGCCTCGGCCAGCGTCATGCCGTGCTCCAGCTCGTCCAGCAGCCCGGACGAGGTGTGCATGGTGCGCACGATCTCGGGCATGCCGGCCAGGGCCTCGGCGGGCGGGCGGATGATGACGTCCACACCCTCGCCGAGGATGTTCAGCTCGGAGTCGGTCACCAGGGCGGCGACCTCGACCAGCGCGTCCCGGCCGAGGTCGAGCCCCGTCATTTCACAGTCGATCCATACCAAACGGTCATTCACGCACTCACCCTACGGCGCGGTCGCGCGAGCCGGACAGTTGACGGTCCGCCTCGGGAAGGCGTGCCGTGCCGCCGGTGTCGGCGCTCCCGTCGGCGGGGTCCTCCGCCCGGTCGGCCTCGTGGACCGCGTCGTCGACCTTGTGGTGTTCGACTCCGGGGCCGCCCGTACGGGCGCCGTCGGAATCGTCGTCCGCGAAGCCGCTGCCCGGATGGTCCCCGACACCGGGCCTGCCGGGCGCCGGAGCCCCGGACGCATGGGCGTGCGGAAGAGCGCTGCCATCGGCACGGTGCCGCTGGCCGAGGCCCCGAGCGGAGGGCCGGCCGTGGGCCTCGTCCGCCGCGGCCGCGTGCTCGACGGCTCGTTCCGGCGACCGATCGGCCAGACGGTCCGTCAGCTGGTCCGCCTGCCGCACCGGTCGCGCCGGCCGTTCCTGCCGCTCCGTCGGGCGGTCGCCGGGCCTGGACGTCCTGCCGAGGCCCGTGCCCGGCTGCGGCGGAACGCCCGGACGGAACCGTCCCCGACCGAGTGCGCCCGCGGTCGGGGAGCCTCCGGCCCCCGGCGCGCCCGGCGAGTGGTACGCGGGTGGCGCACCCGCCGCGGCGCCGGCCGGCGAAGTCCCGCCCGCCGGACCCACGCCCGCCTGGCTTCCGGCGACCGCCGTCCCGGTCGCCCCGGCCTGAGCGCCGAATCCGGCACCCGGAGCACCCCCGGCCGGTCCGGCGGCCCCAGGAGCTCCGGCGGGCATGCCCGCCGGAGCGGAGGCCGCACCGAGCGGACCGGTGGCACCGGCCAGACCCGACAGTCGCTCGGCCGGGTAGCCGCTCGCCGCCGGATGCCCCGGTGCGTGATGGCCGTGGCCCTGGGCGGGGTGCCCCTGCGGTGGCACGGTGGCGCCGCCCGAAGCGGGCCGCCGGGCGCGGTAGCTGGTCCGGTACGCGGCGGGCGAGACCCCCAGTTGGCGCCGGAAGTGGCCCCGGAGCGCGACCGGTGAGCGGAAGCCGCAGCGGCGTGCGACATCGTCCACGGACAGCTCGGAGGTCTCCAGCAGCCGCTGCGCCTGCAGCACCCGCTGAGTGATCAGCCACTGCAGCGGCGCACTGCCGGTCAGGGTGCGGAAGCGCCGGTCGAAGGTCCGGCGGCTCATGTAGGCGCGGGCGGCGAGCACCTCCACGTCGAACTGCTGGTTGAGGTTTTCGAGGGCCCAGGTCACGACCTCGGCGAGCGGGTCGTTGCCGATCTCTTCAGGTAATGACTGGTCGATGTACTGGGCCTGTCCTCCGCCGCTGCGTCGGCTCGGCACCACCAGTCGGCGGGCCAGCGCGTTGGCCGCCTCCGCGCCGTGGTCGGTCCGTACGACGTGCAGGCAGAGGTCGATCCCTGCCGCCGTGCCGGCCGAGGTGAGCACATCGCCGTCGTCGACGAAGAGTTCGCGCGGGTCGACGTGGACCCGGGGGTAGCGCTTGGCCAGCGTCGGCGCGTACATCCAGTGGGTGGTGGCCGGCCGGCCGTCCAGCAGACCCGCGGCTGCCAGGACGAACGCACCCGTGCACAGTCCGATGATCCGGGCGCCCTCGTGGTGCGCCTTGCGCAGGGCGGCGATGGCCTCGACCGGTGGCGGCTGGGAGATGGAGCGCCAGGCCGGTACGACGATCGTGCCGGCCCGGGCGAGCGCCTCCAGGCCGTACGGCGCGGTGAGGGTGAGGCCGCCGGTAGTGGCGAGCGGGCCGTCCTCGCCGGCGCAGACCAGCAGCCGGTACCGGGGCACTCCCGCGTCCTGACGGTCCACCCCGAAGACCGAGAGCGGGATGGAGCTCTCGAAGATGGGGGCGCCGCCGAAGATCAGCACGGCGACGGTCTCGCGCCGCCGACGTCCCGACAGTTTCCTTGGTGCGGAGGCCAGTACGGTCGAGGAGGAGCCCGCGGAACCGGCTGCGCCCACGGCGCCTGCCGAACCGGCGGCCGCTGCGGCAGCCGTGGCGACCATCGATGCCGTCGACGCCGCGCCGGTGGCGGTCGCGATGCCGACGGTCGGGCCGTGCTGGCCGCCGGCATGACCGGCGAGCTGGACCGGGAAGTGGCCGGCGCCGGATCCCGGAACCAGTGGCGCGCCGCCCTCCGACGCCAGGTCGGCCAGCGGACCTGTGGTCGAGTACTGGGGTGCGGTGGTGGCCGGGTAACCTGCCTGTCCCGCAGACGGGTTGGCGGAGGTCGTGATGCCCGGGCGGGATGCGAGCGGGCCGTGCGGGCCGTAGTAGGGCTTCGCGGACTGGGCGACGTTGGTGGAACGGGGGACGGCGGTGGGCAGGCCGGCCTGCGGTAGCCGAGGCAGTCTGGTCGCCGGAGTCGGCATCGGCGGCTGCGCGGGTACGCCCCCTCCGGCGGCCCGGCTCGTGCGACCGGTCGGCGACTGGCCGCCGTCAGGACCCGCGTCGCTCCTGCTCACCCTGCTCAAGGCGCTCCAGCCCCCTCGGTGGTGTGGTGTGGTGGTGCCGTGGTGCCGCACTGTTCGCCAAGATCGAATCTACTGGGTGGACCGTTGCGTTGTGACAAGTTCACCATCCGACGCTATGTCGACATGGCAATTTGGCGTGATGCATTCGATCACGAAGCGTGGCATCCCGCGACCCCTCTGGGAAGGGGGCAGGAGGAACGGTGGCTTGTTGTTGCACGACCCGCCACTCGGGATCAGGGCGGGCTGTGCAGCGCGGAACGGTCTGGACTGCGGCTTTGCCCAAGGGGTAGCGGGTGGGCTGAGATTGACTGAAAACAGACGGTTCAAGAAGGGGGCGCGCGCCCTCTCAACGTGCGCTGCTGCGAGCCCGTTGCGCGGCCCACTTCCCTGCCATCAAGCGCCTGAACGGGCCATCATGACATGTGGTCAGGGTCGCCTCGTGGGACTCGCCGCAGGGCCTCGACGCAGGCTCGAACAGGCCAACGACGACACGGTGGACTCCTGACTCGTGGCGGTGCCGACGTACGGCTCAGGTCGCCGCCGCCGTCCGGGGGGTGCCGGCCGTGCGGTGGTGTGTGGCGAGGTGCGGTGGTGCATGGCGCTCTGGATAGTTGCGGCTCGGTCGCGACGGTACTGGTGACCCGCGAAGCCGATGTGCCGGCGGGGCCACCGAGTCGATGCGACGCCGGGGCCGCCCGATCGACGTGGCGCACGCTCCCGGATCTCTGACGCTGGGTGGGACAGCCGGCTGCCCGGATGGACAAAGGTGACGGGCGGTCGCTTCACAGCGGTCGACGGGCCCGCCGCGCTGTGATCTCGCGAGCCCCGGCGACCCGCCCGGGTAAGGGCGTGCGCTCCGCCACCATGTTCGGTGAACCCGCTGTATTACCGACTCGGAAGTACCGCCGTAGCGCCCTGCCGCCGTGCCCCCGATTGGGTTTGGCCTCGTGGGCGATGACGCGCTGGCGGGGTCTTCGGTGGCCTGTGTGAGCGCGGTGCGCGGCTGTGAGCGCGATGGGCGGCGCCCTGGCGGCCCTGGCCGCCTTTGGAGGGCTCCAGGGGGGCCCGCAAGCCCCAGGGGGCCGCGGAGGCCCTTGGCGGGGCCGTGTCACCCTCCATCGAGCCCCGGTGGGCTGGTGGGGCAGCCCGCCCGAGGTCGGCACCGCCGCCGTACCTCACCGATGCGGTGTGCTCCGTCCGACCGGAGTCCGGCACGGTCGACGCACCGCTCGCCGGTCCGCCCGGTCCAGCCCGCCTCGGCCGACCGTGCTGCCTCAGCCGGTCGTGCCGTCGGCCGGTTCGGCCAGCCGGGAGAACGTGGCGTACCGGCGCGCCGACGAACCGTCGCCGCTGAGCGAGAGCCGTTCCCCGGCAACTGCTGCCCGTGGTGACAGACTTGAGGCTGGCGTGGCGAACTTCCTCCGGCCGACCGGTCGTTGGCGGGGCTTGGGGGAGGGGGCGTTGCTCGCGCTCAGGACCAGGCCGACGGCCTCCGGCAGGCCCCCCGCGCTGAGGGTGGGACGGTAGCCGCCCTCGGCCCAGGGGCGGCCGTGGTGCAGCCAGACGCTGCGCAGCCCGGTTACTTCCGCACCCGCGATGTCGGCGGGTCCGTAGTCGCCGACCATCCAGGTGCGGGAGGTCCAGCCGTGGGTCGGCGGGACGCCGCAGCGATTGGCGGCGATCTCGAAGATCTTCGGGTCCGGCTTCACGCACCGGGCCTCCTCGGAGATCACCCAGCCGTCCACCAGCGGGCCGAGCCCGGTGCGGTGGATCTTCTCCAACTGCGGCCGGGTGTTGCCGTTGCTGACGATGCCGAGCGTCCAGCCCGCCGCTCTGGCGGACTTCAGGGCCTCGATGTGCGAGGCGGGGCAGTGGATGTGGGAGTTGATGCCTCGGCGGTAGTGCGCGAGGAGGAAGTCGAGGGAGTGGTCGAGTCCGTAGCGGCGCTTGGCTGCGCCCAGGACGGTGCTGCGCGGCACGTAGCCGCCACCGTCAATGGTGGCGAACCAGCTCAGGTCGCCGGTGGGTAGCCGGTGTTCGTCGAGGAAGTCCTGGGCCCAGGCCATGAACGCGGCATCCCTGGGCAGCAGCGTGTTGTCGAGGTCGAACAGGAGCAGGGGCATGCGCTGCATGCTGCCAGTGCTCCGGGGTATGCATCAGGCACTTGCCAGAGGTAGTCCCGAACCGAACGTAATTGGCTGGAATCGGAGCGTCATGGGCCAATGGGACAGCTGGGATGTATGCGGTGGTACGGGCGCCCGGGTGCCAACTGCCCCGGGAGCCATTGGCGGAGCGAAGGTGCTCGATGACAGTCGGGTCACGTTGTGTGGTGGTCCTGTTGCGTCGACGCGTCTCCTCGGCGAAGCTCCAGGGAACCTCTTTCTCGGCAGGCGCGAGATTGCCGATCGGGGGCGCGAAATGCCCGGTGCACGCATCGCCCGTTAGCGGGATCGTCGCCGTTTCAACGCTCTGCTGCTGGGCCGGGCCTCACACCCGTCGTACTCTGAAAGGAACAGGTCACAATCGGTGCTGCTCTGCGGAGACCGAATAGGTGTCATGGGCGGGCCTGTTGCCTCGATAACCACGTCGTTTCCTGTTGGCCAACCCTTCTCGAAGAGCCTTGAGCCATGGCCGGTTTTGAGTCCTCCAGATCTCCTGACGCAGATCTTGCCGCGCGGCCGGTGGACGCGGTTCCGAACGTCCCCGCGCCCACTGGGCCAAGGCCCCCTGAATCGAGTGGGGTCACCGCCTCAGGCCAGTCCGCTGCGCCCGGGTCTTCCGGTGTGCCCGCGGCTTCCGTTGCGCGTGGACAGTCCGCCGGCCAGGAGGGCCCTGCTGGCCGTGGGGCGCAGACGGGACATGCCGAGACTGCTGGGCACGGCTCGTCGGCTGGGCCCGCCGAGCCCGACGAGTCCGCCGAGCGCGCTGGGGCGCGTGAGTCCATCGCACGGCCCGGACCGGGCAACTGGCGGCCCGGGGCGGCCTTCGTCAGCGATGTCGTCCGCAGAGGCTGGCCGAAGCCCCGGCAGCGCAGGGGTGAGCACAGGGGAGAACAGATGGGAGACGCCATGACGGATGGCGCCGGGGCGCCCGTCGGCCGGCCGCGTGGATCTCGCGGAGCGGGTAGCGCCGACGGGGAGGACGGCCCGATCCCGCAGGAGCAGCCCGTCCGCTCCTGCGACCCGGCCTTCCAGCACGGTGTCGTGGTGGGTTTCGACGGCTCGCTCTCCAGCGAGCGCGCGTTGGCGTATGCGGTCGGGATGGCACGCCGCTCGCAGTGCGGGCTGGTGATCGTCCACGTCGCCAACCGCCTGCCGGCCACGGTCTGGGCCGGCTGTGAGCCCCCTGTCTTCGTGGACCTCCCCGACCACCGCACGGAGGTCCTCGGCCTGGAACTGGCCTGCGCCGACTTCCTCGCCGGGGTGCCCTGGATCCTGGTCGAGCGCGGCGGTGACATCTGCCACGAGATCGAGGAGGTCGGCCGGGAGTACGCCGCGGACGCGATCGTGGTCGGCAGCACCCACGGCCTGCTCGGCAAGCTCTTCGGTTCGGTCTCCGGCCGCCTGGCCAGGCGGGCCAACCGGCCTGTGATCGTGATTCCCTGACGAAGGGTCGGCCTTGCTCTCCGGCAGCCCCCAAATCGCGGGCTACCGGAGAGCCTGGAGGCGCAGGATGTAATGCCCAGGGGCGCAGTACCTCCGGATCCGGATGCGGCAGATCGGGACCCGATGCCCCCGGGTGCGGCGCCCCGAGCCTGGTGTCCTGAGCGAGCTCGGCGTCCTGGAGCGGGCCGGGCCCGGTGTCCTGGAGCGCAGTGCCTTGGGACGTGGCGCAGCGCCTTGGGACGTGGCGCAGCGCCTCAGGACGTGGCACGGCTCCTCAGTGCGTGCGCCGCACCCCGGGACGTGACGAAGTGTCTCAGGGCGTGACGCCCAACTCCCTTGCGATCAGCATCCGCTGAACCTCGGAGGTGCCCTCGCCGATCTCAAGGATCTTGCAGTCGCGCCAGAACCGTGCGACCGGGAACTCGTTCATGAAGCCGTACCCGCCGTGGATCTGCGTGGCCTCCCGTGCGTTGTCGACGGCGGCTTCGGAGGAGTAGAGCTTGGCGATCGCCGCCTCCTTCTTGAAGGGCTCGGAGTGCAGCAGCCGGGAGGCGGCGTCCCGCCAGGCGAGGCGGGAGGTGTGTGCGCGCATCTCCATGTCGGCGAGCTTGAACTGGATGGCCTGGTTGGCGCCGATCGGTCGGCCGAAGGCCCGGCGGGTACCGGCGTAGAGGACTGACTGGTCGACGCAGCCCTGGGCCAGGCCGGTGGCCAGGGCTGCGATGGCGATACGGCCCTCGTCGAGGATCCGCAGGAACTGGGCGTAGCCGCGGCCGCGCGCGCCCAGCAGGTTGGCTGCGGGGACTCGGCATTCGGTGAAGGACAGTTCGCGGGTGTCGGAGGCGTTCCACCCGACCTTGGAGTACTTCTTCGAGACGGTGAACCCCGGGGTTCCGGTGGGGACGATGATGGAGGAGATCTCGCGTCGTGGCGAGAGATCCGAGCCATCTTCACTCGAACGGGTGATCGGTTCGGTCAGTGCGGTCACGGTGACCAGGCCGGTGATCTCCGTGCCGGAGTTGGTGATGAAGCACTTCGTACCGTTGATCACCCATTCGTCGGTGGCCTCGTCGAAACGAGCGGTGGTCCGCGTGGCGCCCGCGTCCGAGCCGCCCTCGGGCTCGGTCAGCCCGAAGGCGCCGAGCATCTCGCCCGAGGTCAGCCGGGGCAGCCAGGTGCGCTTCTGCTCCTCCGTCCCGAAACGGTAGATCGGCATCGCGCCCAGCGAGACCGCGGCCTCCAGGGTGATGGCGACCGACGAGTCCACCCGGGCCAGTTCCTCCAGCGCGAGGCAGAGCGCGAAGTAGTCACCGCCCATGCCCCCGTACTCCTCGGGGAACGGCAGGCCGAACAGGCCCATCCGCCCCATCTCCCGGACGATCTCGTACGGGAACTCGCCCTGCTCGTAGTACTCCCCGATCTTCGGGGCGACCACGTCCTGCGCGAACTCGGCGACAGTGCGCCGCAATTCCTCGTACTCGTGGTCCAGACGGTGGTCGAGCATGGTGATCCTCCTGGGTCGCGGCTCGGAAGGCCGACGGTGTCGACTGTGTGGCGGCCGCAGCGGCCGGTGGTTCATGGGCGGAGCCCCGGGGGATCCGGAGCCCGGGAGGGGCCGGTGGCCCGGGACGGACCGGAACGGTCAGGCCGGTCGGTGGTACAGGGCCTGGACGGCACGGGACGGGCTCGGACGGCCGAGCTGCCGCGCCATCCAGGCGCTGGCCGCGACCAGGGCGCGCAGATCGACTCCGGTCTCGATGCCGAGCCCGTGCAGCATCCAGACCAGGTCCTCGGTGGCGAGGTTGCCGGTCGCGCTCTTGGCGTAGGGGCAGCCCCCGAGACCGCCGGCGGAGGCGTCCACGACGGTGACCCCGCTGCGCAGCGCGGCCAGGGTGTTGGCCAGCGCCTGGCCGTACGTGTCGTGGAAGTGGACGGCGATCCGCTCGACGGGCACCCCGGCCCGCGCGAAGCCGGCGAGCAGTTCGGTGACCTGACCGGGGGTGGCCACGCCGATGGTGTCGCCGAGGCTCAGCTCGGTGCAGCCGAGATCGAGCAGGCGCAGACCGAAGTCGATCACCTGCGACTGCGGGACCGGTCCCTCCCACGGGTCGCCGAAGCACATCGAGAGGTAGCCCCGGGTCGGGACGCCCGCCTCGGCGGCCCGGCCGATGACCGGCCGGAACATCTCCAGGGCTTCGTCGGCCGACCGGTTGAGGTTGCGCCGCGCGAAGGTCTCGGTGGCGCTGGCGAAGACCGCGATGTCGGTGGCGTGGTGGGCGAGGGCGCGGTCGAGGCCGCGCTCGTTCGGCACCAGGACCGGCAGCCGCAGGCCCGGGTGGCGCTCCGCGAGTCCGGTCAGCCTGGGCATCAGTTCCTCGGCGTCGGCCAGCTGCGGTACCCACTTGGGGTGGACGAAGCTGGTCGCCTCGACGGTCCGCAGCCCTGCGGCGGCGAGTCGCTCGATGAACTCGGCCTTGACCTCGACCGGCACGAGCGACTTCTCGTTCTGCAGCCCGTCGCGCGGACCGACCTCGTGGATGCGCACCTCGGCGGGCAGCGAAGGGTCCTTCACGGCTTGCGGCAGGCCGAGGTCGATGGTGTCGGGCTCTCGGGCCTCGGACGGCGTCGCAGCCGCGGTCGCGGCCGGAATCGGGGCGGAGGTCATGGTGTCACCTCGGTGGAGTCCTCGTCGGAAGGCGCGACCACGGCCAGCAACTCCTCCATGGCGACCGTGGTTCCGGCGGTGGCGCGCAGCTCGCTGACCGTGCCGTCGTGCGGTGCGGCGATCACGTGTTCCATCTTCATGGCCTCCAGGACCAGCAGCGGCTGGCCGCGCCGGACCTGTTCACCGACGGTGACCTTGACCACCGTCACGGTGCCCGGCATCGGTGCGGTGAGCGCGCCGTGGTGGGCGGCGGCCGCCGAGGTCCGGTCGGCGACCGGGTCGTAGGGGTGGAGCGGCCAGGCGTCGCCGTCGATGCCCAGCCAGGTGACCGGGCCGGCAACGTTGCCGGGGCCGGTGTCAGTGGCGTGTGTGAAGGTGCTCTGCAAGCCGTCCACGGTGAGGTGCAGCCGGTTGTTGGTCCTGGCCGCGCGGGCGCGCCTGGTCGGGCCCTCACCGAGGCGGACGTACAGGTCGGAGGTGGTGTCCGGGGATTTGTCAGTGGTGTCCGATACGTTGCGGTCGGCCACTGGGCGGACGAGAACGGAGACGGGCTCGTGCCCCGGGAGCCGGAGCCGGTGCGTGGTCCAGGCGGGCTCGCCACCCAGGCGCCAGCCGGAGGGGACGGAGAACGGGTCGGTCCAGCCGTCGGAGGCGACGGCGGGCACCAGGTCCAGATGCCGGCTGAGGGCGGCGGCGTAGTAGAGCGTCTCGACGGGGGAGGCGCCGACGGGGGCGGCGGAAGCGCCGCCCGTGGCGGAAGGGGGCGCACCAGCGGAACTGTCGATGTGTGCCGTCTCCGACGGTCCGCCGACGGCCGGGTGGGCGGCGTACGGGGAGGCGAGCAGTTCGGGGTGCTGCTCTGCGGTCCGTTCGACCAGGCCGGTGTCGAGCCTTCCGGCTGCGACATCGGGGTGGCCGAGCAGCCGCCGCAGGTAGCCCGTGTTGGTGGTCACTCCGAGGATCCGGGTCTCGGCGAGCGCGGCGCGGAGGCGGCGCAGCGCGGTCGGGCGGTCGGGGCCGTAGGCGATGACCTTGGCCAGCATGGGGTCGTACCGGCTGCCGACCTCGGTGCCGGGGCCGATGCCGGAGTCGACGCGGATACCGGGGCCGTGCGGCTCGTCCAGCAGCAGGATCCGCCCACCGGTGGGCAGGAAGTCGCGGTCTGGGTCCTCGGCGCAGATGCGGGCCTCGATCGCGTGGCCCAGGAAGGAGATGTCGTTCTGGTCGAAGGTCAGGGATTCGCCCGCGGCGACGCGGAGTTGCCACTCCACCAGGTCGAGTCGCTCGGGCTGTCCGGCGTCGGCGCCGATGGCGATGGCCAGTTCGGTGACGGGGTGTTCCACCTGGAGACGGGTGTTCATCTCCATGAAGAAGAAGTCGAGGACGCCGTCGGGGGCCGGCCCGTCGGGGTCCACGCCCGGCACGATGAATTCCACGGTGCCGGCGCCGGTGTAGCCGCAGGCCTCGGCGGCCCGGACGGCGGCCGCTCCCATGGCCGCCCGGGTTTCCGGGTTCAGCAGAACGGAGGGTGCCTCTTCGATCAGTTTCTGGTGGCGGCGCTGCAGACTGCACTCGCGCTCACCGAGGTGAATGGTTCGGCCGTGGGTGTCGGCCAGGACCTGTACCTCGATGTGCCTCGGCCGGTCCACCCAGCGTTCGAGTAGCAGGGTGTCGTCGCCGAAGGCGGTCCGGGCGACCCGTCGGGCGGCGGCCAGTTCGGCGGGCAGGTCGTCCGGGTCGCGGACCAGGCGCATGCCCTTTCCGCCTCCGCCGGCCGAGGGCTTGAGCAGTACCGGGTAGCCGATCTCCGCTGCGGCTGCGGTGAGTTCGGCGTCGGTCGGGTTGCCGCCCTGGCTGCCGGGGACGACGGGCACCCCGGCGGCGCGGACGGCCTCCTTGGCGTTGATCTTGTCGCCCATCAGCTCCACCGCGGTGGGCGGCGGGCCGACGAAGACCAGACTGGCCTCGGCGCAGGCTCGGGCGAAGGCCGGGTTCTCGGCCAGGAAGCCGTACCCGGGGTGGACGGCCTGGGCGCCGGCGCGGCGGGCGGCGGCCAGGATCTGGTCGGTCCGCAGGTAGGTCTCGATGGCCGAACTGTCGCTGTGCCCGGCCGGCCCGAGCCGGACGGCGACATCGGCCTCGCGGACGTGCGGCGCGTCGGCGTCGGCGTCGCTGAAGACGGCGACCGAGCGGACACCGAGCTTCCGGAGGGTACGGATCACCCGTACCGCGATCTCGCCTCGGTTGGCAACCAGAACTGTGTCGAACATGGGAGGCGTTCCTCCGGGTCGAGGGGAACCGTGGGATGGGGCCGGGCGTCGGCACCGGGGGCAGGCCCGGCGGACGATTGGGCGGTCGTCGCCGGGCCGCCGGCTGACAGTGCGGCTGCTGGTTCGTGCCTGCTCGGATGCGGCAGGCCGCACGGGGCAGGTCGCGTCACGGGGAGGTCACATGCGGAAGACACCGTATGGACGGGGGTCGGCGAGCGGGGCGTTGGCGCAGGCGGTGAGGGCGAGGCCGAGCACGGTACGGGTGTCCATGGGGTCGATCACGCCGTCGTCCCAGAGGCGGGCCGTCGAGTAGTAGGCGTTGCCCTGCCGCTCGTACTGCTCCCGGACGGGCCGCTTGAACTCCTCCTCGGCCTCGGCGGGCCAGTCCTCGCCCTGTGCCTCCAACTGGTCGCGGCGCACGGTGGCCAGTACCGAGGCCGCCTGTTCGCCGCCCATGACCGAGATCTTCGCCCCGGGCCACATCCACAGGAAGCGAGGTGAGTAAGCCCGGCCGCACATCGAGTAGTTGCCCGCACCGTACGAGCCGCCGATCACCACGGTCAGCTTCGGCACCCGGGTGCAGGCGACGGCCGTGACCATCTTGGCGCCGTGCTTGGCGATGCCGCCAGCCTCGTACTGCCGCCCGACCATGAAACCGGTGATGTTCTGCAGGAAGAGGAGGGGGATGCCGCGCTGGTCGCACAACTCGATGAAGTGGGCGCCCTTGAGGGCCGACTCGGCGAAGAGCACGCCGTTGTTGGCGACGATCCCGACCGGGTGACCGTGGATCCGGGCGAAGCCGGTGACCAGGGTGGCGCCGTACTCCGCCTTGAACTCGGCGAAGCGGCTGCCGTCCACGATCCGGGCGATCACCTCGCGGACGTCGTACGGGGTACGGGGGTCGACCGGCACCGCGCCGTACAGGCTCGTCGGGTCCAGCGCCGGCGGCTCGGCCGGGGCCAGAGGCCAGGGCTTGGCGGGCCGGGCACCGAGTTCGGACACGATGGTCCGGACGATGGAGAGGGCGTGGGCGTCGTCCTCGGCCAGGTGGTCGGTGACGCCCGAGGTGCGGGAGTGCAGTTCGCCGCCGCCCAGCTCCTCGGCGGTGACGACCTCGCCGGTCGCGGCCTTCACCAGCGGCGGCCCGCCCAGGAAGATGGTGCCCTGATTGCGGACGATCACCGCCTGGTCGCTCATCGCCGGGACGTACGCGCCGCCCGCGGTGCACGAGCCGAGCACCGCCGCGATCTGCGGGATCCCGGCGGCGGAGAGGCGCGCCTGGTTGTAGAAGATCCGCCCGAAGTGGTCGCGGTCCGGGAAGACCTCGTCCTGCATCGGGAGGAAGGCCCCGCCGGAGTCCACCAGGTAGATGCACGGCAGCCGGTTCTCCAGGGCGACCTCCTGGGCCCGGAGGTGCTTCTTGACCGTCATCGGGTAGTAGGTGCCGCCCTTGACGGTGGCGTCGTTGGCGACCACCACCACCTCGCGACCGGCCACCCGCCCGATCCCGGCGATCACGCCCGCCGCCGGCGCGGCACCGTCGTACAGCCCGTCGGCCGCGAGCGGGCACAGTTCCAGGAAGGGGGAACCCGGATCGAGCAGGGTGTCCACCCGGTCCCGCGGCAGCAGCTTGCCCCGGGAGGTGTGCCGGGCGCGGGCCTTGGCCCCGCCGCCGAGGGCGGCGGCCCCCAGTTTCTCCCGCAGTTCGGCCACCAGGGCCTGGTGTGCGGCGGTGTTCGTGCGGAACGCCGCCGAGCCGGTGTCCACCGAGCTCTCCAGCCGGGGGGCGGGAGCAGCGGCCGCGGGCGAGGCGACCGGCTCGAACGGACCCGTGCCTGCGCCGGTGAAGAGTCCCGGGGCCGCGCCTGCGGATCGGGCTGCGGCCGGGCCGACGGTTGAGAAGACCATCCCAAGAGCTCCCTTGCCCTCGGAGCCAGGTGGGCACGCGGACAGGAGGGTCCGCCGCCCTGTTAATGAGCGTTAACTCCTGTCGCCAGGTTAACCGTCGATAACTCGACTGTCTACGATGGGCGGCATGCTGAACGCCCAGGTTCCCTCCGCGCTCTCACGCCGCGACCAGATCCGGAAGGAGGCCGCGCGCCTCTTCGCGGCGCGCGGGTTCCTCGGTGTCGGTGTCGATGAGATCGGCAAGGCGGTGGGCATCAGCGGCCCGGGCCTGTACCGGCACTTCTCCGGCAAGGACGCCATGCTCGCCGACCTTCTGGTCGGCATCAGCGAGCGGTTGCTGGAGGAGGGCCGCCGGCGGGCGGGTGACGCGCCGGACGCCCTCGGCGCGCTCGATGCCCTGATCGGCGGCCATGTGGACTTCGCGCTGGACGACCGGGACCTGATCATCCTGCACGACCGGGAACTGCTCCATCTGAAGGAGGAGGACCGGCGGCGCGTGCGGCGCCTCCAGCGGGGCTATGTCGAGCTCTGGGTGGACGTCGTCCGCCAGGCGTTCCCCGCGCTGGCCGAGGACGGCGCCGAGCAGACAGCCCGGGCGGCGGTGCACGCGGTCTTCGGCCTGCTCAACTCGACCCCCCACAGCGCAGGACCGCAGTTGGCGCAGGGGGAGCGGTCCGGCCTGAGCCGGGACGGTATGGCGGCGCTGCTGCACAGCCTGGCCCTGGGCGCCTTCGCGGCCGCGGCCGGCGGCGCGGCAGATGTGACCGGCTGACCCGGACATTCGGCCGATCGGTCCGGCCGCCGCCGGATGCGCTCGACTGATCGGCGGGTTCCGGATGCGGTGTCGGCCGGGCCGGCCGGGGTAATCGGCTGATCGGGCCGACTGCCGCCCCGTCCGCGGCGAACCGGCCGGGATCCGGGCAACCCGGCCGGGTGCGCGGTGCGGCGCCCGCCCTGCAGCAGGCCTAGGACCAATGGCGGTCCCCGTGGAGACCGCCCGACCGGTGTCGCGCGACCGTCGGTTCGTCCAGTCTGGTGGGAGGCGGGAAGCAGCTCGAGCCGCGCGCTGTTCGAGTCACTGCACGCCCGTCGGGCTTCCGTCGGGCTCCCGTCGGAAACCCGATGGACTCCCGCTCGACCGAATGGTTAGTATCCCTAAATATGCCTGAGACTCACGGATCCACAGCGGAGCTTTCGCCAGGTGGCAGGGCGGACCGAGACCTGTCCGGTACAGGCTCGGCATCCACCCGTTCGGCGAGCGGCAACCACCCCCGTCCCGAGCCGGCCCGGCGGCAAGCGGCCGAGCCCGGCTGGCTCACCAGGCTCGCGCACTACTGCTGGCGCTACCGACGGAACGTGCTGCTCTCCTTCGGAGCCTCGCTGGTGGGCATGGCCGTCACGGCCGTCGTACCGCTGATCACCAAGCTGATCATCGATGACGTCATCACGGCCCACACCCGTCCGCTCGCGCCGTGGGCGGGCGTGCTGCTGCTGGCTGCCGTCCTCGTCTTCCTCTGCACCCAGGTCCGCCGCTACTGCGGCGGCCAGCTCGCCGTGGACGTCCAGCACGACCTGCGGGCGGACCTCTTCCGCTCGCTCAGCAGGCTGGACGGCACCCGACAGGACTCGCTCGACATCGGCCAGGTGGTGGGCCGGGCGACCTCCGACCTCCAGTTGATCAACGGCCTGCTGTCGATGCTGCCGATGATGACCGGCAACTTCCTGATGTTCGGCATGTCGATCCTGGTGATGTTCTGGCTCTCCCCGCCGCTCACCCTGGTCGCACTGGTGATGGGTCCGGTCCTCTGGTGGATCGCGACGTTCAGCCGCAAGCGGCTCTTCCCCGCCACCTGGGCGGCGCAGCAGGAGGCGGCGGCCGTCGCGGGCGTCGTGGACGGGGCCGTCGGCGGCGTCCGGGTGGTCAAGGGCTTCGGCCAGGAGGCGCAGGAACGCGGGAAGCTGGAGCAGGCCTCGCGCAGCCTGTACGGCGCTCGCCTCCGCTCGATCCGGCTCACCAGCCGCTACACCCCGGCGATGCAGGCGGTGCCCGCGCTCGGGCAGGTCGCCGTGCTCGCCCTCGGCGGCTGGCTCGCGGTGCGGGGCCAGGTCTCGCTGGGCACCTTCGTGGCCTTCTCCGCCTACCTGGCGCAGATGACCGGTCCGGTCCGGATGCTCACCATGCTGATCACCGTCGGCCAGCAGGCCCGTGCCGGTGTGGAGCGAGTGTTCCAGTTGGTGGACCAGCAGCCCGTGGTGAGGGAGCACACGGACGCGGCCGACCTCGTCCTGCCCGGAGTCCTGCCCGGTGCGGACCGGCCCGAGGCGTCGGACCGGCCGGTGGTCCGCGCCGTCCCGGGAGCCCCCGCGCTCCAGTTCGACCAGGTGGACTTCAGCTTCGGTGCCGTACGGGACGACGTGCAAGAGGATGCACCGGACGCCGCACGGGACGGCGCGCCAGCCACCTCGCAGGGCGACTCCCGGGACAGCGGACCGAACGGCTCGCCGCACGGCGAGCTCGTGCTCAAGCAGCTGAGCCTGGAACTCGCCGAGGGTGAGACGCTGGCACTGGTCGGTGCCTCCGGCTCGGGCAAGTCGACCGTCGCGCAGCTCGTACCGAGGTTCTACGACCCGACCGCAGGCGCCGTCCGGCTGTACGGCCACGATCTGCGCGAGCTCACGCTCGACTCGGTGCGGGCCACCGTCGGGATCGTCCCCGAGGACAGCTTCCTGTTCTCCGAGAGCGTCCGGACCAACATCGCGTACGGTCGGCCGGACGCGACCGATGCTCAGATCGAGGCGGCCGCCGTGGCCGCCCGGGCCGACGGCTTCATCCGCGAGCTGCCCGGGGGCTACGACACCAAGGTCGGCGAGCAGGGGCTCACCCTTTCCGGCGGTCAGCGTCAGCGGATCGCCCTCGCCCGGGCCATCCTGAGCAACCCGCGGGTACTGCTGCTGGACGATGCCACCTCCGCGGTGGACCCGCAGATCGAGGCGGAGATCCATGAGGCGCTCAGCGGGGTGATGGCGGGCCGGACCACCCTCCTCATCGCCCACCGCAGGTCCACCCTGCACCTGGCCGACCGGATCGCCGTGCTCGACCACGGCCGCCTGATGGACGTCGGCACCCACGAGGAACTCGAACAGCGATGTCCGCTGTACCGCGCGCTGATCACCGATCCGGACGCCGAGGCCCCCACCGGGTCCGGCCACCGCACCCCGGCGCCCACCGCCATCCGTTCCGGTGGGCCGGCCGAGCAGGTCAACGGGGCCGAGCAGGTCAACGGGGCCGAGCGCGTCAACGGAGCCAAGCAGGTCAGCGCGATCGAGCGGGTCAACGGAGTCAAGCGGGTCAACGGCGTCGAGCACCCCGAGGGAGGCGAGCGGCACATCGGGGCCGGGCGCCCCAGGGCCGGCCGGTCCGGGCCGTCCGCCCCGGCGGACCAGGACAGGGCGGACCTGCTCACCAAGGTGGCCGCGCTCCCGCCGGCCACGGACACCCCGGACATCCCGGTCTCCGAGGCCGAAGCGAGCGACCCGGACTTCAGCCTCGTCCGCCTGCTGAAGCCCTTCCGCCGCCAGTTGGCGCTCGCCCTCCTGCTGGTCGCCCTGGACACCGCGGCCGGACTCGCGCTCCCGGTCCTGATCCGGCACGGTATCGACGACGGTGTCAGCAAGGCCGCGATGTCCGGGGTGGCAGCCGCCGCGCTGGCAGCCCTCACGATCGTGCTGCTCGACTGGCTGGTCCAGAGCACGGAGACCAGGGTCAGCGGACGGACCGGGGAGCGCGTGCTCTACACCCTGCGGCTCAAGATCTTCGCCCATCTCAACCGGCTCGGCCTGGACTACTACGAGCGCGAGCTCTCCGGCCGGATCATGACGCGGATGACCACCGATGTGGACTCCATATCGTCGTTCCTGCAGACCGGTGTGGTCACCGCCGTGGTCAGCGTGCTGACCTTCTTCGGGATCCTGGTCGCGCTGCTGTTCATCGACGCCGGCCTGGCGCTGGTCGTCTTCACGGTGCTCCCGCTACTGGTGATCGCGACCGTGGTGTTCCGCCGCAAGTCGACCGTCCAGTACCAGATCTCCCGGGACCTGATCAGTACGGTCAACGCCGACCTCCAGGAGAACGTGGCCGGCATGCGGATCGTCCAGGCGTTCCGCCGGCAGGAGACCAACGCCACCCGGTTCGTGGCGCGCGGCCTCGAATACCGCGACGCCCGGGTCAAGGCGCAGCTGTACATCTCGCTGTACTTCCCGTTCGTGCAGTTCCTGTCCAGCGCGGCGGCCGCCCTGGTGCTGATCGCCGGCGCCTCACGGGTGGACTCGGGGACGCTGACCATCGGCGCGTTGGTCGCGTACCTGCTGTACATCGACCTCTTCTTCGCGCCGGTCAACCAGCTCTCGCAGATCTTCGACGGATACCAGCAGGCGTCCGTCGGCCTCGACCGGATCCGCGAACTGCTGCGGACACCGACCAGTACGCCCGACGCGGACGATCCCGTGCGGGTGGCGGAGCTGCGCGGCGAGATCCGGTTCGAGAACGTCGGCTTCGCCTACAACGGCGGCGGCGACGGCAACCCGGACGTCCTGTCGGCCGTCGACCTGCACATCCCGGCCGGGCAGACCGTCGCCCTGGTCGGTGAGACCGGCGCCGGGAAGTCCACCCTGGTCAAGCTGGTCGCCCGGTTCTACGACGCGACCGGTGGCACCGTCCGGATCGACGGCACCGACATCACCCGGTACGACCTCACTCAGTACCGGCAGCGGCTCGGCGTCGTCCCGCAGGAGGCGTACCTGTTCGCCGGGACGGTGCGGCAGGCCATCGCGTACGGCCGGACCACCGCCACCGACGCGGAGGTCGAGGCCGCCGCCCGGGCGGTCGGCGCACACGAGATGATCATCGGACTGTCGGGCGGCTACGACCACGAGGTCACCGCCCGGGGCCGGAACCTATCCGCCGGGCAGCGCCAGCTGATCGCGCTCGCCCGCGCCGAACTGGTCGCCCCCGACATCCTGCTGCTGGACGAGGCCACCGCCGCGCTCGACCTGGCCACCGAAGCGGCGGTCAACAACGCGGCGGACCGGCTGGCCGGCGGGCGGACCACCCTGGTCATCGCCCACCGCCTGACAACCGCTCAGCGCGCCGACCGGATCGTGGTACTGGACCGCGGCCGGGTGGTCGAGGACGGGACGCACGAGGAACTGCTGCGCCGGGACGGCGCGTACGCCGGGCTGTGGCGCGCCTTCATCGCGGACGGAGAGCTCGACCGGGAGCAGCCTGCTGCGGCGATCCCCGCAGCAGGCTGACGGCATCGACGCCGCCCCGCTGCTCACCTCTGTTACCCCGCCCGACTGTTCACGCGGCGAGGAGCGAGCTCAGCAGCGGGGCGGCGTCGATCCCGTGCGGCAGGCCGCTGACTTGGCCGTCGCCGACCTCGACCACCCGCCAGCCGGGCCCGTCCGCCCGCTGGGCCAGGTCGGTGGTGATGAAGCGGCAGCCCAACGCGCGCACCAGCGGCTGGGTTTCGGAGAGATCCGGGTCAACCCTGGCCTGGGGGCAGTCGGGGTGCGGGCCGACCAGGACCGGTTCGCCGTCGACCCACCAGACCCGGGCCTCGACGGCACGCCCGTCCGCGTCCCGCACGAACTCCTCGTACCGGCGCAGCACCACGCCGCCGGTCAGGAACTCGCCCTGCAGTTCCACGAACCGGGACACCACCCGGCCCAGCGCGTCCAGATCGGCCAGCTCCGGTACGTAACAGGCATCGTGCCACTCGTGCTTACGGGACTTGACGTAGTCCTTGACGACGGCCGGACCCCGCCCGCCGATCCGCCGTGCGGCGTCCGCGAGTGCCGAGAAGTCCGGTTCGCCGCCGGGAATCCAGGCGCTCGGCGGTGTCGCACCCTCGAAGACCGAGTACCAGCCAGGCAGTTCGTGGGCGTCGGCGTACGCGGCAGGCGGGGTCAGCAGCGAACAGCCGCGTGCCGTGAGGGCGGTGGCGAGCGCGGTGTAGGCCGGTACGGGCACCATCCAGCCCCGGTACCAGAGCGGTCCGTGCCCCTCCGGCACCCGGCGGACCGCCGCGACGGCGTCCCCGGAGACCAGCGCATCATGGTCGATGAGTGCGTACTCTCCACCCAACTCGCGGATGAGCTGGGCCTCCCACACGAAGTGCGGGTCCGGTCGACGCGGTGTCAACGGATCGGAGGGCAGGAGGATCAGAGGTGCGGGCATGGGCACAGCGTAGAACCGCGGTGCCGCCCGAGGAGCCCGGGTTTCCCGCCAACCGCCGAGGGCAGGGCGCTGATCCTGCTCGACAACGACAGCGGTCCCTGCGAGGGTGATTCGATGCGAACTCCGAGGCGAGCAGCGCGAACCGCGGTACTGGCATCCGACGGCGCGGTCTTCCTACTGAGATCCGACAACGTCGAGGTGGGCGTGCACTGGACCATGCCGGGCGGCGGGATCGAACCCGGCGAGTCGCCGGCCGAGGGAGCGCGTCGCGAACTGTGGGAGGAGACGGGCTGGACGGATCTCGCGCCCGGCCCGCTGCTCTGCACCTGGGAACACGACTTCACCTGGCACGGCACCCCGGTCCGTCAGCACGAGCACATCTACTTCACCAGCGGACCCCGGCGCGGCCCGCTGGGCGATGTCAGCGCGGCGCACGCGGTGGACCGGATCCTGGGTTGGCGCTGGTGGAGCCCGGCCGATCTGGCGGACGAACGGGCCGAGGCGCTCTGGCCACCGCAACTGCCCGCACTGCTCTCGGCGCTCAGGGAGAGCCTGGCGCAGCCGGCGGCCGGTGCCGCCGCGCAGCCGCCGGCCCCGGTGCACCTCGGGTACGTGCCGAACGCCGGGTGCTGACGGACGTCATCCCCCGGTGGCCGCCGGCCCGCGTTCCGTCTGCCAGGCGCGCAGGTCCAGCTCGCGGTCGTGCAGCGCGTCCGGGTTCATCAGCACGGTGAGCCGGGCGCCGGTCAGGTCCTCGAAGGCCAGCCCGGTCTCCGCGAGCAGTTGTTCGGTCGGTACCGACACCGCGATGGCGGTGCGCCAGGAGGGCAGTACGACCAGGCTGGTGCCCCGGCTCATCCGCACCAGGTCGACCGGTACCCGGCGCGGGGCCGAGGAGCTCGGGGCGCTCGGCGGTTCCGCGTAAGCGGGGGAGGCGCCGATCAGGACCCCCAGCGGGGCGGCCGTGTGATCGTGCGGCTGCATGTGCGTCGGCGCTTCGGCCGATGCGGGTGCATCTTCCGCCGGATGGCGCGATCCGCCTGCGGGTTCCTGATCGGGCATCGTCGGCGCGGGTTCCGGTGCCGGCTCGGGTTCGGGCGCCGGCTCACCGCGCGGGTGCAGCCGGCTCAGTCGGCGGGAGGGCGTCGGCCGGCGGATCCGCCGGAACTCCTGCCACTCCGGGAAGGGCGCCGTCGGACCGGCGGCGCGACCCGCCGTTCGGGTGAGCGGAAGTCCGCCCGGCCGCAGGCCGGTCCTGGCCCCGGCGAATTCCAGTAGTCGCCGCACCTCCGACTCGGGTTGCCGGCAGGCCTCCGCAAGCAGCCGGATGTCGGCGCCCTGCTCGTACGCCGTGCGGAGTCTGCTCGCCAGGCCGGCGAGGAGCCAGGCCGCCGTGGTGGCCTCGGCGTCCGCTACGTCGCGGTCTGGCGTTCTGGACCGGTCCGGGGAGTCGTCGGATGCGGACTGGTCGAGCGAGGTCATCAGTACGGGCCCTCCGAAAGCTGGTCGGATGATCCTGCCGTACCAGCGCATGGCCAGCCAAGGGGAATCGGAAGACTGACAAGCCGTTACCGACCGGGCGGACGGCCGGTCAGGTCATGGCTGCCGAGCTCTTCCGGAGCGATGCCCGCGCGAGGAACCCCGGCAGTGATCGTTCGAAGTCTGACCGGCGACCGGCAGCCCGGAAAGGCCTTGGCGGCCACTGGCGGCGAAGCGCTAACCTCGCAGCCATGAAGCATCTTCCGTGCCTGAGCTGGTGGCCGTCCTAGGGCGGCTCCCACTCATGCATGACCACAGGGCCGTCCGTACGGGCGGCCCTGTTGCTCTGTCTCCCTCGCGGGCCGCACCGACGGACGTGCCCCACCGGCACACCGCCGCCGGCAGGCGGCGCAGTCGTGCCGACGTACCGCCAGCCACCGGCAACCCGCCGTCGGCCCGCCCGAAGGAGAACCAGCAGTGCAGACCAGCACCGCCCAGGTCCAGCAGGACCCCAGCCGCTACCGCATCCTCACCGGGGACCGTCCCACCGGACCGCTCCACCTCGGCCACTACTTCGGCACCCTGCAGAACCGGGTGCGGCTGCAGCGGCTCGGTGTCGAACTGTTCGTGGTCATCCCCGACTACCAGGTACTCACCGACCGCGACACCGCCGACCGACCCGCCGAACGCGCCGAGGAGCTCGTCCTCGACTACCTGGCGGCAGGCATCGACCCCGAACGCGCCACGATCTTCACCCACAGCGCCGTGCCCGCCCTCAACCAGCTGATGCTCCCCTTCCTCAGCCTGGTCAGCGTCGCGGAACTCCAGCGGAACCCCACGGTCAAGGACGAGATCGTGCACTCCCGGCAGAACTCGGTCAGCGGACTGATGCTCACCTATCCCGTGCACCAGGCCGCAGACATCCTCTCCTGCAAAGGGAACCTGGTCCCGGTCGGTCGGGACCAGCTGCCGCACCTGGAGACCGCGCGGACCATCGCCCGCCGCTTCAACGAGCGGTACGGCGCCGCAGTCTTCACCGAACCCGAGGCCCTGCTCTCCGACGCCCCGCTGCTACTGGGCACCGACGGCGGAAAGATGAGCAAGAGCCGGGGCAACGCCATCGCCCTCGGGATGGACGAGGACCACACCGCGCGCCTGATCCGGGGCGCCAAGACCGACACCGAACGGCGGATCGGCTACGACCCCGAGCAGCGCCCCGAGGTGTCCAGCCTGCTCCTGCTCGCGGCCCTGTGCGAGGGCGGCGAGCCGCAGAAGATCGCCGAGGAGATCGGTGACGGCGGCTCGGCCGCGCTGAAGCGGCGCGTCACCGAGGCGGTCAACGAGTGCTTCCGCCCGATCCGCGCCCGCCGAGCCGAGTTCGCGGCCGACCGGGCCCACCTGCGTGCCGTCCTCCGCGCCGGGAACGAACGAGCCAACGCCTGCGCCGACACCACGCTGGCCGAGGTCCGGCAGGTCATGGGCATGCGCTGAAGGCTCCGCCTCGGCACAGCGGTCCTCGCGCCGGTTCTCATGTCGGCGCTCGCTCCGGCTCGGCCGTCGCCTGGCGGCCGGGCCGGACCACCGCGCCGGACCACCGCGCCGGACGGTACGGGTGCGCGGCTGTCGGCATGCAGGTCCGACGACCGGTCAGTCCGAGAGTGGAAGACTCGGCAGGGGAGCGCTTCTGTTCCGGACTGTCTCTGTCGACGACATGCTCCGCGGACGACCCGGCTGGGCCGTTTCCGTCCACGAAAGACTCTGCCGTCGACATGACCGGGCCTCGTCTGTCCACGAGTTGCTCTGCCGACGAGAGACCGGGACCAGACGGGTGATCAGGAACCGTCCGAGCGGGCATACGGTTGGTGGCTGAACGCCATACGCCGCCTCCCCGAGAGAGGACCTCGCCCATGGTTCGGTTCCAGCCTCCCACCCCGGACCGACGGCCGCGCCGCCTGGTACCCGGGGACCGGGTCGCACTGGTCGCTCCGAGCGGCCCGCTCGAACCCGACCGGCTCTCCGCCGGCACCGAGATCCTTCGCAGCTGGGGCCTCGAGGTCGTGCCCGCCGAACACCTCCAGGACACCCATCCGACCATCCGCCACCTGGCCGGCACGGACGCCGCCCGTGCCGCGGACTTCCAGCGCGCCTGGCTCGACCCCACCATCGCCGCCGTCATCTGCGCCAGAGGCGGATTCGGCGTGCAGCGGATGGTCGACCTTCTCGACTGGGAGGCGCTCCGCAGTGCGCCTCCGAAGGCACTGGTGGGCTTCAGCGACATCACCGTCCTGCACGAGACCATCTCATGGCGCCTCGGCATCCCGACGTTGTACGGGCCGATGGCCTCGGGCGCAGCCTTCATCGCCGACGGTCCGACGGCGGAGCACCTGCGCCGCACCCTCTTCCACCCCGCGGACACCCTGCGGCTCACGTCGCCCACCGTTGAAGCGCTGGTGCCCGGTCGGGCCCGTGGTCTCACGGCCGGCGGCTGCGCCTCCACCCTCGCTGCGGACCGGGGTGCCCCGACCGCCCGCCCGTCCTTCGCAGGAACGATCCTTCTCCTGGAGGACGTCAACGAACACCTGTACCGGCTGGACCGCGTCCTCACCCAGCTGGTCCGCTCCGGTGCCCTGGACGGCGTGGCGGGCATCGCGCTCGGTTCCTGGGAAGGCTGCGGTCCGCTCGACCAGGTACGCGAGCTCATGCTCGATCGGCTCGGTCCGCTCGGCGTACCGGTCCTCTGGGAACTCGGCTTCGGCCACGGCCCCAGCAGCCTCACCGTGCCGCTCGGCGTCGCCGCCCGATTGGATGCCGACGCGGGCACGCTGACACTGGAGACTCCGGTGCTCAGCAACAACACCGATGACTCGGGTTCCCAGCGCCAACGCTGATGAGTGATGAGTAGGGTGCGACCATGCACGTGGACGGCGACAGCGGCAGCAGTACCCCACCCGACGTCTCCGCTCTGATCAGCTCTGTTCCAGATACTGCGGAGCCCCGCCGTGTGGCGTCCGAAGACACGGGACAGTCGCCCATCGGACCGTCTCCGCTCAACGGCCGCGCGGAACTGGTCGCATCGGCCCTCCACCTGCTGCACGGTCGCACCCGCGCCGTCGGCCGCACCATCCTCGGCTTGGCCGGCCCGCCCGGCGCCGGAAAGTCGACACTGGCCCGCTACCTGGTCGACGAGATCAACCGCCGGGAGGGCGCCGAGACAGCGGCCTACCTCCCGCTCGACGGCTTCCACCTCTCCAATGCCCAACTCGAACGCCTCGGCCTGCGCGACCGCAAGGGATCCCCGCCCACCTTCGACGCCGGAGGGTACGTAGCCCTACTGCGCCGAGTCCTCGCCGAGCGCTTCCGCGACATCTACGCCCCTGACTTCGACCGGACACTCGACGAACCGGTCGCCGCTCGGCACGTGATCCGACCGCACACCCGACTGGTCGTGACCGAGGGCAACTACCTCGCCAACGCCGACGCCCCCTGGTCCGAGGTCCGCATGCTGCTGAGCGAACTCTGGTACGTGGATGCCGCCGACCACGTACGGGACACCCGACTCATGCGCCGCCACGCCGAGAACGGCCGGGCCCCCGAAGCCGCCCGCCACTGGATCGTGTCCAACGATCACCCGAACGGCGAGTGCGTCAAGGTCGGCCGCGAGGCATGCACCCGGATCATCGGGCACTGGGATTTGCCCACGGCCTCCGACAGGGGTAGTGTTCTCTAGTCGCTCGGCAGGGAGCACCGGACACGCATCGGCGCGGACGGTCCCGGGGCGGCCAATCCTCTGAAACACCACTTCTTCT